>JAAYEH010000225.1 GCA_012728855.1 Rhodopirellula sp. | reverse complement strand
TGATGGTTGCCATCCCTGGCCTCCTCCATTGCGTATCTTCTCAATGAGCCGAATCCCACGGCCCAGACTTACCCCCCTCTTGATAACACAAAGTCCGTCACCGCGCGAAGTGCAAGGTGCGCCCCGTGCCCCGGCTCTGCCATCCGTGCTATTTGCCGGTCGGGCCGGCACATGCTACAATTGAACCAACTTGAATCCTCTCGCCCGACGTGGCCATTGGATTTCTGCCAGGTCCAATGGCTCTTTGAACAGCGCGGCATGCGTTGATCCCATCTGGTCCTGGGTTGCTCCCAAGAGACCTTTCATGATGTTTTCCCAACTGGGGCTTTCGGAACCTCTCCTGCGCGCCGTCGCCGGCGAAAGCTACACCACGCCCACTCCCATCCAGTCCGAAGCCATTCCCCATGTTTTGGCAGGCCGCGACCTGATGGCTTGCGCTCAGACCGGCACGGGCAAGACCGCGGCCTTTGCGCTGCCGATCCTGCACCGGCTGAGCGAATCGGCCGAAGCGCCGCGGCATGGCCGCCGTCCCATCCGCGTTCTTGTACTCTCGCCCACCCGCGAATTGGCTGCCCAGATCCACGAGAGTTTCCGTGTCTACGGCCGCCACGTGGGGCTGCGTTCGACGGTTGTTTTCGGTGGCGTTGGCCAGCAGCCGCAGGTGCGGGCGCTGGAGCACGGCATCGACATCCTCATCGCCACGCCCGGCCGGCTTCTGGATCTGATGAACCAGGGATTCGTCGACCTGCACGCGATCGAGACGTTCGTGCTCGACGAGGCCGACCGGATGCTGGACATGGGCTTCATCCCCGATGTTCGCCGCGTTGTTTCCAAGCTACCTCAACGGCGGCAGACGCTGCTCTTCTCCGCCACGATGCCCGACGCCGTCGCTCATCTCGCCGGCACGATTCTTCGCAATCCGACCCGAGTCCGTATCGCTCCCGTGAGGGCAACGACGGAGCTGATCGAGCAGTCGGTGGTTTTTGTCTCCCGGCAGAACAAGCCCCGCTGCCTTGCCGACTTCCTCAACAATCGATCCGTCAGCCGCGCCCTGGTATTTACCCGCACCAAGCGGGGCGCCGACCGCGTGGCCAAGCAGTTGAACCAGGCGGGGATTCGCGCCGACGCCATGCATGGCGACAAGAGCCAATCCGCCCGGCAACGGACCTTGTCGAACTTCAAGACGAACCGGCTTGCCGTGCTGGTGGCCACCGATATCGCGGCGCGAGGAATCGACGTGGAAGGGATCTCCCACGTGTTGAACTACGACATGCCGCAGGAACCGGAGACCTATGTGCATCGGATTGGCCGCACGGGTCGCGCCGGGGCCGCCGGTTTTGCCGTCTCGTTCTGCGACGGCGAGGAGCGAAAGCAACTCAAGGCGATCGAGCGGCTGATCCGCCAGACGCTGCCCGTCGCCGGTGGCTCGGCGGAGAGCCCGGCATCGGTCGATGCCGCCAAGCCGCAGAAACCGGCCAGACCCCCGAAGGTTTTCAGCCGAGGCCGCCCCAAGCAACGCCTGGGGCGATAGCGGCCGAAATCGTTAAAGTCCGGGAGGCGCGTTACGCGCCTCCCGGGCCGAGTCTTATACGCCTTGCCGATCAGCGTTCAAAGCGACGCCACGGATCGCCGTCAGCAGATCACGCGAGTCCTTCATCTTTCCGGAGTCCAGCGCGGCCAGCGATTCGCCCGCGAGCCTCGCGATTTGCGACCAGGTTCTCACCTGCCGCATCTGTGCCATGGGACCACTTGCGGTCTCGACGGCTTTCTCGTGCGGTTGTGTCTCTATCGACATTTCTTATTCTCCCAACGATTGCCGCTGCCGCGATCGTTCACAACGGTTTGACGTGCTCGGCTCGGGGGCCCTTGGGACCGCGGCCGACTTCGTAGCTGACCGTCTGCCCGATCTGAAGTGCCTCGATGCTAGTGCCTTCCACCGCGCTGTGGTGAAAGAAGAGGTCGTCGCCTCGCTCTCCTTCAATAAACCCGAAACCTTTGTCCGTGAGCACCTTCTTGATGGTTCCTTGCGGCATGTTCGTCGCTCCTCGTGAAAAAAAGGAAACCGCTGGCCGATGGCGCATTTCTACCTGGAGCCACTGGGCATCAAGCGAAACCTCGCCAAAAAACGTTCGGGGGAGAAAACTCAACCGCAACAAGAAACCGGCCCAATTCAACGAAAACAGCCGCTTCACAAATCGCAGAATGACGGAACCGCGAGCACTCGACAAGAGTACGAAAACGCGCCTTCACTTTCTCACCGCTAGGGGAAATTATACCACGGGCCGCTGCAAACCGGAAGTAGCAGCGCCACCTTACCACCCGGAACCTTGCGAGGGGGGCTTCTTAGGAATTGGCAGGGCGGACTTCAGTCCGCCCCGCAACCAAGGGTCACGGAGTTGTTCGTCGACGGATTCTTATCGGTTGCGGAAATCGGACGGTTCGCATCCGGTTTGGTGTTACACTCATGATTCGATGAGCGAATCGGGTAGAATGTTCGCCGTTCGTCTGTCGAAGCGAGCCCCGATGCCGCCCTATCGCAGTAAAGGGCAGCGGGGTTCTCAATGTTGGTCCGGCGCGGATGAAGCAGTCGGGCTGCAAAGCAGAAAGGAGCCTAAACGATGGAAATCCGTAATTTGGCGGTTGCCGTCTTGGGAGCGACCGGCGACATGGGCCGTGCCATAGCCAATATGCTGGCTCGCGATGGGGCCCGATTGGCAATTAGCGGCCGTGATCCCAAGAAACTGGCCACCTTGAAGACCGAACTGGAGGGGGTGGGCGCGGCCGTATTTGCCGATGTAGTCGATGTGACGGAAGAGGTGGCGGTCGGGCGTTTCTTTGAGCGAGCGGTGGATGCTCTCGGGCCGCTCGCCGTGCTCGTTTATACACCGGGACTGAGCGTGCCGGGGAAGATCCCGGAAATGGACGCCACCGATGTCCGGCGGATGCTCGAGGTCAACGTCGAAGGCGCTTTTTTCGCCGCCAAGCACTTCGTCGGCCAAGTCGACCCGGCGGCCGGCGGTCTGGCGATTCTGTTGAGTTCGGTGGCTGCCAAGCGTGCCAACCCCAACGCGCCGATCTACTGCGCCTCGAAGGCCGCACTGGCGATGATGGCCGATGGACTGGCGCTGCAGGCCGCCGCGAGGAATGTTCGCGTCACCACCCTCAGCCCCGGCGCCGCCGATACGCAGTTCTGGGGCAACCGCTCCGTTCCCCGCGAAAAGTTCCTCCGTGTGGACGAGGTCGCCGAGGTAGTCCGTTTCGTCTTGCAGATGCCGTCACGGGTCGTGTTTCACGACATCGTGTTCGAGCCGTTCGATTTCTTCAAGATGAAGTAAAATCGCAGTTTTCGTTGGAATTCGGCCGGTTCAACCAACCACTACGACTTCGCGTCGGTCACTCCGGATAGGACTTCGCACTCGGGCAGAGCCTTGCGCAACTTGTCGGCCCCCTCTTCGGTTACCCGCGTGTTGGTCACCTCGAGCCGGGTCAGCTTCTTCAGACCGAGGAGGTTCTCGATCCCGGCGTCGCTGACTGCGGTGCGACCGACGTGCAGGAATTGCAGGTTGACCAGCGGTTTGAGCTTCGGCAGCCCGGCGTCGGTGATTTTCGTGTTGTCGAGATTCAGCCAGGTAAGCTGTGTCATAACGGCAACCTGATCCAGTCCGGCATCGGTCACGTTGGTGGTGTAGAGGTTCAGGTTCGTCAGGGCGGCGATCTCCTTGAGGTGGGCCAGCCCCCGATCGTCGACGCCGGTCTTGCTCACGTCCAGGTCTGCGAGCGTGGCCACCGACTCGAGGGGGCGCATGCCCTCGCCGGTAACCTGGGTATCGCTGATGCGCAACCGCCGCAGCCGCGGCAGAGCGGCGAGGTGTGCCAACCCGGCGTCGGTGATCTTGGTGCCCGAGAGGTAGACCTGCTCGAGACTTTCCATCGACCCGAGCTTTTCAAGGCCCGTGTCGCCGACGCTGGTCGCGTCGAGCTTCAATACCTTTAGTCGATCGAGCTTTGTGATGCTGTCGATCGCCGCGTCGGTCACCTGCTCACCGGAGAGTTGCAGATCCTTGAGAGACCCCATTGCCACGAGCAGGTTCGCCGTGGCGTCGGTGGCCTTGCCGTCGCGGATCTGGACGACGATCACGTTGCCCTCGCCGTCGAGCTTGACCGTAGCGCCCAACGCCTTCAGGGCCTCGACTGGTTCCTGGGGCTTCCCTTCCGCCGGCACGGCGGGTTTCTCGGTCGTCTCCGGTTCCTTCTCTGTTGATGCAACGGCATTCCGTTGCATAGCCGGCGACTCGTTCGGGCCGTCGCCTGAGCGGGGACGATCGTTGCAGGCAGTTATTGAGAGGGACAGCGAAAACAGCGCGACGTGATAGACGATGCGTTTCATGGCAGTCTCGGTTCCAGGGTGTGCGGCCGCTTCTGCGACGTCCAGTAAGCCGAGTATAGCAGTGCCGTCCTCCCCGCGACACCCACCACCGATTTGACTCTTCCTTGCCGTGACGGCTCAGGAAGGTTCATGGTCGTAAACCGAACCGCTCGGGAGTTGCGCCGATTTCCGGGCAAAAGCCCATTCTCACCACCCTAAGACGGCCGCTCTCGGCGCATGGCTGCCGGTTCCCAGCCGAATCCATACAATCGAGACCGGCGTCCGCACATCTCGAATTGGAGCCGCACTGGCCGATTGCTTTGAAGATCGGCTTGCGAGAGATTCGCCCAACGGACGGGCTGCGAAACGCCGTCCGCCACGATCGGAAGACAGTCGTCCAGCGAGCAGCCTTTCAGCGGCTGTCCGGTGGCAGCGTCTACAACGGCTACGCGGATCGGATTCTGTGTGTCGGCGATCGCGTTGATGCTCAGCGCCAGCGCCCGGTCGAACGAACAGCGGACTGGCTGCGTGACGAGAATGCCGCGCTGGTGTTTCTCGCCCAGGCGGAAACCGGCGTATCGGCCGGCGCCGATGGTGGCCAGCCCGCAGTGCGACTTGAACGTCCAGATCTCCTTCGGATCGGCCGGGTAGCTCGTCCATGGTTTTTCTCGTCCGCCGTAGTAGAACCACGACTCGTCGCCGACCGGCACAGGAACCGCCGCCTGGACGCCACCCTGGTCCCACTGGCCCGCTGCACCGCGGCCGAGGAACGGACGGCCGTCGCTGACCGGCGAGAAATGCACCCCATCGCGGCTAACCAGCAGCTCAAACTCGTAGTTGTGCAGCGCATCGCCCACCTGCAACAAGCCCACATAGCGGCCCAGCTCGGGCCAAACCAGAAAGTCGTGAATTGAGGGGCTCACCCCCTGAAGCGGGTCGATGATCGGGTTCTCCGGGTATCCGGTCCAGTGGATGCCGTCGGGACTGGTCGAAAGCTGGCAGGCACGCCGCGTCGGCCCGGTCGCGAACAGTCCATAGGCTTTCCAGAGCCGTGCCGGGTCGAGTTCCCGGTCGTCCCGGAACACGCTGTGGAACTCCGACGGCCAATAAGGACGCGTGCCTGGATAGCAGCGAGGCGACGGTTGATTGCGCCACTGCACGCCATCGGCCGAGGTCATCAGATGCGCATCCTCACGCTGAAAAACTGCTGTCGCGGCCTCGCCAAAACACTTGTATCGCCGATCGGGATCGGACTCGTGCTGGTCGTAGATAATCGTCGGCAGACGTTGAATGACGGGCAGGATGTTGTTGCGTCGCGAGCCCTTGAACTCCACCAGCCCCAGTTCGGGACGCTGCCAATGGAGGCCGTCTGTGCTCTCAGCGTAACAAACCCGCATGAAGCTCTGCCAATTCTGGGTCGGCTGGCCGGGCGTGACGGGTGAATCCGTTCCAGTGGCGCTGTACCACATGCGGAAACGGCCATTCTCTCGCCGGACGGTGCCGCGGTTGAAGACGCGAACGGCATCAGGTGCGTCGGGGTTGTCCAGCGGTGAGATCAGCGGGTTATTTGCGTGTTTGCTCGGGAATTCCGGTTCCCAGATCAAGCCCGTGGTTTGCCAGACGTCGCGGGTGTCGATGAAGAGCGCGCCCTCGCCGGGGGCAGCCGTCAGAACGGCCATCGGGATCGACTCGATGCGAACAATCGGTGGGTCGTCGCCACTGGTGAGCCGCATTTCGATCGCGTCGCGGACTCGCGAGCCTTCCACAACGAAACCGGCAATCGGGCGATATTCTTCGTTGAACTCACCGCTTGCCGAGGCACGGACATGGAAAATGCCGCGGCCCTCGATCCGTGGCCCCCAACTCTCGCCCCACCAGCGGTGCAAGAACACCCGCCGCCGCGCCTCGCTGCGATAGGCGATCCAGACGCTATCGTCGGGCCCCGCCACGAGGCTCGGCATGTCCCATCGTTCTCCGTCGCGCCGAGGTGCGCCGGCGGTGACCGGAGCACGCGGACTCCAAACACCGCCGACGTATTGGCGCGAGACAATGTCGCCCCCAGCCGTTTCAAAGGTGACGAAATCCATATCGCCAAGCTGCAGCACCGAACGGGAAGTTTTTACGGCCGCCGGCCCAAATGCCTTTCGCGCATCCTCATCGATCTTCGCGAGTTGCTCCAGGCTCGCACGCAGCCCCGCACCAACCAAATTCTCATCAACCGTCTCCCCGGCTGCTCGATGCGTGGCTGCCCAAAACGCGAGGCCTGCGCCCAACGCGAGCAGCCCGGCTGTCCGATCCCACTGTCTCATTCTGGTGCTCCCTCTCAGCGGATTCTTCAAGTCAGGTCTTCAGGATCGATGGCAGGTTTTCATCTCATTGATCACGATAGCCGGCGCTATGGGCACTGGCAAGGGCCGAATCCGTCCCAGAGATTCGCCTGGCGGGCTGCTAGCCTTTCGCCCATCCTATGCTCGACCAACAGTCAGATTTCTTCCCGCCGGGAGTTCTGGTGAAGAAGTCCGGGAGTTCAGCACTGCGATCAGGAGGGTGCCGATCGGTTGCGGGCCCCGGCGCCGGCTACGGCGGATTTGTTCATAGGTCTGCTTCAGAGGCGAAGCTTCCGCGGCCTGATCGGACCGTGGGATCTGCAAGGCGGCGTCCTGGAGATCGCGGAGAATTTCGTGGGGTGAAGTGCCTTTCACCGTTTAAGTTACCACCGAAGACACGGAACGACTGCAAGAAACCGGAGTTGCTGAAAACGGAGTGAGCGGCGGCGCGACTACTCGATGGCGTCCAGCGGCAGCGGTTCGCCCGGCGCAAAGAGGTCGTCGTGCTGTGTCTGGGCCACGCGGATCACCAGCAGCTTCTGCTCGAGTTGGCCGGCGCTGGTGGCCGTGAAGAAGGAGTGGCCGACACTGCCGGACCGCAATGGCAGGCTGCTCAGCACAACCATATCGCCGGGCGAAAGGGTGGCGGTCAAACTGAGGTCGTCGAAGACGCGACGCTCCCGGCCCGGTTCCATCCGCAATGCGCCTTCGGTTCCCACCCAACGCTGACGGGGCTCACCGTAATGCAGTTCCGGAACCAGTTCCAGTTTGACCCGGCCGTCCGGCTCGGGATGGGCCACGATCGCAATGATCCCCTGCGCTCTGGGATACGTTCGGCCGCAGGCGCTGCCCGATTCGCACATCAGCACCGGCAACTCGTCGTAGACACTGGAGGCGATGACCTCATTGCGCCTGCCGGCCCGGGCCTGTAAGTGGCGGCGGAGAACCCGGGGCGCCGAGCCGAGGTCTTCGGCTATCGCCGCCTCCGCTCCTCCCATGGCGGCGGGCTTGCTGTCCAGTTGCATCAGATGCTCCAGCGCCACGGGGATTTGACCGCTCGCGAGTCCTACCCGAAACCCGTTCTGCGACAATTCCTGCCGCAGGAGAGGCGGGAAATGCTGCTCGTCGATTTCTTGCCAGAGCTGCTGGTTTGCCTCGGGCTCGCCGAAGGGGACACGGATAAAAAACACCTCCAGCACCGCGCTGTCGGGAGGCATCACAGTATTCTTTAGGGGGGATTTTTTGGTTTCGTGCGCAATCGTCATGCATCCCGCCAGAATTGAGGCGGCAATTACCACGAGCAACATGCGACTCCGCGAGGACGGCATACGGTTGCAGTTGGTTGGTGCGGTGTTAGAAGAATGAAGAGGAACGAGACTCGATAAACCCGATGTCCATGGAGGCGGGAAGGCTAGCCGCCAATGGAAGAAAAGTCAATCGGAATGCGAAGAAAATGGCATGGTTCAAATCTCGACGTTGGCAGGTAACAGAAGGTAGATCCCGCTTGCCGAGCGGGATCTGGACGCGGATTTGGCGTCCTATCGCCCCACCAAGTGGAGACTTCACTTAGCCGCTCAGATCCCGCTCGGCAAGCGGGATCTACTGGCTGCGACCCGTTTTTGAACCATGCGAAGAAAATAACCCACCCGCCAGAATAGCAAGCAGCCCGGCTGCTACCATCGGGCAACGGCCAGACGCTGCGGGAATCGGAGTCATACCGAATCGATCGGGACGATTTTCGGAGCGGCGAACCGGCGGCCGCGAATCTCGCCGAACTGCTCCGTCAGCCCACGGAAATCGTGTTGGAGGAATCCGTAGACCGGTTCAGGCGGGTCGAGCGAGAGCCATCGCTCGGCCAGGGCGGCAACCTGGGTGTCGTAGCTTTTCTGGGAGCCGCTGTGAGCGTAACAGCGGCCCTCGAAGCGGCGGAGGTCGCCGTCAAAATTCGGGCCGATATGCCAGAGTTCGTGGAATACGGTGACGATCTTCTCGCGAAAGGCAAGATCCAAGAACCGCGGCAAATAAAAGTTGAGGATGTAAAGCATTTCTCGGCCCGCCTCATCTCGGACCCGCTGAATGCAACATCTCCGGCCGCGGCGGACGATATGATCCTCGCCGCCGCTGAACCGCAGGGGCGTCAAGGAGGCGTAGAGCCCGTGGCCAGCGGCCATGCGAGTCTGGCGAAAGCCCACGGCCACGCGAGCCATGTCGATGTGGCGCAGTTCGCTAACACGGTTGGCGGCGTCTCGGCAAAGACGCCTCATGTGGAGCGTGAAGTCGAATGATGCCACTCGAATTCTCGCGAAAAAAAGCTATGCCTGCTTTTCGCCTTCGGCCGATTCCTCAGGCTCGCTCACGGGTGCATCCGCCTGGACAGGGGGTACAACTTGCGTTTCGGCGGGGGCCTCGAAAGCGGGCTTCTCGGCCCGCCGCTGCACGCGGTCGTGCGTGCCGACAAATTCGAGGATCGCGCGCGGCGCGGCATCGCCGAGGCGGGGAGTGGCCAGTTGCAGGATGCGGGTATAGCCGCCGGGCCTGTCGGCATAGCGTGGCGCGATTTCGTCGAAGAGAACCCGCACCGCTTTCTTGTCGCCGAGAAGCTGTAGGGCGCGGCGGCGGGCGGCGACCACCGGCGCGATGGCGCGGTTCCACTCGTACCACTTGGGGCTTTCCCGCCAGGTGCGCCACTTTTCCGAATGGCGATCGGCATTCGGCCCGAGTTGATCGGCCGCTTCCTGGTGGGACAAGCTGCGGCGGGCGATCGTCACGCACTTCTCCACCAGTGGCCGGACTTCCTTGGCTTTGGGAACCGTGGTAATGATGCGGCCCTTGGTCTTCGGCGCGTTGTCGTCACCCTCGCTATCGCGCTCGGTGAGCATCAGCGCACTGGCCAAGTTTCTCAGCAGGGCTCGCTGGTGATTGGGATTGCGGCCGAGCTTCCGGCCTCGTCTTCGGTGTCGCATGGTTGATTGGTGCGTAAGTCGGGTGTTTCGGATGGTGATCGGGGAGGCGCGGCCGCGTCACGACGAACTGGTTGGCGCGGGCGGAATCCGCATTCCCAGACGAAGCCCGAGATCCGAGAGCTTCTCGCGGATTTCGTTCAAGGTGGTTTCGCCGAAGTTGCGGACTTCGAGCAGCTCGTCTTCGCTCTTGCTGACGAGGTCGCGGATCGAACTGATGTCTGCCGATTCAAGGCAGTTGGAGGCTCGCACGGAAAGGTGCAGATCGGAAAGGCTCATGTTGAGCTTGCCTTCCAGGGAGGGGTCTACCCCGCCGATGCCGGACCGCGCCTCCGAGTACACCCGCCTGCCGAGTTCTTGATACTGCACGAAGGGATTGAGGTGCTTGCGGAGGATCTTGGCCGCCTCGACCAGCGCCATCTCCGGAGTGATCGAACCGTTGGTCCAGATTTCCAAGGTGAGCTTGTCGTAATTGGTCTTCTGGCCGACGCGAGTCTCTTCCACTTCGTAGCGCACCCGCACCACCGGGCTGAACGCGGCATCGACCGGGATCGTGCCGATTTCCTGCGACTGCTCGCCTTGTTCGCCGGCGGAGAGGTATCCGCGACCCGTTTCCACCACCATTTCCATGTTGAATGGGACATCGTCGGTCAGGGTGGCGACGACGTGGTCCCGGTTGATCACTTCGGTTTGATCGTCGGTACGGACGTCGGTGCCGCTGACGACGCCACGTGTGTTCTTGTCGATCCGCAGCACGTGCGTCTGCCCGGTGTAGCTCTTTACCACCAGCGACTTCACGTTGAGCACGATATCGCTAACGTCTTCGACGACCCCGGGCAATGTGGTGAATTCATGCTGAGCGCGCTGGAGCTTGATTCGCGTGATCGCGGCCCCTTCCAGGCTGGAAAGCATGATGCGGCGCAGGCTGTTGCCCACCGTAACGCCGAACCCCCGTTCGAACGGCTCTGCAATGAACTTGCCGTACGTCGGTGTCAGCGACTGTCTTTCGCATGTCACTTGACTCGGCAGTTCAAGTCCACGCCATCGAATTCGCATAGGAACCCTCCGATGATAAAATCAAGCGGCGAATCGGTCTGTCGAGCGCGCCTACCTGGAAAGGATTTCCACGATCAAGTTCACTTCGACCGGGATGGAAACATCTTCGGCCTCCGGCAGCCGCAGCACCTGGCCTTCCGGTTGAGGTCCGTCGACACGGTTGAGGAAATCGGGGACTTCCCGGCCGTATTCGGCGATGGCGGCCTGCACGATTTCAATGCTTTTCGGCCGGTTTTTCACGGTGATCACGTCGCCGGTACGGACCAGGTAACTGGGTACGTCGACACGGCGGCCGTTGACGAGGATGTGGCCGTGGCGAACAATCTGCCTCGCCTGCGAGCGGGAGAGGCCCCATCCGAGCCGATGGACGATGTTGTCCAGCCGACGTTCCAACAGCGCCATCAGCATCTTGCCGGTGTTGCCCTTGGTGCGCTCGGCAGTTTGGAAGTAGCGGCGGAATTGGGCCTCCAACACGCCGTAGTAGCGCTTAACCTTCTGCTTTTCGCGAAGGTGGACGCCATAGTCGGTCAGCTTGCCGCGGCGGTAGTTGTGCATGCCCGGCGGCGTCTGCCGGCGCTCGATGGCACACTTGTCGGTATCGCAGCGCGTTCCCTTGAGAAAGAGCTTGACTCCCTCGCGGCGGCACATGCGGCAAACGGGTCCCGTGTTACAGGCCATACAAAGTTTTGCTCCAAAACAGAAATATCTTCAGTGTGCGACGTTCAGACACGGCGGCGTTTCTTGGGCCGGCAGCCGTTGTGTGGCAGCGGCGTGACGTCCTCGATCGACTTGATGTTCAATCCGGCGGCCTGCAGGGCGGTAATGGCGCTTTCCCGGCCGCTGCCGGGCCCCTTCACGCGAACATCCACGTCCTTGACGCCGAATTTGATCGCCTTTTCGGCCGCCTGCTGCGCGGCCATCTGGCCGGCAAAGGGGGTGCTTTTGCGGCTCCCCTTGAAGCCGCTCGTGCCGGAACTCGACCAGCAGAGCGTATCCCCCTTGGTGTCGGTAATCGTAACCGTCGTGTTGTTGAACGTCGCTCGAATATGGGCGACGCCCACGGCGACGTTGCGACGCGTCTTGCGACGCTTGGAACCGGACGAAGTTGACTTGGCCACCGTGCGAAACTCCTCAAACAACAATCAGTATCTGGATCCAGTGGTTCTCGCCGCCGCTTAGCGGAGATCTTTGACGCCCTTCTTGCCGGCCACCGTCTTCTTGGGGCCCTTTCGGGTGCGGGCGTTGGTGCGGGTTCGCTGGCCGCGGACCGGCAGGCCGCGCCGGTGGCGAAGTCCCCGGTAGCAGCCGATGTCACGGAGCCGAGCGATGTTCTGTGTCGTCTGGCGCCGCAACTGGCCTTCGACCGTGTAGTCCTTGTCCAGAAGCGCCGTCAGACGCGCCAACTCGTCCTCGCGGAGTTCGCGGGCCCGCGCCTGCGGATTGATCCCCGTGCGGTGACAAAGATCGCGAGCGATCCGGTCACCAACCCCATACAGGTATTGCAGAGCGATCACTGTCGGCTTGTCGTTGGGAATGTCTACACCTAAAACACGCGGCATGTTTGAATGCTCCCTTTGGCGGCCCCGGCACGGCCGCAATATCCGCTTTACCTATGGCACAACTATTTGGCCAAAACCATCCTGCAGCGGGGTGCTACCTGCGTGAATCAGCCCTGCCGCTGCTTGTGGCGCGGATTGCTGCACACGACGAAAACGACTCCTCCACGACGAACGATCTTGCAGTTCTCGCAGATTCGCTTGACGCTGGCTCGGATCTTCATGGCTGAAACTACACTTTCGATCTCAAATGGGACAAAGTGTTGTAGTATAGCGGCTAGCTGCCCGACTACTCAAGGCCCCAGGGGTGGTCCCGGCAAATTTCCTGCCCGGCGAGGCGGTTCTATCGACCGCCGCGACATGATGACGCTTGGCGAGCGGGGTTTATTCATACCCCAAATTGGGACAAAGCCACCGCTCAACCTCGGAAACCTTCATTCCTTTGCGGCGGGCATAGTCCTCCACTTGGTCTCGGGTGATCCGGTCGACGGAAAAATAGCGGGCTTCCGGATGCGCGAAGTAGAGTCCGCAAATGGATGCGGCGGGATCCATTGCCAGCGATTCGGTCAGTCGGATGCCTGTATGACGCTCGGCGGCCAAGAGGTCGAATAGAATCCATTTTTCTGTATGATCTGGGCAGGCTGGGTAGCCTGGGGCTGGGCGAATCCCGCGGTATGTCTCGCGAACGAGGTCTTCCGTTGCCAACTGCTCATCGCGCCCGTAGCCCCATTCTTCCCGGGCGGTCTTGTGCAGTCGCTCGGCAAACGACTCGGCCAGTCGGTCCGCCAGAGCCTTGGCGAGTATGGAGTTGTAATCATCGTGTTCTACTTCAAATGTGCGAGCGAGGTCGGCGGCGCCATGCCCGGCCGTCACCGCGAATCCGCCGATATAATCCGCTCTGCCGCTCTCAAGAGGGGCAATGTAGTCAGCCAGCGAACGGAAGTGTTCTTGGCCTCTCCGCTGCCACTGCTGGCGCAGCGTGTGGAAGCGGGCAATTTCCTGGCGACGGGCCGAGTCCTCGTAAACGAGGATGTCGTCGCCGACTGCAGCCGCCGGCCAGAATCCCCAGACGCCGCGAGCCACCAGAAGTTTCTCGCGAACGATACGTTCCAAGAGCCGCCGGGCATCGTCGAACAGTTGCTTGGCCTGCTCCCCGACCTTGGGATCCTCGAAGATTTTGGGGTACTTTCCATGCAATTCCCACGCCTGAAAAAATGGCGACCAGTCGATGTACTCGACGAGGTTTTCCAAGGGAAAATCGTCGAGGACTCGGATCCCGGTAAATGAAGGCTTGGGGATATCCAGCGTGTTCCAGTCGCTCGGCAGTCGCCTAGCAAGCGCTTCGCGGTAAGGGACGAGATCGACTACCCGTCGCCGGTCGTAGGCCGCGCGCAGATCCTGCTGCTGGCAGCGGTTTTCTTCGGCGAACTTCGGGCGCGCGGCGGGCGACATGAGGCGTTCGACCACTCCGACGCACTTCGACGCGTCGTGGACATGCACGGTGACGGCGTCGTAGGCTGGTGCAATCTTCACCGCGGTGTGCTTGGCGCTGGTGGTGGCGCCGCCGATCAGCAGGGGGGTCTCGAAACCTTGGCGTTGCATTTCCTTGGCCACGTGGATCATCTCATCGAGGCTGGGCGTGATCAGGCCGCTAAGGCCGATCATGTCGGCGTCTTCCTCGATCGCTGCTTTGAGGATTTTTTCGCAGGGGACCATCACGCCCAGATCGACGATACGGTAGTTGTTGCACGCCAGCACGACGCCGACGATGTTCTTGCCGATGTCGTGGACGTCGCCTTTGACGGTCGCCATGACCATCGTGCCGCGCGTGGTGGCCTTCGCGGTCGAAGCCTGGTCCTTCTCCGCTTCCATGAAGGGCATGAGGTAGGCGACCCCTTTCTTCATTACCCGCGCGCTCTTGACCACTTGGGGCAAGAACATCTTCCCCTCGCCGAAAAGCTCACCAACGATGCCCATCCCGTCCATCAGCGGCCCCTCGATGATCGACAGGCAGGAGGGATACCTGAGACGGGCCTCTTCAAGGTCTTGCTCGATATGGTCGACGATTCCTTTGACCAGCGCGTGGCTGAGCCGTTGTTCGACGGTGGTTTCCCGCCACGGCTGCGCCCGAGTTTCGGGTGACTGCTCTTGTTGGGCCGTCTCGGCAAACTCGATGAGGCGCTGCGTCGCATCGGGACGGCGGTCCAGTAAAACGTCTTCGACCCGTTCGAGGAGGTCTTTGGGGATCTCTTCGTAGACGTCGAGCTGGCCGGCATTGACGATCGCCATGTCGAGCCCGGCGCGGATGGCATGGTAGAGGAAGGCCGCGTGCATGGCACGGCGGATCGGTTCGTTGCTGCGGAACGAAAAGGAGATATTGCTCAACCCGCCCGAGATCTTCACTCCCGGAAAGAGCTGTTTGATCTGACGCGTTGCTTCGATGAAGTTGACGGCATAGCGATTGTGCTCCTCCATGCCCGTGCCGACCGTAAGGATGTTCGGGTCGAAGATGATGTCTTCGGGCGGCATGCCGACTTTCTCGGTGAGGAGGTGATAAGCACGGCGGGCGATGCCAACTTTGTGGTCGACGGTGACTGCCTGCCCCTGCTCATCGAACATCATCACCACGCAAGCGGCGCCGTAACGGCGAATCCGCCTCGCCTGGCGCAAGAACTCCTCTTCGCCTTCCTTGAGGCTGATCGAGTTGACAATCGATTTGCCCTGGAGGCATTTCAGCCCTGCCTCCAGGATCGACCAGCGGGAGCTATCGATCATCACCGGCACCCGCGAGATATCGGGCTCGGCGGCAATGAGGTTGAGGAAATGCGGCATGACCTTGTCGCCTTCCAGCATCCCGTCGTCCATGTTGACGTCGATCACATTCGCACCGTTATCGACCTGCTGCCGCGCGATGGCGACGGCTTCCTCATGCCGTCCCTCGCGGACCAGTCGGGCAAACCGGCGCGAACCGGCGACGTTGGTGCGCTCGCCGATCATCGTGAAGCTGCTCTCGGGCCGCAATACAAGCGGTTCGAGGCCGCTGTAGCGGGTGTAGGATACCACGGGCTGAATTCGCCGCGGTGGTTTGTCGGACACCGCCGCGGCGATTGCCCGAATGTGCTCAGGCGTGGTGCCGCAGCATCCGCCCACGACGTTGAGCCAGCCTTCCGCGGCAAACTCGGCGAGGACGCGGGCCATTTCCTCCGGAGTTTCGTCGTAGCCGCCGAACTCGTTCGGGAGCCCGGCGTTGGGATGGCAGCTTGTGCGGACGGTGGCGATGGCCGAGAGTTCTTCCACATAGGGGCGCATCAACTCGGGGCCCAGGGCGCAGTTGATCCCGACGCCGAAGAGGTCGGCATGGGCCACCGAGATCCAAAAAGCTTCCAGGGTCTGACCCGAAAGCGTGCGTCCGCTGCGATCGGTAATTGTCACCGAGGCCAACACCGGCAGACGCGTGCCGGTTTCGTCGAAATACTCGCCGATGGCGAACAGACACGCCTTGAGGTTGAGCGTGTCGAACGTCGTTTCCGGCAGCAGTAGGTCGACGCCGCCATCGACCAGCGCCGCGACTTGCTCGCGGTAGGCGGCGACCAGATCGTCGAACGTGACCGCGCGGTAGCCGGGATCGTTCACATCGGGCGACAGCGACGCCGTGCGATTGGTCGGTCCGATGGAGCCGGCGACGAACCGCGGCCGGCCGCCGTTGGGGCGGCTTATCGCCTCGATCGCCTGGCGGGCGCAGGCAACCGCGGCGAGGTTGATCGGGCGAACGTGGTCGACCAGGCCGTAATCCGCGAGGGAGATGCGGTTGGCGTTGAAGGTGTTGGTCGAAACAATGTCCGCCCCTGCGTCGAGAAACTTCCGGTGGATTTCGACAATCGCATCGGACTGCGTGACAGAGAGTAGATCGTTGCAGCCACCCAGCGTTTGGGAATGGCCGGAAAACGCACGGCCGCGGTAGTCCGTCTCGCCGAATCCCAACTGCTGAATCATGGTGCCCATGGCCCCGTCCAGAATAAGGATGTTCTCGGTGGCGAGTTGGGTCAGAAGGGCGGCGGACGGCAAACGGTAAGGCTGTTCCATCGGTTTTCTGAGACTGGTGTCGAAAATATTGACCAAGTTTTGAGATATTCTACAAGACCCGCCAATCCGGGTATCGAATTCTATCGGCGCTCGGAATGAGGGTGTGGATAAAACGGGTTTTCGTATTCCCCTATGCAGTATGGATTTGCGTGCTGGGTATCCGAAATTCTACCTCTGATAGGGACAGTTTTTCGCACGAATACCGCTGTACCGGGGGGATTATAGCATTCTTTTGGGTAATTTAAACCATACCGAGTGCGTACTACTATTAAACGATGAATGATCGATTTGGGGGGCCACCCGATCCGGACGCTATCCACCTAGTTTGTGGTGCCACGAAAGGATGGACTCCCTGTTTTTCACTGGAGAGCATGTTCCATGAGCATTCGATTGCTGGTCGCCGATGACCACGAGGTTATTCGGACGGGTTTGGCTAGCCTACTGGCCGGCTCGGACATTGAGATTGTCGCCGAGGCCGCCAATGGCAAAGAAGCGGTACAGAAGGCGGAAGAGGTGAAGCCGGACGTCGTGCTGTTGGATATCCGCATGCCCGACGGCGATGGCTTGGCAACTCTCGAAAAGCTTCGCACCAAGGTGCCGGAAAGCCGTGTCGTGATGCTGTCGACCTACGACAACCCGACGTACATTGCTCGGGCAGTCGCGCTGGGCGCCAGTGACTACGTGCTGAAGGGCTCCACGCGAGAAGCAATCATCGACACGATCACCGCGGCGGCCCAAGGCGAGTCGCCCTCACGCAGCGGTGAACTACGCCGCGTGGCCGGTGCGATGAAGATCCGTCAGGTCATCGACGACGACGATGTTCCACTGACTCAGCGCGAGACCCAGGTGCTGCGCCACGTGGCCCTTGGGTTGAGCAACAAAGAAATCGGCCGTTCGCTGGAAATCAGCGTCGAAACGGTCAAAGAGCACGTCCAGAACATCTTGCGGAAGATCGCCGTCAGCGACCGCACGCAGGCCGCTGTCTGGGCGGTGCGCAAGGGTCTCGTGTAAGGATCGGCGCTTTACTCAAACTGTAAACGGAGTTGAAAAGGGGACTGGGCTCCGAGCGTGGTTGTGGCTCGGAACGGCCGAGGAAACGCCTACCGCTCGGTGCCAGTCCCCTTTCCCGGGCTGCAGCACTTACATTTTGAGGCGGTGTACGTCAAGGTTTCCAGCCTGACAGTATTTCGATGTCGGGCTGGAAAGCCTGACGTACATTCACTTCGATCGGTCTTACGTCTGCGCCGTGGAGTGGGCGCGCGGGTGTGCTTTCTCGTACACTTCGCGCAGCCCTGCGGTGCTGACATGTGTGTAGATCTGAGTGGTCACCAAGCTCTTGTGGCCCAACAGTTCCTGAACGCTGCGAATATCCGCCCCCCGGTCGAGCAGGTGGGTGGCGAAACTATGGCGTAGCGAGTGCGGAGTGGTGCGGGAGTCGAGTCCGGTTTGGCGGAGATACTTCTCCAGCATTCGGGCTACGCTTCGCGTGGTGAGCCGACGGCCGAACTTATTGACGAAAACGGGGGCAGCGGCGCCGGAGGGTTCGCGGACATTGAGCTGGCGAACGTGGAGCCAACGGTTCAGCGCGCGGGTAGCGTAGGAGCCGACCGGAGAAAGGCGTTCGCGTTTTCCCTTGCCCCGCACACGGACTACCCCGGCTTGAAAGTCCAAATCGCTGTCGTTCAGTCCGACCAACTCGCTCACGCGCAGTCCGGCGGAGTACATGGTCTCGAGGATCGCACGGTCGCGCAGTCCCATGGGAGAATCGCCGGGCGGAGACTGGAGTAGTCGGCCGAGTTCGTCCGAGGAGAGGAAATGCGGCAGGGTTCGTGACTTGCGTGGATTCCTGAGCGGCTTTGCCGGATTGGTGTCGGCCCAACCCTCCCGCTGACCAAATCGGAAGAAACTTCGCATGGAAGCCAGGCGGCGCGCGATCGTGGTTTTGGCGTAGCCGGCCTCGTGGAGCGCCGCGACGTAACCGCGCAGTTCCACCGGCGTGACGTCGCTCGGCCGTGGGGCAATGCCCTCTCGCGACTCGGCCAGATATTCCAGTAGCGCTGCCAGATCCTCGCGGTAACTCTTTACGGTCAGTTCCGACGCGTTCCGCTCCACGTGGAGATACTTGAGAAATCGTCCAATGGCGGTTTGCATGGCGATTGCGTCAGAACCAATCCTCGCTGTCGGTCGGCGCGGGCGCGTTGAATCGTTGCGGGATCGCCTGCTGCTGGCTCTCCTGCCGGATCTTCTGGCTGAGAACGGCCGCGTCGTACCAGGTAAAACTCAACTCCGGATTGGAGGCAAAGCGGCCAAGGACGCGAAGCGTCTCGGCTCGACTGGAATCGTCGTAGAGGAAAACGTAACGCTCAGATCCTTTTACGAGCGCCAGTACGTTAATATCTTGACTCATCGCCGAGGGTCTCCTACCCGGGGATTACGATGGCGTGGGGCGGGCTCTGTAGATTGTTATCGGACGCCAAAGCACCGCCACACCACTCGCGTTTCTCCCGCTCCGCCCCGGGCGCTGAGCATTTCCGAGATATGCATGTGACAGCAGAAGCGGATAAAGTCGTCGCTGCGTTGCAGGTAGCTCTGCCAGCCGCCGAAGCGGGCGTCGTCGCGGAAAAAGTAGTAGCTGGCCAACGCCTCGGTAAACTCAATGTCGTGCCCGTTATACGTCTGCGTGTGCCTCAGAACCGGCGCATCGCTCGGCCAGCAGGTGGGCGGCTGCGGGCTGGGCGGCGACGGCACGAATCCGCGTGGATCCGGCCAACCGGGTGGCATCGCCTCATGCCCCGGGACCGAACCGATCAGGCCGTCCGCTGGCAGAGGAATCGTGGGGGAGAGACTTGCGGCAGGGACGGTTTGGCCCGCGGCCTCGGGCAGAACCGCTCCGGATGGATCCGTCGCTGCAGGGCTGATGGAAGCCGGATTCGCCCCGGAAACACCGCTGCATGTGGGAATCTGGGTCTTGAGTTGTTCCTTCGCCAGGGCAAATTCCGCCTCGAATACCAGCGGCGCGGGGATTTCTTTTTCCTCCGGCGTACCCCACGGCAACCCATATCCAGGGGGTATGGGGTGATAGCCGGGATTGGCGGCGTACCATTCCACCTGCAATGCACAACGGGGAGGATAGTACGGAGTAAAGTCGGTGATGGCCCCGATCACCACGGCATCGACGCCCAGCAACTGCGCCAGGCGTCGGGCGTCTTGCGGCCCCGACAAAGCAATCTGGTGTTCCTGCATGACCCGCTCGACAACCCCCACCGGCACCACCTCGAACCCCGGCACCACCTGTAATTCGTTGTAATAGGCCAACGCGACTTGACGACCGTCCACGGTTGGCTCCGAACTGAGGTTGAAAAACGGCGCGATTGCCACCTTCGAGAGTTGCGGGAACGGATTGTGAAGTGACGGCTGATGGGCCATCTCCGGCAGGAGAGAGCATCCGCAGCACGCCGCAAGAACCAGTAGCGGCCCAAGTCGGGTCAGGAGCCGGCAAGTCGGATACCCATCGGGCCGCCTAGCGTCTTTGCGTCCTAACGGGTGGTTTTTCAATGCTTCAGCCATGCTTGCTATCGTGGAGGCGCAGCGCGGACTCGCCCGGGATCACTCTGGTGCCGCCCGCATTATCGGCAAAATCGATACAGATTCTCCAGTCAACCTTGCCGTTTTCAGGGTGATTTCGGCGAGGTGTGGCCAAATGTCCTGTGGACCGTCATTTTTTACAGAAATGCCTGTCAAAAAACAGCTTGGGGCGTTGGCGGAGGCGCGTGCGGTCGGCCGGAACGGGATGGGCTGCCTATCATTGCTTCGCCGAGACGCGAATTTCTGAACCGCGTCGCTTTTTTCGGAAAAGCAACCGACTTCACCGAGGATCGAGGAGATTGGATCAATGAGACGCCGTGAGTTTTTTGCCGCTTCGTTCGGGTTGGGGGCGAGCCTGTTGCTGCCGAGTCGCGAGGTGTTGGCGCAGGCGAGTTCGGGATCGTATCAACTACCCGAACTCCCGTATCCCTACGATGCCCTGGAGCCGCACATTGATGCGCGGACGATGGAGATTCATTACACAAAGCACCATGCCGGTTACGTGGCCAATTTGAACAAGGCGGTGGCAGGAAGCGAGTGGGCGAAGAAGTCGCCGCAGGAATTGGTTGCCCATCTCGATCGACTGCCGGAATCGATCCGGACGGCAGTTCGCAACAACGGCGGCGGCCATGTCAACCACAGTCTTTTCTGGACGATCATGTCCAAGAAAGGTGGCGGTCAACCCAAGGGCGAACTGGCAAAGGCCATCGACAGCCAACTCGGCGGTTTTGACCAATTCGCCACGGCGCTTTCCGATGCCGCAATGAAACGGTTCGGCAGCGGTTGGGCATGGCTCTGCCTCTGTCCGAAGAGCGGCAAACTCTCCGTTTCCAGTACGGCAAACCAGGACAGTCCAATCACCGAGGGCCAGATCCCGATCTTGGGGGTCGACGTGTGGGAGCACGCCTACTATCTGAAGTACCAGAATCGCCGCGCCGACTACGTGAAGGCGTTCTTCAACGTGATTGATTGGGACGCGGTTTCGGGGCGTTTTGTCGATGCGGCGAAGGGTTAGGATCGGCGAGGATGATCACGGTTGTTGGGGGATCATCTCTCCGGCGATGAGATCCTCGAAGGTTTGCCGGCGGCGGATCAGGTGTGGGCGGCCATCGGCAATCAATACCTCCGCCGCCAGGGGTTTCGAATTGTAGTTCGATCCCATCACGAAGCCATAGGCGCCGGCGCATTCGATAACGAGCAGGTCGCCGACCGCGGCCGTAGGCAAGCAGCGCGTGATGACGAAACCACCTTCCTCCTGGGTGAAAATATCGCCTGATTCGCAAAGCGGACCGCCGACGATCACGTCCACTTCGGGACGCCGGGTTTCGCCATCGGCCGGGACGATCGCCATGGGATGGTGGGCGCCGTAGAGGATCGGCCGGGCGAGGTTGTTGAAGCCGGCGTCAACGAGATAGAAGACATTGTCTGCCTGACGTTTGATCGCACGGATTTCGGCAATCAGGTAACCGCTCTCGGCCACGAGGTAACGCCCCGGTTCGATTTCCAGGCTGATCGCATGCCCAAAATGGTCTTGGAGCCGCTGGCGGGTGGCGTTCCATACGGCGAAGTAGGCACCGAGGTCGAGGCGTTGCTGATCTTCCTGGTATGGGATGGGCAACCCGCCGCCCGCACTGATCGACTTGAGATTCCGCCCCAACTCCAAAGCCGCCTTTTCCATGGCAGCGCAGACCTGTGAGAGGTGTTCCAGGTCGGTCCCGGAACCGATATGCATATGAAGCCCCGTAACGCTCAGCCCGTAGTTGTCGGCGTTGACGAGACAGTCATGGAGTTGATCGTACCAAATGCCGTGCTTGGATTGGTCGCCGCCGGTGTTCGTCTTTCGGCTGTGTCCGTGTCCGAAACCGGGGTTAATCCGTAGCGTCACCTCACGTCCGGGAGCCAGGCTGCCGTACTGGTCGAGCATATCGGGGGAGCCGCAGTTGACATGGATATTCTGTTCGACGACCAGATTGAGCGACTCGCGATCGAAAATGTCCGCGGTGTAAACGATCGGCGGCGGCGAGCCGGTCGGAGCGTAGCCTGCGACCAACGCCCGCCGAATTTCGCCGGCGCTGACCGTGTCGACCAGGACGCCATGTTGACGCATGAGATCGAGCACCGCCAGATTGGAGCAAGCCTTTTGCGCGTAGCGAATGTGGTCGAATGCCCGCAGATCTTCGATCCTCTGGACAATCGTGCCGGTGTCATAGACAAACGTGGGGGTACCGAATTCGTGGGCAAGATCAAGAATGGGCACTCCGGCAATTTCATGGCGGATATTCGAAAAACAGGGCATGGCTGGCCTCGGGTTTGCTGATTTGCTGGCAAGATTGGGCAAGAACTGAAGAAGAACGTATCAAGGGAACACTGTCAAGTTTGTCGTGCCGACGGGCAGCGGCTATAAAAAACGGTTGTGGCAGGCTGCACACCTGTCCCGCAACGAACCTTCGGCGGCATCGTAACGTGGAACCAGACGAACCCCACCCACAGATCTGTGACGCCTCGCAACAGAACTGCGATGGGAGATCGGAGGCACCGCCCGCCTCGAGCGGCCGTGAGGCGACGGTTCGCGCGGTGCTCCGCCACGCGAGGCGGCTGATTGTGCTGGTGGTGGGCACAACGGTTCTGCTGTTGGGCGTCATTCTGCTGGTTACGCCGGGCCCGGCTTTTGTCGTCATTCCAATCGGCCTGGCAATTCTGAGCATCGAGTTTGCCTGGGCGAAACACCTTCTAAGTCGCGTGCGGCAGGGGGTGCAAACGGGAATGGACTGGCGGGACTGGGAGGAGTGGAGGTGGATGGCAGGGTTACGAAAGCGGCGCCGCAAACGAGATCGCGAACCAGGCAGTCGCTGATGGAGACGCCGCCAGTCAACCGCGTGCCAGAAGACTCACGGGCACTTCTTTCTTCGATGCTATGGCAACTGGTATCTCGCCGGATCGCGACGGCCGAGTTCGGCAAACCCTCGCAACCGCAAAAGGCAGGCATCGCAGCGACCACACGCCTCGCCCGCCGCAGACGGGTCGTAGCATGTACTGGTCATCGCGTAATCGACGCCAAGCTCTAATCCCCGGCGGATTATTTCCGCCTTCGTCAGGCGAATCAACGGTGTGTGAATGTGCAATTCCCGACGCCCTTCCACGGAAGCCTTGGTAGCGAGGTTTGCCATCCGCTGGTAGGCCTCAATGTACTCCGGCCGGCAATCGGGATAGCCGCTATAATCGACCGCGTTGACTCCGATAAAGATATCGTCGGCACCGACGATCTCCGACCAGGCGAGCGCGAAGGAAAGAAAGATCGTATTGCGAGCCGGGACATAGGTAACGGGAATCCCGGCCGACATTTCTTCCGCCCGCCGATCCTTCGGCACCGGCAGGTCGCTCGTCAATGCCGATCCACCGAAATACCGCGGATCCAAATCGACCACGAGATGCTGCGCCACCCGGAAGTGACCGGCGATGCGGCTCGCCGCCTCGATTTCCACCTCATGGCGCTGCCCGTACCGAAACGTGAGCGCATGCAGCTCAAAACCTTCGGACCCGGCGATCGCCAGGGTAGTCGTGGAGTCCAATCCGCCGCTGAGCAGTGCGACGGCTCGTGGCTTGGCGAGCGGCATTATGGTTGATCCGCAGTCCAAAGTACGTCAGGCTTGCCAGCCTGACTTCGAGTTAGAGTGAGACAGTACAGCCTAACCTGCAACGGTCAGACTGGAAAGCCTGACGTACGGCGAACCGAGCAGTTCGCTGAGGCTTTGCTCGATGGAGATGCGAGGCTGCCATCCCGTTTGCTCCACGATCTTGGCGTGATCGCCAAAAATGTCGGCTACGTCGCCTTGGCGAGCGGGCAGAGATTCCGCCACAACAGGAATCCGGCCGCCGACGGCATCAATCAGATAATCGAGCAGGTCGCCGATACGGTGGGAACGTCCCGCACAGACGTTGTAGACTTGCCCGGGTCGGCCGTGGCGCGCCAAAGCGAGGTAAGCTTCCGCGGCATCGCGGACATCGACGAAATCGCGACGCGTATCGAGACGGCCACACTTTACTGCGGCGGATCGCCCCGCGGCGACGGCCAGAACCTGCCGGGCGAAGCTGCCCGGCGCCGATGCGTCGCCCTGTCCCGGGCCGATGAGGTTGAACGCCCTCGCCACGACGATTTGAAGCAGTCCGTCGGGCGGTTCGGCAAGGGCCAACTGCGTCGCCTCCCATTTGCTCCGCCCGTAATCGCTTTCGGGCACACAGGCAACGTCCTCGTTAACCGGCGGATGGGACATCCCCGCCGAGCCGATCTCCGCCGCCGAGCCGACGGCGACCATGCGAACCGGACGGCCACTGCGTTGGGCCATGCGGCGAAGCGCCGAGCACAAATTCCTGAAGCCCTCGACGTTGATGCGGCGAAACGCGTCGGCCGAGGCGGCACGGATTGCTCCGGCGAGGTGAAAGACGACCTCGGGGCGGGCGGCGGCGACCTCGCGATCCACCGCCGCCTCGTCCGTCAGATCGCAAGCGACGTGTGTCCAGCCGGTCGGCGCGGGCCGGTTCCCCACACCAAGCCCCGTAATCGCCGCAGGCCGTTCGATTGCCAGCCGGGCGATTAGATGCCGGCCGGTGAACCCGCAGGCGCCAGTGATTAAGATTCGGTTTCGCATGATCGCTACTAAATCGCGTATTGCGGCGAGCGGTGCATTTCCGGATGACAGCGGATATGGTCAATGGTCCGTGCCAGCCCGTCCTCCAGGCCGACCTGCGCCTGCCAACCGATAAGGCGATGCGCCTTCTCGGCACAACAGAGCAACTGCAGCACTTCGCTTTTTTCAGGCCGCCGCCGTTGCTGGGCAGCGACCACCGTGAGCGGCCTGCCCAGGATTTCACCCACCAACTCGACAAGACGTCCGATCGACACACCGCGGCCCGTGCCGAGGTTGATCACCTCCCCGCAGACGTTATCCGCCCTAGCGGCGGCTGCGGCGAGATAGCCGCGGGCGTTGTCGGCCACATAGAGGAAGTCGCGGACCGGCGATAGGCTCCCCAGGGTGACGTAGTCGCCGGCGAGGGCCTGCGTGATGATTGTCGGGATGACCGCCCGCGTGCTCTGTCGCGGTCCGAAGGTATTAAACGGCCGCAGCACGACTACCGGCAGGCCGAAGGCCGCGTGGTAACTGTGCGCTAACTGGTCGGCGGCGATTTTCGTGGCGGCATAGGGGCTTTGGGCGCGCAAGGGATGCTGCTCGTCGATCGGTGTGTACTGGGCCGTGCCGTACGACTCGCTGGTCGAAGTGAGCAACAGCCGTTCCACGCCGTAGTCGCGACATGCTTCGAGAACATTCAGCGTTCCACGAAGGTTGGTATCGACGTAGCTTTCCACGGCGTGGTAGCTGTAGGGGATCCCGATCAGCGCGGCGAGATGGAAGATCAGGTCGCAGCCGACCACCGCCTGGCGAACCATCGAACGGTCGCCGATGTCGCCCAGGATCACTTCGACGTCGTCTCGGACCTCGGTGTCGACCGCGGCCAACTGCCCCCAGTCGCCCCTGGAGTTGTAATGCACCAGCGCCCTTGTCTTCGCGCCGGCCCGAACGAGCGCCTCGGTCAAGTGACTGCCGATGAACCCGCCCGCTCCGGTGACCAGCGCCCGTTTTCCATCCAGATTCATGCCGCGCTCCTTGACCCGTGGGTCGAGAGTCCTTGCGGGGCGATCCGCTCGAGCACCGCCAGCAGTTCGGCCAGACGCGTTTTCAGCGTGAACGCTCGAACCTGGTCGGCCGCCCGCCGGCCCATCGAGCGGCGGAGTTCGGCGTCGCCGGCAAGCCGCACGAGCCGGTCGGTCATCGATTCGATCGCCCAGGGAGATTCGACCACGAATCCGTCGACCCCTTCGGTGAGGAGTTCGGCGGCGCCGTTCTGGCGCGTGGTAATGACCGGCAGTCCGGCGGCCATGGCTTCAAGCACGACCAGGCTGCAGGGGTCGTAGAACGACGGAAGGGCGAAGGCGTCGCACCCCGCGTAACATTCGCGAACGTCTTCGAGAAAACCGAGAAAGTGTACCCGGTTTTCGATCCCGAGGCGCCTGGCTTGCCGGCGGTAGCGCCCGATGCGGTTGTTGCCGCAAACAACCAGTTTTGGCTGCGTCATGCGGGCCGCGACCGGCGCGAAGGCCTCCAGCAACGGTTCCAGTCCCTTCAACGCGTAGTTGCATGCGACGAAAAGTACGGCCGTGTCATCGTCGGCAAGGCCAAGTCGCCCCCGGAAGCGGCGGCGTGCGGTTGCTGCATCTTCGAGCGGGTTGGTATCGTCCAGCCCGTTGTAGACAACCGAGATCCGCTCGGCAGGCACCCCGTGGTGCTTCTGGAAGTGCTCGGCCGACATGCGACTGACGGCAATCACGTGCGGCGCGCGGCCGCGGGAGAACGCCTTGCCGTCGATGACGCGAAACGACCATTGCCTCAGGCTCAACAGCTTGCCCAGCCGCCATGCGATTCGCGACCATGCGCTACGGAATCGCCGGCCGCTATGCTCGAGCGTGGCGGGGTGCGGGCCGCCGACAGAGAGATAGGCGTGCTGCCGCCAGGTTTTGGAGAAGCCGAGAATCAAATCGACCGGCAAATGATCCAGCAGCCGTTGGGAAGCGGCGGCGAAGCGGTACGCCCGCAACCCGCCGAGGCCGGGCAGCCTCGCGAGCCGGACTGGATGCCACTGCACTTCCGGCGGCAGTTCGCCGGGGGCGACGCTACGGGCGACCACGTGAACCTCGTGGCCGGCGGATGCAAGATGGCGGGCGAGGCTGCCGGCGTACTTCTCGGCCCCGCCGCGCCTGCCGACCACCTCGATATTCAGGGCGATTCTCACGGGCCGTACCCCAGCTTCCGCTCCATGCGCCCCTGTTTGGCCAGCACCGCTCGGATCAGACGTTTGTCGCCGTCGCCGAGTTTTCCCACGCCGAAGTAATGCCGCATGAAGGCGATTCTGTCGGCGCAACTGATGTGGAATCGGGAAGCGGACCAGGCGAGTTGGGCCAGGTCTTTGACGATCCACCGCCGGCGGAATCGGCGTCGATGCTGCACCCGCTGCAGATCGATCAATTTAACGTCGTACGACCCCGGAGCATCCTCTTTGATGAAGAAATGCCCACAGTAGAGGTCGCGGTGGTTATAGCCGGCTTCGTGAAAGCGGCGAGTGATCTCCGCAATCCGGCGGATGAGCGCGCGGAGGTCGCCGTCGCGACCGCTGCCGCGGTCGGCAAGCGGCTTGAATCGCCCGGCCAGGAAGTGGTCCATGGGCGTGTAGCCGGTTAACTCCCGGGTAAGCACGAACGATTCCAGGCGGCCATTGCGGTGGAGCCGTTCGCCGAAGGCGATCAAGTCCATCACCGCGATGCCGTCGGCGGTAAGGCGGCGGACGTTGCGGGCTTCGGCGCGTCCGGCCGTTTCGCCGGGGTCCGCGCCGACTTGGGCCCTCAACCAGGTTGCCCAAGTGCGGACATGGTGCTTCTTGAGAAACGCGCCCCGCGGCGGATGGTGCGGATGGTGCAATTCAAGCCGCCAGTTCTCCCGGTCGGACAGGGCGCGGAGACACCGGCCCTGGCTGGTCGCCATCACTTCGTCGAACGCCTTCAGTCCCGCTGCAACCAGCAGGCCGCGATAACGGCGATCCAGCCACATGCGGCGGTCTTCCGCCGGCTCCAATCCAGTGACGGCCGGATCGGGGGGTAAAGAGGAGCGTTCGCAACGAATCATGAGAATCCCTTCTCGTGAACCGCAATGCCGGGTCGCAAGGTCACGCCGCACAGGCGGCACGGCCCTCCTCGAGCAGCCTCGCCACCTCCGCATAGACCATGTCGACCGAGATATCCCGCATGCAACGATGATGCCCCAAGGGACAGACCCGGTTCTGGCATCCGACGCATTCCAAGTCGAGCACCAGGTCGACCGCCTCGACCGTCGGGTTTTGGCTCCAGATCGGCAGCATTGGACCGTACATGGTAACCACGGGTTTGCCGAACGCAGCGGCGATGTGCCTCGGCCCGCTGTCGGTGGAGACCATCAAGCGGCCGCGGCGAATGCACGCTTTGGCAGTGCCGATGCCCAACGCCTGGTCGGCCATCGAAAACACCCGCCGCCGATCGGCATCGCGCACGATTTGACGGCCGATCTCCCGCTCCTTGGGACCGCAAACGACCAGGACGTCGTGGTCCAGGGTATCGACGGCGCGGCGGGCCAATTCGGCAAAATACTCGACCGGCCAGAGTTTTGCCGCGCCGTAGGCGCCGCTGCAATTGAACGTGAGCACGCGACCGTCGGTCCGCAGCCCAAGGGCTCTCCACACCTTGTCGGCCGAGTGCTCATCGGCTTCCCGGGTCGACAATTCCAGCCTCGGCGACTGCGGGCCACAGCCGGCGGCCTCGGCAATCTTGAGATAGTAGTCGACCATCGGATAGTCGACCATTCGGCCGTGGGCGCGCGGCGAGTCCAACTTGCGGGTCAGCAACATACCACGGCCGTATCGCGCGTAGCCAATCCGCTCCTTGGCTCTTCCCAGCCATGCCACGGCGGCGGTTCTCAGCGAGTTGGGCAGCAACAGCGCCAAATCGAACTGTTCCTGCCGCATCCTTTGAACCACCGCCAGTTGGCGGATTTTTTTCTGTTCCGCGCGGGGATTGAAGTACCACTGCTCATCGAGCCAGTCGCTCCCCGCCAGCACCTCCGCCAGGTAGGGCCGTAGGATGCCGACAATTCTCGCCTCGGCGCCGAAATGCTGCCGGATCGCCCGCAGTGCGGGGGTGGCCATCACCATGTCGCCGAGCCAATTGGGGAGGAAAACCGCGATTTTCATATCCACGGAAGATACCCCGCGCACCCACTTCCAGCCAATAGCAGTTCCGCTCTTCACGATCGTGGCAGAATCGCATCGAGCCGGCTCTCCAAGGCTTCCTGCCCACGGGTCAATTTCAGGCCAATGGCAACGGCCCAGAGGGGCCGAGCGCCGAGTTGGTCGATGTCCAGTTTGACAAGATCCTTGTGCGAACAGAGCACCGCCGCCACATCCAGTTTGTCGGCCCAAATTGCCAACGACGCGACATCCTCGCGGCTATAGTGATAGTGATCGGCAAATTCGCGCGTGGCAATCACCTCGTAGCCGCACGATTCTAACGTGTGGCGAAAAGCGGCGGGATTTCCCAGGCCGCAAAACGCCGCGACCGGTTGCCCGCGCAGGTCGTCGATTGGTCGCTGCCGGCCGCTTGCCGAAAGGAGGTTGAGCGGCGCGTGGATGGCTTCGGCCCAGACGGCGTTTGGTGCATAACGGCGGACTTCCTCTTCGATCCGTCGCCGGTCGTGCTGCGGGAGCATGTCGGCTCGCGAGAGAACGACAGCGTCGGCCCGCCGCAATCCACGGACCGGTTCGCGAAGCGTCCCCCGTGGAAAGACATGCCCGTAGCCGAACGGTTCCAAGGCATCGACCAACACAATATCGAGATCGCGGGCGATGCGGCGGTGCTGGAAGGCATCGTCCAATACGATCAATTGGCTGCCGAACTGTGCAATGGCGAGTTCGGCTGCCGCCACCCGGTCGGGATTTTGCAGGTGAGGGACGCCGGGCAGCTTCTGTTTCAGTTCCAGGGCCTCGTCGTTGACGGAGCCCGCCTCCGCGCCGTAACCGCGACTGACCACGGTTACCCGCACTCGATGGCCATCGTACCACCGCGCGATCCATTCGACCATAGGCGTCTTGCCGGTGCCACCGAGTGTGAGGTTCCCGACGCTGATCACCGGAACGCCCACGCGCCGAACCTCGGCCTTTCCTCGGTCGTAGCGGCGATTCCGCCAGCCGACCGCCAACGCGTAGGGTATTTCCGTGGCACGCAGTCCCCACCGCGCCAACTCCGCGGCAAGACCGTGTCGACGGCCGCTGACAAGCTCGCGAAATGCAGCGGGACTAAGCACCCTACCTCTGGCGATTACGGAAAGGCCGATTGGAAAGCAAACCTCGACGCCCCCATCTTGCCCGAAGTCGCCGAGCGAAACAACGTCGAAATGCCCGCTCGTTGACCGGGCCGGTTCGGGCAGTTATATTTTGAGGATTCTGAAACACATGGTGGGTGTAGCTCAGTTGGTTAGAGCACCAGATTGTGGATCTGGGGGTCGAGGGTTCAAGTCCCTTCACCCACCCCTTCGGCTACCCGTTGACTGCAATGGTCAGCGGGTTTTTTTTCTTGAATGCTCCGCCAAGAGGCGTAGTCTTGGTACTCCGTGGATTGGCAGGGCGAGCTAAAAGGCTTTTTCGCATAGACTTACCGTCGGTCAAGGCGGGCCACACGGTGTCCCACCTGCACTAACACCTCCCGTGAGCCGATCGATGGCCCGCCAGCCAATTGCCAGCAACCCTGCCGGTTTCAGCCGCTCTGCCGAAGTGCTTGCTTGGGCGACCTACGACTGGGCCAATAGCGCGTACTCGACCCTGTCGATCACGATTCTCGTCAACTACCTCCAGCGGGTTGTTTTTCCACCTGAGCGTTACGGCAATACGGGCGCGGTGGTATGGGCATGGGGGATCGCCGGGTCGATGCTACTTGCTGCGATCCTCTCTCCGGTCGTTGGCGCCATGGCCGATGCGAACGCCAATAAACGCGTCTGGCTGGCCGCGACCGGCTTTGGCGGCGCTGTGGCGGCAATGGCGTTGGGGCTGGTTCCTCCGGATTGGCCCTGGGTGGTCGTGGGTTTCTTCTTTCTGACCAGCCTGCTCTTCGAACTGTCGCTGGGCTTCTACAACGGCTTTCTCCCGGAAATCGCCGACGAAGAGACCATGAACCGGATGTCGGCATGGGGATACGCATTGGGATACATTGGCGGGGCCCTGGCGCTGGTTCTGGCCATCCTGATCATGCAATTCGGGGATGCAATTGGTGTCAGCGACAAGACGCTCCAATTGCGGATCGGATTGGTGATCATGGGCGGATGGTGGGGCCTGTTCACGCTGCCGACGATCTGGGTGCTCCGCGATCGGCAGCCGGCGCCGGAGCATCGCCAGGCGTTTTTCGCGGCCGGCCGGCAGGCAGTCCGCGCGGTGGGCAGCACACTGAAGAACGTTCGCCACTATCGGATGCTGGTCGTCTTTCTGCTGGGATTCCTGTTCTACAACGACGGCATCCAAACGGTGATCAGCCAAGCATCGACGTTTGCGATCAAGGATCTGCAGTTCGACACCGGCGAACTGATCGGCCTGATCCTCATGATCCAATTCCTCGCCATGCCGGGCGCTCTGTTGGTCGGCCGGCTTGGCGATCGGATGGGTCAGAAGGCGACGTTGATGGGATGCCTCGCCATCTGGGTGGGATTGGTCGTGACGGCCTATTTCATCCACTCCAAGGCCGCGTTCTGGGCCCTCGGCGCGGTGCTGGCAATGGTCATGGGCGGAACCCAGTCGGTGAGCCGGGCGATGATGGGCGCGATGACTCCCGAGCGGCACACGGCCGAGTTTTTCGGGTTCTTCAATCTCACCGGAAAAGCCACCAGCTTCATGGGAACCTTCGTGTTTGGACTGGTGATCCTGTTCACCGGCAGTTCGCGGCAGGCGATCGTCAGCCTGGTGGTCTTCTTCCTGATCGGTTGGGCTTTTGCCGCACGAGTGGACGTGGCGGAAGGGCGCCGACAGGCGTTGGAAGGGCACTGGGATGAGTGAAGACTCCCGACCTCTTCAGAGTTGCAGCACATCGCGAATCGAGTACATGCCCGCGGGTTTGCCAGCCAAATACTTCGCCGCCGCCAATGCGCCTTGGGCATAGCAATCACGGTTGGTCGCCCGCACGGTCAGTTCCACGGTTTCGCCGATCATGCCGAAGACGATCGTGTGCTCACCGGGATTGTCTCCGGCGCGAACGGCGTGGTAACCGATTTCGCCGCGCGGTCTGGCGCCGGGGCGGCCCTGGCGGCCGTGTTGGTGATGGTCTTGCCCCATCACGGCGGCGATCAATTGGCCGAATTTCAGTGCCGTGCCGCTGGGAGAATCCTCTTTGTAGCGGTGATGGCGTTCGATGATTTCGACGTCTGCGTCATGCTCCTTCAGAGCGGCGCCGGCAACCTCCGCCAGCTTCATGGTCAGGTTCACCGCAAGACTCATGCTCGGCGCCCAGACCACCGAGATCCGCTGCGATGCCTGGTGGAGCCGGTCCAGTTGCCGCTCATCCAGCCCGGTGGTCGCGCAGACCAAGGCTGTCCTCTTCTTTAGGCACATATCCAGCGCCGACATTGCTCCGGCAGGAACGCTGAAGTCGATCATCACGTCAGCTTCTACATCCAAGCTGCCGGCCACCGGCACCCCGAGGGCCGGGATGCCGGCGATCGGCCCGGCATCGCTGCCCAAAAGCGGATGCTGCGGCGATTCGAGTGCCGCAACGAGGCGAAACTGCGGGTCGGCGCTTCCCAACGCGATCAATCGCCGTCCCATTCGCCCGGCGGCACCGAAAACGGCAAGTCGTAGTGGAGTCATAACGTCTTTAGCTGTAAAGCTGAATCGCCTTGATGATTTCGTCGAGATCGTTGGAAACGGCCACCGCGCGATTGGCAAAGGCAGCCCGGTGAACGCCTCGACTTCCCAACACCTTGTTGAACAGTTCCTGGTCGGTTGTGTGGTAGGCGACGGTGGCGGTTGGATCTTTGAGCTGATGGCCCGTCAGGATGCATACGACCCGTTCGTCGGCGCCGATCACTCCTTCGGAAACTAGTTTTTTCGCGCCGGCGACACTGGCCGCGCTGGCCGGTTCGCAGCCGAGTCCACCGGCGCCGACCTGCGCCTTGGCGTCGAGGATCTGCTGGTCGGTGACCTCGCGGACGACGCCGTCCATCACCTCGATGGCTCGAATACACTTATTGAAGTTCACCGGCCGATTGATTTCGATCGCGCTGGCGATGGTCGAAGCGCGACGCTGCCCAGCGTCCATTTCGTCGTAATAGCGGCAGACCGCCGCGCCGTCGGGATCGCCCTGCTTCCAAGAGAGCCCTTGTTTCTCGACCAGTTCGTAGAGTGTGTTTGCCCCGGCGGCGTTGATGATCGCCAACCGCGGCACGCGATCGATCAAACCCAATTGCTTCAGTTCGAAAAAAGCCTTACCGAACGCGCTGGAGTTGCCCAGGTTGCCGCCGGGGACGACAATCCAGTCGGGCACTTCCCATCGGAGTGCTTCCAGCACGCGAAACATGATCGTCTTCTGCCCTTCCAGGCGGAAGGGATTGACGCTGTTGACCAGATAGATACCAAGTTCTTTGGACACCTCTTTGACACGCGCCATGGCGTCGTCAAAATCGCCTGAGATCTGAACCGTCAGCGCGCCGTAATCCAGCGCCTGGGAGAGCTTCCCGTAGGCAATCTTGCCCGAACCGACAAAAATCACCGCTTTCATCAACCGGGTGACCGAGCAGTAGAGAGCCAGCGAGGCGCTGGTGTTTCCGGTCGACGCGCAGGCCGCTCGCTCGGCGCCGACGGAGCGGGCGTGCGAAAAAGCCGCCGACATGCCGTTGTCCTTGAAGCTGCCCGAGGGGTTCATCCCCTCGTACTGCAGAAACAGCCCGCCGGGGTTGATGCCCACGTATCGGCCAACGCCGTCCGCAAGGTGCAGCAGGGTTTGGCCCTCACCGACGGTAACGCACCGCTCGACAGGCACGAACGGCAGCAAATCGTGAAATCGCCAGACCCCGCTGAAACAATGGGGATCGTAGCGCCGAGACCACTTCCTCTCGAAATCCGAAAGTTTCCTGGGCACCGGCAGACGATCCCACGCGTAGGCCACGTCCAACAAGTCCCCACACCGATCGCAGGCTACACGGACCTCCCCAATATCGTAGGTCGCTCCGCAGGCTGGCGAGATGCACCGCTGAAAAGCAAGGTCTTGGTGAGAAATGGTGGAGTTCTCCCGAGGGGGTTGGTAAGATCGCGGGAACCTGACGAATTCCTAGAATCCTAAATGAGGCGAGAAAACCTGGCAAGGTGAACTGAAATGCGGCCGGAATGAACACCCATCGGAATGCGTAGTTTCGAGACAGTGTGCCGCAGAATGTGCTACCTTTAGCGTATACGAAAACCAATCTTTGGTAGTTATTGACGCCGCTATCGGTCCAGGGCATCGCAGGCGGGCTGCCTGATGTTCCGGCGGGTGGCTGTTTCAAGAACAGGGACTGTCTCCGAGTGAAGCGACCGTGGCACACGTTTGACAGCGCCGAACTCCGGATTTAGAATCGAAAGTCTGCGAGTTTCCCGCTGACGGGCAACTGAGGGAACCACTCCCGGAGAATCGGCATATGAAGAAGAAGGCAGAGACGAACGAGTACAAAGACCGCTTAATCGCGCTGCGCGAAAGACTCCGGGGCGATGTCACCAATCTGGCCGACACCGCGCTTCATAAACGTCGCAACGAGGCAAACGGCGATCTCTCCAGCATGCCGATCCATATGGCCGATCTGGGCAGCGACAACTTCGAGCAGGAATTCACCCTTAGTCTGATGGAATCGGAAGGCGGTGTGCTGGAGAAGATCGAGGACGCCTTGGAGCGGATTGAAGACGGCACCTATGGCGAGTGCGAAGAATGCGGGGCCAAGATTCCGAAGGCTCGTTTGAATGCGATCCCCTACGCAACCATGTGTGTCAAGTGTGCTTCCCAAATCGAACAAGGCTGATCAAGAAACTACCGTAAGCGAAGTTCCCACCAAGCGGGAAGTTCCGGTAAATCGCTACGGGGTTTTTTTGTGCTTGGCAGTATTGGGGTGCTTGCTTGACTTGGTGACCAAACACCTTGTTTTCAGGCAATTGGGGATGCCACCTGCACCGACATGGTGGCTGTGGAATGGTGTTGCCGGTATCCAGACCAGCCTGAATGAGGGGGCTCTCTTTGGCTTTGGCGAGGGGATGGTTCCCGTGTTCGCGACGCTGTCGGTTGTGGCGGCGTTGGCCATCGTCTGGTGGCTCTTCGTCGCCGGAGCCGCCCGTGATCTTATCCTCTGCATCGCGTTGGGACTGATCACGGCCGGGATCTTCGGCAATCTCTATGACCGGTTGGGGCTGCCGGGGCTGCGGTGGAATCTCGCCCACGGGCAGCACCGACTCGGGGAACCGGTCTATGCCGTACGGGACTGGATTCTGGTGATGATCGGCGACTGGCCGTGGCCGAATTTCAATATCGCCGACAGTATGCTCCTCTGCGGGGCGGCGTTGCTCCTCTGGCATGCCTTTCATGTTGAGGAAGAGCAAACCGCGAAAGTCTGAACGAGACGCGGCCGATTAGGCGATTCCCCGGCAGCAACTTGAAGCAATCCGTTTGGCCGACTTGCCGTCCGAACCGGTGGCTGCCACGGGCCGCAAGGGGAACGGCAGCGACTGCCCGGATTCTGTTCATCATTTGCCTAACAAACCGGCAGTATTCAAGCCGCCAGGTTCGCCCGCCAAAATCACTCTCGTCGCGGAAACTCTTTTGGCACAATGGTTTCCGGCCTTAACCCGTCTGGGGGCGTTGTCCGATGGTATTCTGTTTGCTCATTGGGCGGCAAAGTACGGAGCTTGCTGGTGAGGTGGGCCGACGCAAACCAGGCAACGGCTACCCATTCTTACTGGGGATCAAACGTGGTTGTCTCTCACTTTGAAAGGACAGAGCCTGTGACGCCGAAAGAAGTTCTTGCGCTATGTAGGGAGAAAAATGTCAAAGCTGTCGATCTGCGGTTCATGGACTTCCCCGGTCTGTGGCAGCATTTCACCATCCCCGTGAACAAGCTGGATGAGGATGTGTTTGAAGACGGACTGGGGTTTGACGGGTCGAGCATCCGCGGTTGGCAGGCGATCAACGAGAGCGACATGCTCGTGGTTCCCCAGCCTGAGACGGCCACTCTCGATCCGTTTACTGCAATACCGACCTTGTCGATGATCTGCAACATCCAGGATCCGATCACCCGCGAGGACTACAGCCGTGATCCGCGGAACGTCGCACGGAAGGCGGTCAATTATTTGAAGAGCACGGGAATCGCCGACACGTGCTTCATCGGGCCGGAATGCGAGTTCTTCATTTTTGACGACATTCGCTTCGACAGCACGCCCAACTCCAGTTACTACTACATCGACAGCGCCGAGGGGCAGTGGAACCGGGGCCGCGAGGAAAAGCCCAACCTCGGATCGAAGCTGCGGTACAAAGAAGGCTATTTCCCTGTCCCGCCGGCCGACCAGTTGATGGATATCCGCAATGAGATGATGCAGACGATGATCGACTGCGGGCTCGATGTCGAAGCACAGCACCATGAGGTGGCCACCGGCGGCCAATCGGAGATCGACCTGCGGTTCAATGACCTGGTGACGACGGCCGACAAGGTGATGATGTACAAGTACATCGTCAAGAACGTGGCGAGGAAATTCAACAAGCTGGTGACCTTCATGCCCAAGCCCCTCTACAGCGACAACGGCTCCGGCATGCACACGCATATCTCGCTTTGGAAGGGGAGCGAGCCGTTGTTTGCCGGCAGCGGCTACGCGGGCTTGAGCGAGATGGCGCTGTATGCCATCGGCGGTTTGCTGAAGCACGCTCCGGCGATCTGCGCGTTCGCCAATCCGACGACGAACAGCTACAAGCGGCTCGTGCCCGGTTTTGAAGCGCCCGTCAACCTGGCCTACTCGCAACGGAACCGCTCGGCTTCGGTGCGAATCCCGATGTACAGCCCCAGCCCCAAGGCGAAGCGGCTCGAGTTCCGCTGCCCCGATCCGAGTTGTAACCCCTATCTTTCGTTTGCGTCGATCTTGATGGCCGTCGTCGACGGCATTCAGAACAAGATCGACCCCGGCGAGCCGCTGGACAAAGACATTTACGATCTGGAGCCCGAAGAACTAGCGAAAGTCCCCAAGACGCCCGGCGGACTGGACGAGGCGTTGGCGGCGCTGCGTGCCGACCACGAATTCCTGCTCCGCGGCGACGTCTTCACACCCGACGTGATCGATACCTGGATTTGGTACAAGACGACCCGTGAGGTGGACGAAATGCGGCTCCGCCCGCATCCGTACGAGTTCTGTCTCTACGCCGACATCTGAGACGCTCGCGGCATTTCCTCGCTGCCGCCGCACGGCACCCCGTGATCCGTTCCGCGCGGGTCACGGGGGCCGCTGTTTGCCGTTGAGGCACCGAGTGGCCCAACCTGGTGGGTCACGGAGTGCCCCACCCACACGGCTCGCGGCTGCCCCTTAATTGACCCTGCCCGACGGGGGTTCTTTCGGCTACAATAGGCCATTTCCCACTCGGTCAATCGCCAGCCGGACGAACCAAGCATGACGACCCGTCGGATCCTCGTGACCAGTGCCCTGCCGTACGCCAACGGGCACATCCATCTGGGCCATCTTGTCGAGTATCTCCAGACCGACATCTGGGTGCGGTTCCAGAAACTGCGGGGCAACCGCTGCATTTACCTGTGTGCCGACGATACGCACGGCACCGCGGTGATGATCAGTGCCCGCAAGGAGGGCATCTCCGAAGAGGAACTGATCGGCCGGATGCAGAAGGCCCATCTCGAGGATTTCTCCGGCTTCGACATCGAGTTTGACAACTACGGCAGCACGCACAGCGAGGAGAACCGCGAGCTGTGCGCCGAGTTCTGGTCGGCTTTACGCAAGGCCGACTTGATTGTCGAAAAAGAAGTAACGCAACTGTTCGATCCGGTCGCCGGCACGTTCCTCGCCGACCGATTCGTCAAGGGGGCGTGCCCGTTCTGCAAGGCGCCCGATCAATACGGCGACAGTTGCGATCGCTGCGGCCATACGTACAGTCCGACCGAGTTGATCGACCCGGTGAGCACGCATTCCGGCGCGACGCCGGAGATCCGCACCGCCGCGCACCTCTTCGTCCAAATCGAACAACTGCACGGATTCCTGGAGACTTGGACCCAGAGCGGCGAACATCTCCAATCGGAGATCGCCAACTACCTCAAGGGACACTTTCTGGGGGAGCCGCTGCGCGACTGGGACATCTCCAGGCCGGCGCCCTATTTCGGTTTCGAGATCCCGGACGCGCCGGGCAACTACTGGTACGTCTGGTTCGACGCGCCAATCGGCTACGTCGCCTCAACGCTCCAGTGGTGCCGCCGGCACGGCGAATCGTTCGACGACTGGTGGAGGAGCGACGAGACCGAGATCCACCACTTCATCGGCAAGGACATCACCTACTTCCACACCCTCTTCTGGCCGGCGATGCTGCGGACAGCCGGTTTCGGGCTACCGCGAATGGTCCATATTCACGGCTTTCTCACCGTCAGCGGCGAAAAGATGTCGAAGTCCAAGGGGACGTTTGTCCGCGCCGCCACATATCTGGAACATCTTGACCCGTCCTACCTCCGTTACTACTACGCCGCGAAGCTGACTCCGCGGGTGGAAGACCTGGACATGAACCTCGACGAGTTCGTAGCCAAGGTCAATGCCGACATGGTGGGCAATATCGTCAACCTTGCCAGCCGCACCGCGCGGTTCGCCGAGCAAACCGGCTTGGCCGAGACCTATCCCGACGACGGCGGGCTCTTCGAACAGGCCGCCAAGGACGGCGATCTCATTGCCGAAGCGTACGAGTCGTGCGACTACAATCGAGCCATGCGGCTGATCCTGGCGGCGGGCGATCGGGCGAACCAGTTCGTGGAACGAACGGCCCCCTGGAACCTCAAGAAGGATGCAACGAAAACCGCCGAACTTCGCGACGCCTGCACGATCGGGCTGAATCTTTTCCGGCAGTTGGCGGTTTACTTGGCGCCGGTGCTGCCGAAACTGGCCCGCCAGACCGGCGATCTGCTCGACGAGCCGATCCGGGATTGGGACGAATCGAAGCGACCGCTGCTGGGCAAGCCGGTGCGGCGGTTTGAACACATGATGACCCGCGTCACGCGAGAAAAGGTGGATGCGATGATCCAGCAGAGCAAAGCCAGTTCCCCGTCGGAAACCGAGCCTGCCGTCGTTGCATGGCAGGACAGCGACGAACCGCTGAAGGCCGAACCCTTGGCCGCCGAGTGTACGATCGACGACTTTGTGAAGGTGGATCTGCGGATCGCGCGGGTGATTGGCGCCGAAGAGGTTCCCGAGGCGAAGAAGCTGCTGAAGCTCGTTCTCAGCCTTGGCGGAGAGCATCGACGCACGGTCTTCGCCGGGATCAAGAGTGCCTACCTGCCGGAGCAGCTCGTCGGAAGACTGGTGGTCTGTGTGGCCAATCTGGCGCCGCGACAGATGAAGTTCGGGCTGAGTGAAGGGATGGTGGTGGCTTCGGGCCCGGGTGGCAGCGAGATCTACCTCGTCTCACCCGATGAAGGTGCCCGCCCCGGCCAACGGCTGCATTGACTACGGCTGGTAATCCTTACGGAATCCGTACTCACTGTTGCGATAATCGAAATCGCGATCGCTCAGCCCGACGTTGAACCGTAGATCCGTGTACGTGTACTCCTCCAGCAAGCAGGGTTCGCCTCCCTCTTTATCGGGCCAGTCGTAGGAAGCAAAGCGGACCGGCGCCTGCAACGCATCGTCGACGAAGATATCCGCTTTGTGGTAGCGGAAGTAAGGACGGCGGTAGGGGTGGGTGACACGAATCAACGTGCAGAGCCGCGCATCGACCTTGGCACCGGGGAAGTATTCAACGATGCACTCTCCGCGGGAGATGTCCTCCTCGCCGACCTCAATCAGTCGGTTGAGCAGGTTCTTCAGACCGATTGCCGTGATGGGGTAGCGGCTGTTTTGCATGGCCAATTCGCCATCGGGGGTGATTGAGGTGGTCACATAGGCGAATCGAGTCCCCCCTCGACGGACGATCAGCTTGTTACCATAGGCCGCCGGCCGATAGATCACCTCGCGCCCGGCGACATCTTCCGGACCGAGAAACTGCAAGTAGGCCGAGACCGGCGATTCGCCGGTAACGTCCGGCCCTCGCTCGTGGCGGAGTTTGGCGAAAATCCACTCGTAATCCTGAAGTTTCTCGCCGATCCTCTCGCGCCGCACGATTGTGCAGGTGTAGTCCTCCACGGTCTCCAGCCGCTGCAGCAAGTCGTGGGCCTGCCTCAACACCGGTTCCAGAGGATGCTGGATCTGCACGTCGGGTTTCGCGCTCCATCCAATTCCCGCCAACAACCAACCGACGAGCAACGCTGAAGCAGAAAAACTTCGTGTTGTGTTCATGCTCGATCCCTATTCTCCCAGTGGCGGAGGAGCCGGCAACCCAGGCTCATTCGGTGCGCGAACTCTAACCACAGTTGCCCACGCCTGCAATTGTACGCCACAGATTCCGATTGGGTGCGAGATCTTGCCAAATGACGTGCCTGCGAACACCCCCCGCATAACGGGTCGCGAGCAGGTGTGATTCAAAGAATCGTCAACGACCCTTTAAAGAGACGAACCCGAATCCTCCAGGGCCATCCTGGCAGGCAGCTTGGCGTCGATGCCCACAATTGGGGCGAGCTGGTTGGTTGGAAAATCAAGTCGATCAAGTCCGAGGGACGCGATTTCCTCGGCGAGCGTTAACCCCCGGCAAGGTAATTCGAACCGAATTGGGGCCATTCGGCGCTGGCCAGGCTGGGCGGCACGGTCAGTTCGGCCAGCGATTGCGCGGTGACGTAGCCGATCGGCTTGCCTTGCTCGACGATGACGGCCACCCGGCCGCCACGACGCGCGAAGAACTCCAAAAGCGTTACCAGCGGCGTTTCCGCCTCAAACGACGGCACCCCCTGATCGGTGCAGGCCGCCGGTGGATCGTCGAGCAGATCTTCTGCGGCGACCGCCCCGGCATAACGTCCGTCTCCGTCGACTAGCGCAATCAAATCGAGCCGTGTGCGATCCAGCAGAGTGGAAGCCACGGTCGCCGGTTCGCCCTGACGCAAGACCAGGCAATTGGGCGTCATTACGTCGCGTGCGGCAGAGCGTTCGAAGAGCTTTCCCGGAGCGGCCCGATCGGCCCAGTCGCGTTCTTCCTCGGCAAGCTCGCCGTCGCAAACGATGCAGTTTCGACCCGAAAGCTTCGCTCGCCGCAAGGCATCGACGGCGCGGGCGATCAACTCGTCGGCCGAGCCGTATTCGGCGATTTGGCTGGAGATGCCGAAACTGGCGGATAAGGACAACGGCGTCGTCGTCCCTTCCAGGGGCCACGCGGTCTGGGCGATGACGCCGCGGAGATTCTCCGCCCAATCCGCGGCTTCCTCCTCGCTCTTGCCAGTCAGAAGGCAGCCGAATCGAGCCGAGCCCAATGCGGCGGGGAAGATCGTCTCGTCGCAGGCATCGCCGAGAATGCCAGCGATCCGCTTTCGTACTTCTTCTCCGGCAACGCGACCGTGTACGCGGACCATCCGGCCAAAGAAGTCCAGATCGAGGGCGACACATGCCACTTCCAGGGCGTCGGTCGAGGCGGACAGAATCCGGTTGATCCGCTGGTGAAGAGCCGCCGCGCCGGGCAACCCGGTTACAGCGTCAACGCGACGCTGCCGTCGAGCACGATCCTCAAACTGCCAGGCCCTCGCCCCGGCTCGCAATCTGGCGAGCAATTCTCCGTAGACCACCGGTTTGGTCAGGAAATCGTCGACACCGGCTTCGAGCGCCTCGGCCACGTCGACATCCGCCAGCGATCGGACCAAGAGCAGGATATGCGTGTGTTCGTTGCAGTCGGAACCCGCAGCTTTCCGGCAGAAATCAATCGCCGACCGGTTGCCGTCTTCCCCGTCGACAATCATCAACTGGGGCGGCTCTGTCGCCAGCAGGGCCAGAGCGAGCCCGGTTTCCGCAACCGGTTCGACCTGGTATCCGAACGTGTTCAGGAAACGGGCCAGGTGGCGCAGCAGCGCGCGATCCCGAGCCACGAGCAAAACAGTCGGCGAGTCGGACGTTTGTGAAGCGGACATAGAAAGCCGATGAGAACGGACTTGCGCACCACTTCAAATCTAGGCCACGCAATCGCAAGGGGCAAATCATCCGCGTAGGCTCCAAACAGAAGCCTGCGCACCAGGTTTTGGGCATTTCGGCTTGGTTGCGACACGGCTGTTCTCGCCGATGCTGACGATTATGACGGGTGGTTGTTCAAAACCGGGCACAACCGCCTCACCGCTCGGACGATGCTATACTTCTCGTGGAACACACTGTTCTTCTTTTCCACGCTTCTCATGCAAACCCAATTGATTCACAACTGCGCCGTCGAGACTCCCCGCCTGGAGCAATACTCACCGGATGGCGGCAAGCCCGAGCAAACGTTGTTGGAGTCGTTTCCTATTACCGTGGGCCGCAATGAAACGGCCGACTTGCACATTCCCTCCAGCCGCGTTTCGCGAGAGCATGCCCTGATCGTCAAACGGGGCTCGATCTACCGTCTGGAGGATCTCGGCAGCACGAACGGAACCTTTCTCAACGGCAAGCAAATTGAAGAAGCGGTGCTTCACGACGGCGATCTCGTAGCGTTTGCCGACGTCGAATTCAGCTTCTTTTCCGGCAGCTCTGCCGCATCGCGGCAGACGGCGACCCAGGTGATCGATCTCGCGATAGGCGAGGGGCAAGACGATCTCGATCCTCGCTCAACGTTGCAGGAGGTTCGCAGGCTGCACGAGGTGCTGATCCATCGCGGATTCGTACACGCCTATCACCCCGTGGTCGATCTTGTCGACGGCCGCGTGGCCGGCTACGAGGCCGTCGAGGATGGGAGCGTTCTGCCGTCGCGAGCGACCGTCGCCCCGGCGGCCGCCGAATGTCGTTTGATGTCGCGGCTACGGTGGCTCAGCAGGATTCTCGCCGTCGAAGGCGCCTCGGACCAGCCGTTGGAAACCTACCTCTTGATTCCTCTCGACGCCTCCGATCTCGGCGCCGAGGGACTGACGGAATCGCTCGAGCAGCTCGCCGCGGCCTTCGGCGAGGACCGGCGGTTGTTTGTGCAAGTGCCGGAAAACGCAGTGAGCGACAGCAGCTATTTCCAGGAGTTTTGCAGCCGACTCCGCGAAGCGAACGTGTCGATCGCCTACGGCGGTTTCGCATCCGGCTCGCCGCGGATCGGACAGCTCCGCCGAAACCCGCCCGAATTGCTGAAACTGGCGCCGGCGCTCACCCAGGGTCTCACCCGCCGACCGCGGCAACGCAGCCAACTGGAGGAAATTGTGCGGGCCGCCACCGACATCGGGGCGATCGTCGTGGCCAGCGGCATTGGCAGCGGCGACGACGCGGACCTTTGTCGTCGCGCCGGCTGCCGCTTCGCTCAGGGGTCTTTCGCCGGTCTGTTGGAGTCTGCATTCCCGGCAGCCACGGATCGCGACGCCGGAGATATCAAGAGTATCGAACGAGGATAACCGCCTTCTCATCCGCCGATTGACGTGTCAACACCGCTTTTGCACAAAACCGAGCCGATTGCCGGCTACACGATTCGAGAACGTATCGGGGCCGGAGGATACGGTGAAGTCTGGAGAGCGGAGGCCCCCGGCGGGCTGGAAAAAGCGATCAAGTTCGTCTACGGCCATCTCGACGAGACACGCGCCGCCTGCGAGTTGAAGGCACTGAGCCGCGTCAAGGAAGCGCGCCATCCGTTTCTGCTGTCGCTGGAACGGGTTGAGGTCGTTGACGGTCAACTGATCATCGTCACCGAGCTGGCGGAGCGGAGTCTCAAGGACCGTTTCGACGAATGCCGCCGGGCGGCCGCCGCCGGCATCCCTCGCGACGAATTGCTCGGCTACATGGCCGACGCCGCCGACGCGCTGGATTACCTCCGCGTGCATTATTCACTGCAGCATCTGGACATCAAGCCGGAGAACCTGCTCCTCGTCGGCGGCCATATCAAAGTGGCCGATTTCGGGCTGGTCAAGGATCTGCAACATACCCATATCTCTCTGGTCGCGGGCCTCACACCGGTCTACGCGCCTCCCGAAGCTTTCGACGACACGATCAGTTCCACGAGCGACCAGTACAGCCTGTCCATCGTCTACCAGGAAATGCTCAGCGGTGTGCTGCCGTTTCCGGGCCGCACTGCCGCGCAACTGGCGTCGCAGCACCGCTACAGCAAGCCTCAACTCGGCGTCTTGCCGGAGTCCGACCGGGCGGCGATCGCCCGATCGCTTGCCAAAGACCCGTCGGATCGCTTTCCCAGTTGCCTTGCCTTGGTGGAAGCGCTGCGGGGTGACCATTCGACCGGCGGCGTTTCCCGACCGGCCGTACAACCGGATTCGACAAGTGATACAACGCCCGGCTCGCTGTTGGCCACGGAGTTGATCCGCGAGTCGGGCTCGAAGCCGTCGTGGCAGTGTCCGCCGCAGCCGCGTCCGGGCGAACCCAGTCCGCTGGTTCTGGCCCCCGCGCCCAAGCCGGCCGCCGAGCTTCCTCCGGTCGTTGCCAGCGAGGAATCGGCGCAACTGCGTCCCACTTTGTTCCTCGGTATCGGAGGCGCGGCAGCCGCAGTCCTTCGACAACTCCGCGGCCGCCTGCGGAATCGCTTCGGCGGATGTATCGTGCCGAGCCTGGCGATGCTGCTGGTCGATACGGACCGTCGAGAGATCCACAATGCCGTCCAGGGAAACGAAGCGACGGCCCTGGATTTTCGTGACACCTTGCTGATGCCTTTGCGCCGTCCGGCGCACTACCGCGACGAGTCGGACCGCGTGCTGAAATGGTTGAGCCGGCGGTGGCTGTACAACATCCCCGCTTCGCTCCAGACGGAAGGGCTGCGGCCGCTAGGCCGTCTGGCGATGGTGGACCACGGTCCGATATTCGCGGATCGGCTGCGGACGATTCTCCAGACGATCACATCGGAGGCGTCGCTCGCCGCATCGGCCGAGGCCACCGGCATGAAGGTCGCCTCGTCCGACCCTCGCATTTATGTCGTGGCCTCGATCTCCGGCGGCTCGGGTGGCGGCATGGTGATCGACACCGCCTACCTGATTCGCCATGCGCTGCAGGAGCTGTGTCTTGCCGATGAGGGCCTTTGTGGAATCCTTCTCTACGGATCGGGAGGGCACGGCAGAGAAGCCGACCTCGGCGCGGCCAACGCGAGCGTATGCCTGATGGAACTGGAACAATTCTGCCGAGAAGGGTATCCCGGCGACGAAGCGTGCGGGCTGCCGGCCTTCAGCCGCGGCCCCACCTTTCGCGACACCTACCTGGTGTACCTCGGCGACGATCTCAACCAGAAGCATTGCGAGAAAGCGGCCGATGCGGTGGCCGAATACCTGTACCTGAATTCGGCGACGAGCGCTGCGGGGGTCTTCGACGCCTGCCGTCAACAACCGTCCGAAGGAGCCGCGAACGGCGACACAGGGGTCCGTTACCGGACATTTGGCCTCAGCCGGGTCGGATGCCTCCATAGCGATCTCGTCGACGAGACCGCCAATCGCTTGGCTTCCGCGGTTCTACGCCGTTGGTGCGGCAACCCTGCCGACCGTCGTGGCGGCCTGCGGAGTGCCGGAGAAGACTCGTCTGGCACGAGACGACGGATCGGAGACGCGATCGCGAAAGTGTCGGATGACGCCATCGATGAATTCGCGATGAACAGCGACGCGATGGTCCTGGAAATACGCCGTCTGGCCGAAGAAGTGCTCGGCTCGACCCTCGATCAGTTTGCCCGCGGCATCCTGGGACCGGTCCTTGCCGATACCCGTGCGCGGTCGACGCAAGAGATCCTGGCGGAAATCACGGCTGCCGTCGGTCCACCGCTGGGCGAAACGCGACCGGACGGTCTGTCTCCGGCAACCTGGCAATGGCGGCTTTCGGCGAGCGCCAAGGAACTCGCGAAAAACCGCGGCAGAGCGATTCGCAACCGGCTCGGTGAAATTGTGGATGCCGACGTGTTTTCCTTGGCCGCGCTCCGCCAGGTGATTCAGCGTTTGGAAGGCCGTCTCAACGATCTGGGCCGAGTGTTTTCGAGCCATGTTCGCGATAGGGAAGCGCAGCTCGGCCATGTGGTCGCCGACTGTCTTGCCGGGGCAACCGGTCGGCGCAGATGGTTCACTCGGCGACGGCAGCAGGAACGTCGGGTCTGGGATGCCTGGCAAGCCATTGTCGCCCTGCGGTTGGAGCAAACCGAGAACTGGGCCGCCGAACAGATGGTGCGCGTCCTCCGCAGCGAACTCGCCTGGCTCCGCGACCAGTCGGGCAGCCTGCTGCAGGAATTGAACCTGGTCGCGAACCGCTTTCCCCAGACGGCCGCCGACGATCCAAACGGCAATCCCGACGCGCCTCTCGATGTGCAGCGATCCGTTGAGGATCGAACTCGCCGGCAAATCGAAGATCGCTTCGGTGAGATCATCGACAGGCTAGCGGCGGAATTCGCCCGCGAGCATCTTGCTCCGCAAGGAGGCATGAAAGGCCTGTTGGTCCAATGTCGCGAGCTGTCGCGTTGGCTGCCATCGGCCCTGCAAATCGCGGCCGGACGTGCAGCGGTCGCTGCGATCCGCGACACGGACGCTGTGGTTCGATTGCTCGAACAAGCAGCGTCCGATCCCGAACCGTTACGCCAGATTCAGTCACAATCGTCGGCCCGGCTCGCGACGTGTGGCGGCGGCAAGCGACTACTGGCGTTTCTGCCGGTTTCGGCGGACCACGGGCTCGGCGGCGCCGCGGAGCAAGTCCTTGGCGTCGGGCAAACCGTGGGCCTCGAATTCGACAACGAGTTGGTCTTCTGCCAGGAGTTCGCAGACATGCCGTTCGGCCAGGTGGCCGCCGCGATCTGCGACAACAACCGCGGCTACGCCGAACTGACCGCACGGCTGCACACTCGGATCGACGTGGTGTGGAAGCGGCTTCAGGTCCGTGGGTGTACCGGCGATTGAAGTTCGAGTACAATCTCCTAAGGTGAAGAAGGGGTCGGGTGCCCCTCCTGCCATGTTCCGTCAAGCCAACGACATTGCGAGGTCCGTTTATGGCCGTTGTTACCAGCGGACAAAGCGAAAGCCGTGTTGTGCTCAACAACGTCTCTTGGGCGACGTTTGAGGCCCTCGTTGCCGAAACCGACAGCGCCGGCCATCGTTTCGCCTACGATGAGGGAGTATTGGAGATCATGTCCCCCTCGACAGAACACGAGCGGATCAAGACGTTGCTGGCGAGAATGATCGAGGCGATGACCGAAGAACTGGAGATCCCAATCGCCAGTGGCGGTAGCACAACCCTCAAGGCGCAGATGAAACAGAAGGGGGTCGAACCGGACGAGTGCTATTATGTCGCCAATCAGTTCCGCGTTTGTGGCCGTATGGAAATCGACCTTGCCGAGGATCCGCCTCCTGACTTGGCGATCGAGGTCGACATCACTTCGAGTTCTCTCGATCAACTGCGAATCTACGCGGCGTTGGGAGTGCCCGAGGTTTGGATCTGCGACGGCGACACCATCGCAATCCACCGACTCGAGAGCGACGGAGGCTACCTGCGGCAGCCGCACAGCGCGTCATTCCCGTTTCTCCCCATCGAGCAAGTGCAGGCTTTCCTCAGCGACGGGAAGACCGCCAACGAGACCTTTTGGATTCGATCGTTCCGAGCATGGGTGAAAGCTGAGTTGAAGCGCTAAGAACCTAACGCGGCCTTGGGCCGCAACCAAACTCGTTTAACAGCAACGGCCAACGGCCTGCGCGTGATGCGCCGGGGCGGGCTTTGTTACCGCCCCCCGCGCAGGCCGTTGGCCGTTGCGGTTAAACGAGCCAAACATGCGCGCACGGCGCGTAGAAGTTACGAACAAAGACTCGATTCCGTGATTTCGCAATTCGTAGAAAAGCGTTCTCCGCGGGCCCTGCCGGCCCCCACTTGCAGCGATCCTGGCAGCGGGTATGCTATCCGCGGTGGGGAAATCGAGCCGCGGCACTCAGGAGAACCAAAGTGAAAAGAGATGAGATCCTCAAGAAGCTCGCTGCCGGCGAGATCGCCGTCGAAGAAGCCGACAAGCTACTCGCGGAACAGGAGACTCGCAAGCCGGGAACCCTCTACTGCAAAGTCAGCGCAAAGGGCGCGATCAGCGTGTACGGGTTGCAGAGGATGCCAGTGACGCTTTACGTCGAGCAATGGCAGCGGCTGCTCGACTTCGCCGATCAGATCCGCGAGTTCATCGAGCAACACGATAGCGAACTCAAGAGGAAAGAGAAGTAGGCGGGGCGATTCAGCGAAGCTTGTTCGACTCAAACGGCGTTACGTGCTTCGCCGTGACGTGGGCCGTTTTCTGTTCCGACAAGTAGCCGCGGACCCCGCTCACACCGATTCGTTTGCCGACGTAGTACTGAAGGTTGACGCCGGGGGCCGGGCTGACAAAGCATTCGACAGCCCCCCGATCATTCTTCAAGGCGAACTGCGGTGCCCCGAGCGATGCCGGTACCACCCGCGCGAGTCGCCCCACGCCGTCGAACCGTCCCTCGCCCGCCTGCTCCGCATCGGTCGCGGCTTCCGCGCGCGTGCGGCTGATCGCCCCGAGCCGGCGACTGTCCTGTTCGGTATGGGTCCGAGCCGCGGTCAGCGTTTTCTGTCGGTCGCAAATGTCCTGGGCCTGTTTTACACGGCTGAGGAGAAGGCGCGCGCGTCCGCGTTCGAGGGCCGTTTCGGCCGCGGCAACCAGCGATTCGGCGCGGCGCGCCAGGCCGTCGCAATTCCACTGCGAGGGCTCATCGGCCAACATGACCGACAAGGCCATGTTCATGTCGTCGAGTTCCGCCTGGAATTCCTCCGGTGACATGCGGCGGATCGCCGGCGGTTCCGGTTCACCGGGCCGCACCTCGACGAATCGCTGCGCATAGCCGGCGTCGGCGGTTGCCGACAACGGGGGAAGCGCGCTGGCCTTCGGTTCCTGGACCACGGCGGAGTATTCCATTTTTCCAGCATCCGCCGAGGGCGGCGGATCGGGCCTATCTGCGGTCGCCGACTCGGAACTGGATGTGTCGGTCGGAATCCGCACCGCCACAGAGCGACTCTCGGTCACAACGGGCGATGAGTCGACCAAGGGGCTGTTTCCCGGCGGCGCCTTGCGGATTCCCTCGTGCGGGTACTCCGGGTCGACGTATTTCCCGAAGATCCAGCGGAACTCGCCCGCTGGCGGAGCGATCTTGTACCAAGTGGACGATTCGGGATCGCCCTCAATCTGCTTCGTCTCGAGTACTTCGACCAGTTCATCGCGGTGCAGCCGCACTTGAATCACGTCGCGAATATCGCTGAAACGGCTGCCCACCCGCGCGGCGACCCGGTCGCCAATCACGGTGGCCAGCCGGTCTTTCTGCAACTTCAGGAAGCGGCCGGAAACCCAGGCAAAACTCCCTTGCGGCGGCCGGATAGCGTACCACCCTCCCGGGTCATGTCGATGCACCTCTACCTCCGCGCCGACGTCGAGTTTGTCTGTGGTGTAGTAGTTATTTCCCGGGCCGCTGCGAACGTGGACTCCCTCGGCGGTGACATAAGCCTTGTAGGGAAACGACGGTGCCGCCGCGGTTGCCGCTGAGCTCACCGCCAAGATCGCCGTCATGGCACAACACAGGCGCATCGAAATGCCTCCTGGCCGATTGGCTGGATGAAAAACCGGCATGGTTCAAAAAACGGGGACTGGCTCCGAGCCAAATAGCCTTCTGTCGGCAAAGAACACGGTTCGGCGAGGTGCCTGTCCCCGTTTTTTGAACCATGCCAAAAAACCTGGCATCGAAATCGGTGCAAACCGCAGGCTTGTAACGCAAACGGGCCACGGACTCAAGAGCAATTGGCCCTTGGCCTACCCCCGCAGTAAGCGGTAGAATCACCGTTTCGCCCTGAGCAGTCTGCCCGGTTTAGCAGCCCGCCGGCTCCGAGCAGCCGAGCTGCTGGGCCGACTTTGCATCTAGCTATTCTCTTAACGGAAGTGCCATGCCTCGCTATAACCCAGCCACGATCGAACCGAAGTGGCAGAAGTTCTGGGAAGAAAACGCCACCTTCGCCGCCCCGCGACTGCCCACGGGCGAGAAGCGGTACGTGCTGGACATGTTTCCATACCCAAGCGGGGAGGGCCTTCACGTTGGACATCCCGAGGGCTATACAGCGACTGACATCGTCTGCCGCTACCAACGGATGCGGGGCCGCAGCGTAATGCATCCGATGGGCTGGGATGCTTTCGGGCTGCCGGCGGAGCAGCACGCTAAAAAGACGGGCACGCACCCCCGCAATACCACCGAGAGGAATATCGCCACCTTTCGCCGCCAGTTGAAGATGATCGGCTTCAGCTACGACTGGTCTCGCGAGGTGGCAACCACCGACACGGCTTACTTTCGCTGGACGCAGGCCATCTTCCTGATCCTCTTCGATACCTGGTACGACGCGGAGCAACAGCGGGGGCGTCCGATTGCGGAGTTGCCGATCCCCGAAGAGGTTACGGCGGAAAGCGAAGACGCCGTTCGTTGCTACCAGGACGATCATCGGCTGGCCTACCAGCTCGACGCACTGGTGAATTGGTGCCCGGCCCTGGGAACCGTGCTGGCGAACGAGGAGGTGGTGGGCGGCGTCAGCGAGCGGGGCGGCCACCCGGTGATGCGACTGCCCATGCGGCAGTGGATGCTGCGGATCACCGCCTACGCCGACCGGTTGGAGAAAGATCTCGATTTGCTCGATTGGTCGGAGGGGATCAAGAGCCTGCAGCGAAACTGGATCGGCCGCAGTGTGGGCGCGGAAGTCGATTTCTTCGTGGGACGCCAACGGACTTCCAACGGCATGCCAGTGGCGGAACAGTTGGAAGAGTGGATGGTGTCGCGGATCGACAACGGCTATCCGCGGAAGGCCGGCGCCGATGTGCTGCGGATCTACACCACCCGCCCCGACACCCTTTTCGGGGCCACCTACATGGTGATCGCGCCGGAGCATCCCTTCGTCGACCAATTGGCCATGCCGGACCTCGCTCACGAGGTGGCGGCCTACTGCCAGCGGGCAGCGAGGAAGAGCGACCTGGACCGCACCGATCTGTCGAAGGAAAAGACGGGGGTGTTCACCGGTTCCTATGCCGTCAATCCGGTCAACGGCAAGGCGATTCCGATCTGGGTGGCCGACTACGTGCTGATCAGCTACGGCACCGGCGCGATCATGGCCGTGCCGGCGCACGACACCCGCGATTTCGAGTTCGCCAAGAAGTTCGATCTACCGATCGTGCCGGTGGTCGATCCGGGCCAACGCGAGGGCGTGGATCGCGAGGCGGTGCTCAAGGGGGATCTCGCCTTTACCGAGAATGGCACCGCCATCAACTCCGGCCGCTTCAACGGCTTGGCGACCGCCGAGTTCAAGCAGGCGATCGCCGACGATCTGGCGAACAAGGGGATGGGCGGCGCTGCGGTGAATTACCGTCTGCGCGACTGGCTCTTCAGCCGGCAGCATTTTTGGGGCGAGCCGTTCCCCATCCTCCACGAACTGGATGTCCAAGGGGAGCCGACCGGCATGATCCGCGCGCTGGCGCCGGAAGATTTGCCCGTCGATCTGCCGGAGAAGATGACCTTCAACGCCGCCCACGACCGCCCCGAACCGCCTTTGGAACAAGCTCCCGAGTCGTGGCGCTATGTCACCCTGGACGGCAAGCGGTACAAGCGGGAAACGAACACCATGCCGCAGTGGGCCGGTTCCTGTTGGTATTATCTCCGCTTCCTGGATCCCACGAACGACAACGCTCTTGTCGATCCGGAGATTGAGCGAGCCTGGATGCCGGTTGACCTCTATGTCGGCGGCGCGGAACATGCCGTTTTGCACCTGCTCTACGCCCGCTTCTGGCACAAGGTGCTTTACGACCGCGGTTACGTCAGCGGGCCCGAGCCGTTCGGAAAACTGGTCAACCAGGGGATGATCCTGGGCGAGATGGAGTTTACCGGCTACAAGACGAAAACGGGCCGGATGATCTCCGCCGAGGACGTGAGAGAGTTTGACGAGAGCGGATTCGTGGTCAAGGGCTCCCACGAGCCGGTCGACACGGTCAAGCTGCAGCCGGACGAGGTGGAAAAGCAGGGCGACACGTTCGTCTTGAAAGCCAATCCGACGGTGCGAGTGGAGAGCCGAGCCTACAAGATGTCGAAGAGCCGCGGCAACGTGGTAAATCCCGATGAAGTCGTGAAGAACTACGGCGCGGACTCGCTCCGGCTCTACGAGATGTTCATGGGCCCGCTGGAAGCGGTCAAACCGTGGAGCATGGATGGGGTCAATGGCGTGCGAGGTTTTCTCGACCGGGTTTGGAGAATGATCGTGGACGAGCGGGCCGAGGAAATCGGGCTGAATGCCGCGGTCCGGGAGGTCGCGCCCAGCGAAGAGCAGAACCGTATGCTCCACCGCACGATCAAGGCGGTGTCCGACGATCTGGAGCAGATGGCCTTCAACACGGCCATTGCCCGCATGATGGAGTGTACCAACTATTTCCTTAAGGAGGATCCGCGGCCGAAAACGGCGATGGAGAAGCTCGTGTTGCTGCTCTCGCCCTATGCCCCTCACCTGTGCGAGGAGCTATGGCGCGTGCTGGGGCACTCGGACACGTTGGCCTACGAGGCATGGCCGCAGTACGACGAAGCGGCAATCCTCGAGTCGACCGTTGAGATCCCGGTGCAGGTCAACGGTAAGCTCCGCGCCAAAATCCAGGTTCCCACCGGCGCCGACCAGGCCGTGATCGAATCGGTGGCCGCAAGCAACGACCGCGTGATCGAATGGCTGGCGGGAAAGAAGATCGTCAAGACGATTGTCGTGCCGGGGAGGATGGTGAATTTCGTCGTGAAGTCGCCTTGACCCGCCAAGCCCGGATCGGCTACAAGACGCTTTATTTTCTTTGCCTCACGGCGGAGTTGAGCGAGCGATGTATCGTCGACACGGGAACAAGCTGGGCGTCGTCTTTTTGGCCTGCGATCTGGCGGTGACGGCGGTTGCCTGGGTCGCGGCGTATCTGGTCCGCTTCGCATGGCTGCCTTCTCCTGGCGGAGTGCCCGAGACCCGCCTGATGCTCGGGGCTCTGCCGCTGGTGTTGCTGCTGGCGGCGGTAAGTTACCGATTCTGCGGGCTCTACGAGATTCACCGACTGCGAGAGCTGCCCAGGGAATTGGGCACGGTCTGCCGGGCCAGCGGGCTGTTGTTCGTGCTGGCCGTGACAGCGGCATTCTATCGCCGCGATCTGTACGAGTCGCGATTGGCGCTGGCGTTGTTTCTTGCGTTGAACGCCGGCGGTCTGACCGCCGCACGGCGGCTGATCTGGCGCGCGCTGAAGTTCCTCCGTGGTAAGGGGCTCAACTACGGCCGGGCGTTGATCGTGGGCAGCGGTCGCACGGGCCGATTGGTCGCCAAGACGATCCGCAACAACGGTTGGACCGGCCTGGAAGCGGTCGGCTTCGTCGACAACCCCGGCAAGCACGAACCAACGCTCCTGCCGCGACTGGGGACCATCGCCGAGATTGAGCAGATCGTGGAAGAGCATAAGATCGACCACGTTTTTGTGGCGCTGCCGCTGGCTCGTTCCGGCGAACTGCCCGAGGTCTATCGGGCGGTCTCCCATCTGTTGGTCGAGGTGCAACTCGTGCCGGACGTCCCCGATCTGGCCGGCATGAGATTGCGGATGCTGGAAATCGACGATGTCGCTTTCCTCAGTCTCCGCCGCAATCCGCATTACGGATGGGCCAACGCGGCGAAGCGGGCGATGGACGTAGCGGTAGCCGGCACGGCGCTGGTGCTGCTGGCGCCGCTGATGGCCGCGCTGGCCGTGGCCGTCAAGCTGAGCAGTCGGGGCCCCGTCTTGTTCCGGCAGATGCGGACCGGACTGGGCGGCCGGGCGTTTTCGATGCTCAAGTTTCGCAGTATGCGGATCGACGCCGAGCGGCAGAGCGGGCCGGTCTGGGCGGTCCGCGACGACGACCGCTGCACGGCTCTGGGCCGCGTGATGCGCCGTTGGAGCCTCGATGAGCTGCCCCAGTTGTTCAACGTCCTGGCCGGCGACATGAGCCTGGTCGGCCCACGGCCGGAGCGGGGTGTGTTTGTCGAGAAATTTCGCGACCAGATCCCCAACTACACGCAGCGTCACCAGGTGAAAGCCGGCATTACCGGCTGGGCGCAAGTCAACGGCTGGCGAGGCAATACGTCCTTGCGGCACCGCGTGCAATGCGATCTGTACTACATCGCCAATTGGTCGCTGGGGCTCGACATGCGGATCCTGGCGATGACCCTCTGGTGCGGCCTTCGCCACCGCAACGCCTACTGAGATCGCGGCGTGGCAAGCCGTGAGATTCCGCGTTCTAATCACGTCGCATGCGCGCCGGCAAGTTGCCGCGCTGTTCTCCATCGCATATCATGGACGGCGAAACAAAGAGCGATAGCGTGATGCATCCTCGTTTAACCCCAACGGGCTGGGCGTTGAGCGCGCGCGGCCCGTTGGGCCTGCGGTTGAACGATTGTCTCACTTCGAAGCGCGGATAGAACCAAAGAGAAATCGCCATGACCGATTCTTCCCGTCGCCGCTTTCTGCAATCGGCCGCGGCCCTCAGCGCTGCCGGATTGGCCGTATCGCACAAGTCCGTCCTGGCAGCCGACCGAGGGCCGCTGGAGGGCTGGATCAATCACGACCTGCACAGCCACACCACCTGGTCCGACGGCGCCCATTCGCTGCCGCTGCACGTCCTCGAGGCCCGCGCCTACGAACTGGACGCGATGGCGGTGACCGACCATTACGTTCCCGGCAGCAAACTGCACGACTCCGAAGAACAGCTTGACGCCTACCTGGAGCAGATCGAGCGCGAACGCGCCGGTCAGGACGATTGCCGGATCATCAAAGGGGTCGAGGCGACCGTTCTCGACGCAACGGGGCGGATCAGCATCGACGCGCGTCACGCCGAACGATTGGAATGGGTTCTTTGCGACCTGAGCGGACATTCCGAAGGCACTCTCCGCCATACGCCGGCCGACAAGCAGGCATATATGGAGAACGTGATCCGCACGTATTTGGGCTTGTGCGACGTCGACTACCTCGATGCCATCGCCCACCCGTTCAATACCGGCAATACGACGCCCGCTGCCGCCCCGGCCGACTATCCCGAGCGACTCCTCAGAGAGCTGGCCGCCAAGATGGCCGAGAAGCGAAAGGTGTTCGACATCATCAACAGCATGATCTTCTGGTTTCAGAAGACCGGCGTTCCGCCGCGCGAAATCACCGCGCAGTACGTGGAGATGGTCAAGCTGTTTGCCGCCGCGGGCGTAATGTTCCAGGTCTCTTCGGACGACCACCGCACCGGATTGGGCAACACCCGCTGGCCGCAGCTTGTGATCACCCGCGCGGGCGTGCCGTCCGCACAGATCGTCGATGCCCTGGCAATCCCGCGGAAGTGACGAAGCGATGCCCATCGCCAAAAAGCAAATGTCCGTTCGTCCACCGCATCCGTGCGACGCGCGCCGGGCCGTGTGGTGCCTGGCGGGGCAGGGTGGTAGAATTCACTGATAATGAAACGACTGGTTTCGTCGCCACTGCGGCGTCGAACATCCGTACCATTGGACGGGCAGACGGAGGATTTAGCAAATGACGACCATGCAGGAAATTCTGGATGCGGCACAGGCCCTCCCTTCCAAGGAACGCGCTCAACTAATTCCTTTGTTGTGGGAGACAGTATCGCCCGAGGATTGGACACCGCCGGACTCCGACTGGATGACCGAGGTACGGCGGCGCAGCCAGGCGTACGACGATGGACGGATGACGGCTTCGCCTTGGTCTGAGGTTCGCCAACGCGCACGTCGCAAAGCTGGACTGGATGGTTAACCTGGTTGTCAGTTCGGCCGCCGAGGGTGATTACGCCGAGGCATTGTCGTGGTACGCTGACCGCAGCATCCAAACGGCGGAACGCTTCGAAGCTGAATTTGACCGTGCGATTGAGACGATCGCTTCGGATCCCGAACGGTTTCCGCGATGCGACGAACGGCACCGCTTTTACCTGATGCGAGACTTCCCGTTTAAGATAATCTACCGGCAACACGGCACAGGTTGGGTCGTTATCGCGGTGGCACATACTGCGCGTGAGCCTCGCTTTTGGTCGGGTCGATAGGCTTCAGCAGTGAAGGCGTTTTTTGAACAGTGGCATCCGGGAGAGAGCAATGAACGGCATGGGATGGAAGAACTTGAGATCTTACCTGCTTGCCCATCCGGCGCGGCGCCCAGGGGCCTTGTTCGTGAAATCGAACAACGGCTCGCTTGGCGTATTCGCTCTGTTTCCAGTCCTTCTGGCCCTCGGCGCCGTCGGCGCAGCGGAGGAAATAGGGCAAACAGCCCCGGCCGATGACTTGCCCCCGGAATTCAACATCCTGTGGCCGGCGGATTCCGGTCACGCTTATCGATGGACGCTCATCGGCACGAATGAAAAGGCCCAAGAACAGGAGAAAATGCATCCTGACCTCAATGCCATTCGCGCCATTTGGCACTTCCCCTTGGCGAAAAACCGCAGCGCCTTCAAGTTCGAGTTCACGCGGCCGATCCGCAAGGCAAGCAATGTGTTTCATCTCTACGTCAAGGCCGACGGCGACGAGGAGACGGGAAGACGCGACGGAGGCATTCACAAAGGCGTCGATTCGATGTTCACGCTGCTCGACGGCGACCCGAATCACCAGAGCACCCGGCTCGACGTGTTCGAAGCGGACGGCACCGCTCGCCGATGCGCGTGCAGCGTCATGATTCGAGAAGAATCGCTCTATCTCGTCGCCGAAATGACCCCGCGGCAGCAAGACGGACAGAGCGTATTCGAATACTCCCTGGCTTCGTACGTGAGGGACGGCGGGCCCAGCGCCGGCCTGGGATATCAACGGGCTATTTCGGACCCGGCGCCGGCGACCTCCGACACCCGGCTTCTGACGAACCCCCAATTGATCGTCGTCAATGGCAAGATCCTGGGATGGCAACTTGCCGGCGGAAGCCGGCCGATGGAAGCGACGTTGACCGCAGACAACAAGGAAGAGGCGGTGGTGCTGGAGAACCTTTATTCTCCTGAAGGCCTGACCCAGACCGTCAGCCTTGCTCCCGGCCACTATCTCCTCCGCGCGCTGGCGAAAACCAACGTGTTTCAAATCCACCTGTTCGCGGAGCGGACGCGAATGCCCGTCGCCGTGTCGGACGATTACCAATGGGTGGAACTTCCTTTTTATGTGCCGCTTGGCGACAGCGATTCCAGGAAAGCGACTCTCGTCGGGTTTCGCTACCTGGCGCGTCCTGCCACGGGAAACGCGTCGCGGCTGCCGGCAAGACTTTCGGTGAAGAAAGTGGAGTTGATTCGCCTGGGCGATACGGTGCTCTCAGAGCGGTGGGCGGAAACGCTGCCCGTCGATCCGTTGCATCGCATGAAGCGGATCAACGCATCTCCCGCTTGGAGCCGACCGGGAAAGGTCGTCTTTAACGACGCCTTCCTCGGGACCGAACTCTGGTTGATGACTCAGGAGGGGAAGGTCGACCATAGCTACGTCGGTCATCCCGACTTTAGTCACGAAGGCAAGTACCTGCATATCGGCACGCGGAGATCGCCGCGGGGGCTTCTCAGAACCGACGGTTCAGCACGACATCTGAACGAGAACTGGAAAAGCCTGGTATGGCTGTTCCCCTGGGAGCAGAAGCGCCTGCCCGCAGGGGCGGAACCAGCGGACTGGATCGCCGCTTCGCGGAGCCCGGCGGGGATCGAACTGGTCAATGTGGCGACCGGACAGACCCATCGCATCGAGTTGCCTTCCCGCAGCGGATGGCGTATCGTCCATTTTCCTGGCATTGCAACGTATGGCGGCAGAGGGCCGAATATCCGGCAGATCACCCACGAGACGCTGGTGTGGCTTTCCGAAGACAACCGCTTGTTGGGACGCTCCAACGTCGAGGGAGAACATTTTACCACCTACGCAGTGCGGAGTGTTTCCGCGAAGCCGAAAGAAGATGCTCTCTACCCGGACATGTCCAGCGTGGGAGGGAAAGCCGGCGACAACTGGCGAGACGCGGTGGACCGCGACGGCAACCGGTATTTCCTCTTCGAAATCAACCGGGATCATTTCCCCGACCACCCCACCAATCCCTATCAGGTCTGGGCGCTCTCTCTTACCGAAGGCGACAAGCGCGGATTGCTGCGGGTGGTGTTCCATCCAAAAGCCTCGATCACCGAATTCGTTTCCAGCCAGACGGGAATGACGCCGCAGCCCTCGGCGAACTGGTGGAATTTCGCCGCCGGCTTCCCCTGGTCGGGCGATAATGCGATCCTGCTTCTGGAAGACGACACGCTGATCCACATGAGTTCTCTGGGCATGCACAGCAGCTTCGCCGGCGGCAGCACGGTCAACGTCAACTGCCCCTATAACGGGCAAGTCCGCTGGATCGGCACGTTTCCCGGATTCGACCGCATTACCTGGCCGCATGAATTCCGCAGAGACCGGGACTATGCGGTGGTGGCGAGCCACTGCGAACCGGCGTCGCCGCTTGTGATGCTGGATCTGGAGCATACCACGATGTGGACGGTGGCCTTGACGAATTTCCACGACTATGCGATGCGCTACAAGACCCGCTGGAATCCGGACGCTTATCACAAGCCGATGTTCAGGCCAGCGCCGACCTTCAGCGCGGATTTCACCAAGGTGGTCTACTTCTCGTCGATGCTGACCGGAGATGATCCGGATCGGAAGTGGGGCGACGTTTATGTGGCGGTGGTCCGTTATCCACAGCCGCCGGTGAATTTGCGAAGCGAAGGGGGCGCGTTGGTCTGGGAGATGCCTCCTCGCCATGCGGAGATCCGAGGGTTCCGGCTCTACCGTTCTCGAGAAAGCGGGCGGGGCTATGAACGGGTCGGCGAGGAATTGCTGTCGGGGACTCGCTATGAGCTGTCGGCGGATGGGGACGGATTCTATGTCTTGACTTCCGTGGAGTATTCCGGCCTGGAGAGCCGGATGTTTTCCAACGAGGCAAGAGTAGGGAGTGACAAGGTCTTTCGGCATTTCTATCGACCGGCGGCTGGCAAGATCGTGCCACCGATGGTTCCCTTTTTCGAGCCCGCGGGCACCGGCGATGGTTATGCCGTCGCCATCACCGACCCGGCGTTGGTTTACAGGCGTGAGTTGGAGGACGGACTCCACGGGTCGGTGGCGATGCCGATGACGATCCCGGAAGCAGGGCCTGTCCGCATTCTGGCCAGAGTGCGCGGGATGTCAGCTTTGGAACGTAGCAGCTATACGACAGGGTGGCCTTTGACGGGCGAGGCGGGCAGCGGCCGGTTCACAGTGCGGATCGACGGCAAAGAGGCGGGAGTCATTCCGGTGGAAGGATTTCCCTGGCGATGGGTCGCGTTGGATAGTGGCGTGGTTGGGCTATCGGCGGGCGTCGCCGAACTGGCGGTTGCCACGAGCGACGCCGGGATCGCGATGGATCATATTCTTGTCACCAACGACCTGGATTTCGTACCGCACGGCCGGGGACAGACGCCGGAGAACCTGGCGCCGGCGCCGCAGGGGCTGCGTGTCGAGCAATTCGGGCCGGAAGACGAACCGGCTGCCGCCGAACTGATCCGCGGGCAGACGCCTTGCGTGAAGCTGGCATGGGATCCCGTCTCTGCGCCGCAGGGCGTGTCGTATTACAACGTGTACCGTTGCGAGACGGAGGCGCTGGATGCCGAAGCGGAGACGCTCCTGGGCAGTCCGACCGGGCCGGTGTTCTACGACGTCGGGCTCGAAGCAGGGCGGCCCGTGTATTATCGGGTCCGCGCGGTGGACGCCTGGGGCAATCGATCGCCAGCTTCCGCCGCTCTGGAAGTGAAGGTGAAGTAGGCGTCCAGTTGCAGTGTCAACCGCGTCGCGGTGCGTCCCCTTTGGAGTGCGCGTGACTCGTCACCGCTTTCTTTCTTTTCTTCCTTTATAGACGCCACCGACAGAAGTCAAAACCTCGGGGTATTGATCTAACTTCTTAAAAGACCTGGCTTTACGTCCGATTTGCCATTGACGGAAGCATGGAGGTTTTCTGCACTTAACCCATTGCTACAACAGCGGCGACGCTTGCGCGATCAATAGCGACGACTTTGTGGTTGCCGAGAACTCGCACGAGGTGGAATGCTGTCCTCGCGGCGAAACGCCGTTGGAAGCCGTCCGCGACGATGCGAGGGAAACGAAAACACCCAGAACGACGCCAATCACGTTCATACCGTCTGGCGGAAATTCGACGGCGACTTCGGCGAAGATCTTCTCCCCCGCCATTACGAAACGTCGCCCCATCACGCGAACTGAAACTTCGACCGCAGCCCTCCACAAGCAGCCACGACGCTGCTGACTCTTATTTGCCCCCCGATTTCGCCAATTATAGAGCCTAATTGCCCCATTGCACCCACCATTTCCACGCGAATCTCATGCGGTTGACTTCCGCGGCAAGGGCTCGTACCCTTTCACCAGGCATACTCCAGACGCGCAGACCTGAACCCATGAAGGGAGATATCCCATGAGCCAAATCTCTGAGGGAGATCTTGTCCGTATCCATTACACGGGACGCTTTGAAGACGGCAAAGTCTTCGACACGTCGACCCAACGCGCTCCCCTGGAATTCGTAGCCGGTGGGCCGCAGGTGATTCCCGGCGTCAGCAATGCGGTTGTCGGGATGGAGGAAGGCCAGAAGAAGACGGTAAAACTGCCGCCAGAAGAAGGCTACGGCCAGCGGAATCCGGCCCTGGAGCAGACGATTGCGCGAAAGCAGTTGCCTGAAGAGGTCAACGTGGGAGACCAACTTCGCGCCGTCCAGGGCGATCAGGAAATCCCCGTATGGATTCGGGAACTGAATGATGAGACGGCGCTGATCGATGCCAATCATCCGCTTGCCGGCCAGACCTTGGTCTTCGATTTGGAAGTGGTTTCGGTCGGGAGCGATTGACCGGCCCGCGGAACTCGATCGACCTCACGGGTTCGACCATGCTTCGCGAATTCGCGCCAGCTTCCGCTCCACGGTCCGCGGGGCACAATCCAACTGCTGGGCGATCTCGTCGTTGCTGTAGCCTTCCAGCTTCAGCAGCGCGATCCGCCGCAGGGATTCGTCCTCGAGCCGGCCCAGCAGATGTTCGCACTGTTCGGCGACCAGCGCGGCCAGTTCGGGCGTCGGTTCCTGGCCGAGCACCTGGTCGATACCGGCCCCGCGTTGCGAAGAGTCGTCGCGGACGAACACCGACTCGCCGCGAACGCCCCCTCCGCCGCGTTTCTGACGATGGCTTCGCCGCAACTGCGCCGAGGCTTTGCGAGCCGTAATGGTCACCAGGAGCTTCCAGAGGTCGTGGCGGTCGTCAAGCTGCGGAAACTTGCCAGCCGCCGCCCCCCGGCAGAAGCTGTGAAATGCGCTCAGTGCGACATCTTCCTCGTCCGCCGCGCGCCGGCTGCTGTCGCCGAGTTTCTTGCGGGCCAGCCGGATGAGACGATCGTAGTAGGCCTGCCAGATCTCCTGGATCGCCGCATTGTCGCCCTTGGCGAGTCCGCCAAGCCAGAGGGTCACTTCATCTTCGGCCATCGGAAATGCCTTCCCAGGCACAACTTGAACGCCCTGACAAAACGGGGACTGGCTCCCGGCTTTTGTGAAAAACCTCGGCGAGCGAAGCAATGCGAGGGTGCCTGTCCCCGTTTTGTCAGGGCCTCTCGGTGTCCGCTTGTTCCGCCTACCACCGATTATAGTGTGGGATACCCCGTCCGCAACAGGCTGCTGCGGCGTACAATTGTCTTGTCGGCCGACGGGGCCGGTTCGACATAATAAACTTGGCATGTCCCTCGCAGTCGGCGGCCGATGCCGGAAAAAGCACCCGACCCCTTCTTCGTCGATGCTAGAATGGACCAAATCCGGTGGGTTAATAATACTGGTAAGCCGATGTCCCACAAATCCCCGACACTTGAACAGACGCCTCAACCTCTCGATTTCGAGGCAATCCTCGATCGATTTGAATCGGCTTGGCGCGGCGGATCGCGTCCGCGGATCGAGGAATACCTCCCTTCGACCTCCGGTCCGGAGAACAGCACGACGTCGCGCAGTTCCAACGCCCGGCGTGAGTTGCTCGAAGAACTCGTGATGCTCGATCTCTGGTATCGCTGGCGACGGGCCGATCAGGATCGTGGATCTGCCAGCTCGGAAGATGCGTCGGCGTTGCCCGCCAGACCGCTTTTGGAAGATTACCTGGTACGTTTTGTCGAATTGGGGCCGCACGATCGATTGGCCGTCGCCGTCATCGCGGAGGAATACCGCGTGCGTCGCCGCTTCGGCGCCGTCGCCGACAAGGACTCCTACTTCCAGCGGTTTCCCTCCCAGGCGCCGGCGCTGAGAAAGGCGCTGGAAGACGTCGATCGGCAGTCGGTAGACGATACGCTCATCGGCCATAGCGCCACGGCGGAAGAGCCAACTCCGTTGCCGTTGACCTTGCCCGGCGAACCGCGCGAAAAAGCCAAGCCTGCGGTTCGGGACTTCATCGGCAAGTATCGGGTGATCGCTGCGTTGGATGAAGGCGGCCAGGCGACGGTCTACCGAGCAGTCCATCCCACGTTGGACAAGGAGTTGGTGATCAAGCTCGGTCACCGGGCGGTTGATGAACGAACCGCCGAGGCAGACCGGCTCATCGCGGAAGGCAAGCTGCTGGCCGAACTCGATCACCCGAATCTCGCCCGGGTCTATGATCTCGATCTCGACCAAGGACGGCCGTACCTGGTGATGGAATTCGTGCGCGGACGAAACCTTCGGCAATACGCCGAGCAGCATCCTTTTTCTCCCCGGCAGGCCGCGCTGCTGGTGGCGAAGGTCGCCGACGCGCTGGCCGTGGCGCACGCCCGCGGAGTCGTGCATCAGGATCTCAAGCCGACGAACATCCTCATCGACGACAAGGGCGAACCGCGGATCATCGATTTCGGGTTGGCCCGCTTCCGCCACGGCTGGAGCGAAAGCCCGGTCGAATCGGGCAGTATCGCCGGCACGGTTCAGTACATGTCGCCCGAACAGGCTCGCGGCGATGCCGAGGCGGTGAACCATCGCAGCGACATCTTCGCGCTAGGCGCCGTCTTCTACAATCTGCTTACTGGAAAGGCGCCGTATGCGGGGGAAAGCCCCGCGTCGCTGCTGGACCGCGCGGCCCGTTGCGACTTCGATCGCACGGCGATCCACGGCGCCGGGCGGCGAATGGAACGGGTCTGCCTGCGGGCCTTGGAGGCCGATCCCGCCCTTCGCTATTCGAATGCGGCCGAGATGGCAACCGCGCTGCGTCGCGCGGCCCGTCCCCGCTGGCCGATGGCGCTGGCCGGCGGAGTGCTGGCGCTGGTCATCATCCTGGCCGTCTGGTCGAGCGGCGTGCTCCGCAAGCCCGACCTGCCCGATTACGTCGCCGGGCCCTTGCGGCACGAATTCCCCTTGGAGTTCGAAGTCGTCGGCGCAAGTGCGGACCGCTCCGGAAGTGTGCGGCTGACGGAAGGCCGACCCGTGGTGTTTCGCGTGTCGGCCGGGCGGGATTGTTCGGTGGGAATCTGGCATGTCGGCGGCGACGGTCAGATCACCCAGTTGTTTCCGAATGAGTACGAGGACGATCCGCACTTGGCCGCGGGCGAGCCTCGCACGGTTCCGGGTGAAGGCAACGAGGAGGCTTACGACATCACGGCCACAACCACCAAAGGCAGGGAATACCTGCACGTGGTCGCTTCGACCAAGTCGTGGTCGGTGCCGGCCGGGCAGCAGCATGGGCCTTATGTCGTCTACTCCACGCCGGAGGAGCGCCAGCAGTGGCAGGAGAACGTCCGTGGCATGGTGATTACGCGGGACCAGCAGCAAGCCGTCACCGAACGGATCGTGCGGCTGGTCGTGGACCCTCAATGAGTAATTGCGCTCTGCCGATGTTGATTCGACTCATGTTGTTCTGCGCTGTCGTCTTGCAAGGGGCCGCCACGGTGTCGGCCGCCGAGCCGGAAACGGTTGCCACGCTACAAGACCGCCAAGCCTTCGAGGCATGCTGGGCCGACGCCGAGCGCCTCGGCCAGGAGAATAAACCGGCAGAAGCCCTTGCTTCCCTCGAGCAGGCGCTGGTGCTCCAGCAGAAGCTTTCGGGCGAGGCGAGTCCGCAATCCGTCTATATTCTCAGTTGCATCGCCCGCACCCACGAGGAACAACGCCAATTTTCCGAGGCCGAATCGCGGTGGCGGCGCGTGCTCGATGCGATGACTCGGCAGTATGGCCCGGACGACTGGCAAACGGCCGACGCGCGGCGGGCGCTGGAAACATGCCGGCTGTGCGCTTCGCTCCCGCCCCAGCAATTGGACCGCCTCGAAACCGCCTCGAAACAAATGGACGAGGCACGCCGACTTTATCATGAAGGCAAGACGAGCGAGGCGTTTGAGCCCGCACAGAAATCGCTGGAAACCCGCCGGCAGATCCTGGGCGAAAAAAGCCCGGAGTATTCCGCGGCCCTCAGCAATCTCGCCAACCTGCACCTGGCCTCGGGCGACTATGCCCAAGCCGAACCGCTGTTGCGGGAAGCCGCTCAGATCAACCGGGAAGCGCTTGGCCGCCAACACCCCGGATACGCGAGGACTTTGAACGACCTGGCGGGGCTCTATCAGTCGACCGGCGACCTGGTCAAGGCCGAAACGCTGCTCGCCGAAGCCCTGCAGGTGATCGGGGACGGCATGGGGCGGCACAACGCCGACTACGCAACCGCGCTGAACAATCTCGCAGGGCTGAACTACATGCTCCGGCGCTACGAACGGGCCGAGCCCCTTTATCTCCAGGCATTGCAGCTTCGCAAAGAGATCCTCGGAGACAGGCACCCGGACTATGCCCTCAGCGTCAACAATCTTGCCGGCCTCTACGAGGCGCAAGGCGACCATGCCCGGGCCGAGCAGCTCTTCCAGAAGGCCCTCGACCTCCGCCGCGAGATTCTGGGGATCGAACATCCCGACTACGCCGAGAGCCTCAACGGACTGGCCGGGTTGTATCGGGCGACGGGAAGGCTCGAAGCGGCGTTGCCGCTCTACCGGCAAGTGGTCGACATCAACCGCAAGGTTCTCGGCGAAAAACATCCCGGCTATGCCGTCAGCCTCAACAACCTTGCCGCGGCCTACCGGTCGCTGGGCGAGTACGACAAGGCCGACCCGCTTTATCAGCAAGCGCTGGAAATCGTCGGCGGTCTGCTCGACGATAGCTTTGCAGTTCTTTCCGAGCGGCAGCAGTTGGCCATGGTGCGGTCCTTCCGTCAAACGCTGGACGGCTACCTGTCGATGGCCCTGCGTCCGGACGGGGACGGCGCGCAAGCCTACGCTTCCGTGCTGACTTGGAAGGGAACGGTCTTTTCTCGGCAGCGTCAAACGAAGCTTGCCGCGGCCCAACCGGAGCTGGCGCCGCTGCTGGCGGAACTTCGAGAGACAACCGGACGTTTGGCCACCCTCGCCTTCGCGGTTCCGGTTCCGGAACAACAGCAAGCGTGGCGGACCCGCTTGGAAGATCTGTCGCAAGAAAAAGAGCGTCTGGAGGCGGATCTCGCTCGCCGCAGCGAGGCATTTCGCAAGAGCAGCCAGCGGGTGACGCCCGACGTGGTGCAGGCCGCCCTGCCCGCCGACGTCGTGCTGGTGGACTTCCTCGAGTACGACCGCGTGTTGTCCGGATCGCAATCGGAAGCAGGGACGCAGACCGAGCGCCACCTGGCCGCTTTTGTCGTTCGGCGCGGCAGCCCCGTCGCCGCGCTGGATCTGGGGCCGGCCGCCCCGATCCAAGAAGCGATCGGAACATGGCTGAAGACGTATGGCAACTCCCGTGCGGCGGTCGCCGCGGCCGGCGAGTTGCGCAGGCGAATATGGGAGCCGCTCGGCAAGCACCTGGGAAGTGCCCGCACCGTGCTGGTTTCTCCCGACGGGGCCCTAGCCCGTTTTCCCTTGGCGGCCCTGCCCGGCGACGAAGCGGGAAGCTACCTCATCGAGACGTATGCGATAGCGGTGATTCCCGTTCCCCAACGTTTGCCCGAAATGCTCGGCGGCCCGCCGGCCGGTCCCGCGGCCGACGCCACCCTGTTGCTGGTGGGCGATGTCGACTACGATGCGCCGCAAGATGCGCCGGCCGGTGAGCAACGTTCGGGGCTGGGCCGCAGCGCGGCATTCCGTTTTTCGCGTCTGGAAAGCACGCGGGCCGAGATCCTCGTGGTGCAAGACTCCTTCGAACAGGCTTACCAAGACGGTGAGGTGAAGAAACTGCGGGGTCGCAACGCCACGGAAGAGCAGTTTCGCGAGACGGCGCCGCAACATCGTTTTGTGCATCTGGCCACCCACGGCTTCTTCGCGCCGGCGCCGTTAGACGCCCTCTCTAGCCCCTCGCGCGACGCGGCGGCCGCTCCCGCCGACGAACCTCATCTTCTTGCCGACGGGGATCTGGCGGCCCTGCATCCCGGACTTCTCTCGGCGCTGGTATTTGCCGGCGTGAACCGGCCACCCCAGCCCGGCGCCGGCGACGGCCTGTTGACCGCCGAGGAGGTCGCCTCGCTCAATCTGGAGGGCATGGAACTGGCGGTGCTCTCGGCTTGCGAGACCGGTCTGGGAAAGTTAGTCGATGCTGAAGGCGCCTTGGGGCTCCAGCGGGCGTTCCAGGTGGCCGGAGCGAGGAGCGTGGTCGCCACCCTCTGGAAAGTCAATGACGAAGCTACCAGCATTCTCATGCAGCATTTCTACGAGAACTTTTGGACGAAGAAGCTCCGCAAGCTGGAAGCGCTTCGCCAGGCCCAACTCTGGATGCTCCGCGAAGGCCCGGACCGCGGCATGGCCGTTGTCGGTCGGTCCCAGCCGGCGACATCCGGCCGTCGCCCTCCCTTTCTCTGGGCTGCCTTCGTTCTCAGCGGCGACTGGCGTTAGAACCGGCTGAGGAAGATACAACGGCGATGCATTTTCCTGATCGACTAACTGACGTACTTGCTCTACCGCCCCATCCAGCCGCCGTCGACGGTGACGATCGTGCCGTGCAGATAGTCTGAGGCGGGTGACGCCAGAAAGACGACAACGCCCTGGAAATCCTCCGGCCGGCCCCAGCGGCCCGCGGGGATGCGGGCGAGGATCGCCGGACTCCGCTGGGGATCGGCGCGGAGGGCGGCCGTGTTGTCGGTGGCGATGTAGCCCGGGGCGATGGCGTTGACGTTGACGCCGCGCCCGGCCCACTCGTTGGCCAGGGCCATCGTCAACTGGCCGATACCCCCTTTGCTCGCCGCATAGCCCGGTACGGTGATGCCGCCCTGGAAGGTCAACAGCGAAGCGGTAAAGATGATCTTGCCCCGGCCGCGGGCGACCATCTCCTTGCCGATCTCGCGGCTGAGCACGAACTGCGCGTTGAGATTCACTTCGACCACCCGGTCCCAATATTCGTCGGGATGCTCCGCCGCCGGCTGGCGGAGGATCGTTCCGGCGTTGTTCACGAGGATGTCGATGGGAGGACACTCGGTTTTGACGCGCTCGATCCATGCGTAGAGGGCGCGGCGATCGGCGAAGTCGCAGGCGTATCCGCGGAAGGACCGACCAAAGGATGTCACTTCTTTTTCCACGTCGCTGCCGGTGGTTTCCAGGGTGGCGGAGACGCCGACGATGTCGGCGCCCGCATCGGCCAGGGCGGCGGCCATCGCTTTGCCGATGCCGCGGCGGCACCCGGTCACCAGGGCCGTTTTGCCGTCGAGTCGGAAGCAGTCGAGGATGCTCATGGGCGGATTACCTCCGGGTGCATTGAACCAGATGCTTCATGCCGGTCGGACTGCGATCGATCGATTCGAAGACCGACTGGATCTCCTCCAGCGGAGAAATCTGCGTGATGAGACGATCCAGCGGCAGACTGCCGCCGGCAGCGAGCCGAATGGCCTCTTCGAAATCTTCGGGCTCGTAGGTGCGAGCCCCGGAGAGTTGGAGTTCGCGCCAGAAGAAGCGGAACAAGTCGACCGGCCGCGGCTGGGAGTGGATGGCGACCATCACGATTCGACCGCGTATCCGCGGCAGTTGGGTCATGGCCGCTACGCCCGCCTCGGTGCCCGAGACCTCGAACACGATGTCCGCGTAGGCCGCATCGGTAAACCGTCCGACGGCTTCCAGCAGGTCTTCCTCTTGAGGGTTGACCGTGGCGAGGTTGAATTCGCGGGCCAGCGCGAGGCGCTGCGGATTGACCTCGGAGACCAGCACGTGGCCTCCTTTCTGCCGAGCGACCATCGCAATCAGCAGCCCGATCGGGCCGCCGCCGATGACCACGACGTGCTCGCCGGGCTTGAGGCCGGAAAGCCGCACGTCGTGGCAGGCCACCGCCAGCGGTTCCACCAGGGCGCCGTGCTCGAGCGAAACCGCGTCGGGGAGTCTGTGCAGCGTGTGGGCCGGCACCGTCCAAAAGCTTTGCAGGGCGCCGGGGGTGTCGATACCGATGAACTTGAGGTTTTCGGCAATATGGGTGAAGCCGTGATCGACGGGAGCGGGCTGCCCGGGTTGGAGCGGGCGCACGACGACGCGGTCGCCCACGGCGACGCCTTCCACCCCGGCGCCGAGTTCCGCGACTTCGCAGGAAGCTTCATGGCCGATCACCTGAGGGGCATGGACGCGGCGGTCCATGAGGCCGTGGAAGATATGGACGTCGGTGCCGCAGATGCCGCAGTAGGCGACTTGCAGGCGGACTTCGCCTGGCCCCGGCGGGACGTATTCACACGCGCCGACCCGCATTATCTTGGGGCCCTCGTAGTAGGCGGCATTCATCGGATATTCTCCTGTTGGGGATTGGCTGGGAATCCACGATCATTGGGTATACACGGTACACTCGTGGAGCGACAGGGGGTTGAGTCGGTACGGCCCTTCGTAGCCGGTGTCGCGGAGCATGTGAGCGACCAGCGCAATCGAAAGGGGATAGAACCAGGAGCCGAGCATGATGTGGGTTCGCGTGGGGTCTTCGTCGCGAAGTTCGCAGGTTACCTCCCTCGCGCCGGGTTTCCAGATCCAATGAGGCCGCGACTTCCACTGAGCCGGCCCCGTGTCGCGGCGATGCAGGCGCCAGCCGAAGCCGTCGGGATCCTCGTGCATCAGCGCGTGCTGAAGATAGCGGTACGCGGCTGCTTCCAGATCGTCGCGGCGGTAGTCGGTCAAAGCGGCCAGATTGCTCATCATATAGGCGCCGTCGTAATCGGGGCAATCCGATCCACCGGGCCAAAACGATCCATCGGGCAGTTGGCAGGCCAGCGTGGAATCGACGTTCCGCTCCAATGCCCGCAGCGGCCATCCTTCGGAGAAATAGATCGGTGTGACGTGGATCGTGCCGAACAGGCCGTTGAGCGAATCCGCTCCGAGTTGCGTGCCCCAGTAGCCGGTCCGCGGATCGAAGACCTCTTCCAGGGCCGGGTACATGCCGTGCTCCAGTGCGTCGCCAACGCCGGTTGCGCCGAACCAATCGCGGGCGGCGAACAGCGCCGTGGCGCAGGCGAGCACCTGGTTGCCCGCCGCCCACGAGTTGCCCCAGTTGTATCCTTTGACCCAGCGGTACAACGCCCGCGGCTCCAACAGTGGTTCGAGAAACGTGAGCGGAAACCGCGGCGGGCGGCCGAGGATCCGCAAGGCCCAGAGATGCCCGCGAGTGGCGTGCCAGTGCGGTTCCAAGGCACCGATGGCCAACGGGCGGGCGCGGAGATCGCGGTCGGTGGTGAAGAAGCCGTGTTCGGATTGGTTGGCGCGAAAATAATCGGCCCATGCCTCTTGTTCGGCTTGCGGGCAGGTGTCGAGTTCGCCGAAGAGGTCGAGAATGTGAAGGCCGTGGTAGGAACCGTAGAAGCTCTCGGGGCCGCTGGGCTCCTTGCGGTAACGGCCAGGTTCGTGTCCGAACTTCATCGCCTCGACGAAGTGAAGCGCGGTCGATTTTACCCGACCGTAACCGGGTGTCTCGTGGTCAAAGAGAGTGACAACCATCCGATTCATTCCGTATCTTGAAGTGCAAACGTGAATTGTCCCTCGCGCTCCAGCAATCGCCAGTGCCGTCCATCCGCATGGCAGTGCAAGTCGAGTTGGAGAGGATCGGAGCCGGCCAGACGCAGACTCCAGCGAAGATCCGCCCGTTCCAACGCCATGCCCTCACCTTCTTGCGGCCGAATCGACCAGTCGCCCACCAGCCCGTAGTCATCCATCGCAAAGGCATGGACCGCAATGCGAAACTCACGGGCGGCCGATTCCATCCAGCGGTAGAGCATGCCGCTGCCCGGTTGGCCCTCGCCGGGGCGGTTCGGCTCGGGATGATAACGGTCGTGGACATAGGCATAGACGGGGCCGACGCGTTGGCTCTCCGCCACGTGAAAAATCTTCAGCCCCGAGAGGCGGCGCCGGCAGACAATCTCGCGCTGGGAGGGCAAGTCGATCTCGGCGAGCCCGTCGCGATTGTTGAGCAGCCAGTTCCAAATGGTCCGCACCGGCACCGCGGCGCGGATGCGATCGACGACGAACAGCACGTGCGGCGGTGCGAACAGCCAGAACCGTGAAAACTCCTCGATCGGCGGACCATAGAGCGAAGCGGCGTCCGAGCCGATGGCGATCGCGCCGCCTTGTTGCTCAAGCAACAGCCGCCGACCCCGAGGCTGCGTCGGCTCGACCGGTTTGCCGTCGACGATGTGCCTTCGCGCGGGCACATTGGTTTGTTCCAGCAGGACGGCCTTGGCGAGGTCTTCCTGCAGCCCCAGGGCGTCCTGAGCAACGAGAAAGGTGCAGGTATTATGGGTCTGCGACGCGCTTTCCAAACCGTGAATGAGATTGCGGTAGCAACTGTGGCCGGGATCGACGAGCAGACGCTCGCGGTTGTGGATCAAGAGGAAACTGTTCAAATCGCCGTGCAGGTGCCCGGGACCAAAGAGTGGCCCGCTGCCTCCTTGTGCAGCCAAAACGGTGCGGCCGTTCCAGGCGTCGCGGGCGAAGATGTTGCCGTTGCTGAAGCCGGCAACCGGCGGCAACCCTACTTCGGCCGGAGAGAGGGGATCGGCCGTTCGCGGCAGGAACACGAGGGTGAGGAAGCCCCAGTCGTTGTGCAGGCCGAAGGTGGCCAGGTTGTGCGGCTGTTGGGAGGGGACCGAGGCGTAGAACGTGTCGAACAGCCCGCGGGCTAGGCCGGCCTCGCGCGGCATCGTGTCGCGGCAGCGCGCGGCCACCTGCAAGAGAGTGTCGCCGGAGGGACGAAACAGCGCTCCGCAGTCGTTAAAATTCACGGCGCGGGCACGCGGCTCGCCGCCCCATCCGGACAACGGCGCCGCGTAGAGCATGCTCTGGGCAAACCAGGGAACCAGCCCGGCGTAGATCTCCGGCCCGGCGACGTCCAACTCGGGCGCCGCGCGGTGGATCGCTTCATAGGCGAGCATCAGCGCGTAGGCGAGGTAGTTGGCATATTGCAACGACTCGGCGTAAGAACCATCGGGCTGATACGCCTGGGCACAGACGAATGTTTCCTTCGCAGCCAAGCCGAGGTGTTCCCGATCGCCGCTGACCGCCGCCGCGACGGCCATGCCGGAGGCGAGCACGGCCCGCCAATTGGCCAGGTGCGCGTTGCGCTCGAGCCAGCGGCGGCAAAGGGTGATTCCTTTCTCCTGCAAAGCCGCTTCGATCTCACCGCGGTCGGCCGTGGTAAACACTTCGGCGGCCAGATCCACTGCGGTAGCGAGCCCCCAGCAAAGATGAGCCGTCTCCAGATGGCCTACGGCAGGCTGCGCGAGGTGATCGCGATACCACGGCCCTACCCAGTCGGACTCGGGGCGGCGGGCGATACCCAGCGCCGTGTCGCGAATCCAACAGCGCAAGGCATCGGTGGGGTGCAACGCGAAGGCCAACGCGGCATCGGAGAGGTATTCGGCGGCCGGATACCACCACTGCGCGTCCTCGCCAAGCGAGAACAGCCCGCACGAGGCCGCCCTCCGTGAGGTTCTTGCCATCAGCGCGGTCCAGAAGCGGCTGAGGACAACGTCGCCGGCATGTCGTGCCTCAACGATCGCGTGTTTTTCGGTATTAGAGAGGAACAGACTCATTTGCAATTCCTACACGCCACTTAATCCGAACTAAAGAGTTCGATACCGGTGCTTCCCGCAAGACGAATGGCGGCCAAGAAGGGGTCGGGAGTCTTTTTCCGTATCGGCCTCATCGCCGCTCGGCATGTCCTGCGCGGTTGGCGGCCGATACGGAAAAAGACTCCCGACCCCTTGCGCGCCCAGCACCGACGTATCACTGACTGCCGCGCCCATAAGCCACATCCTCCGCGAGATCGGACTCGTCATAGTGCATGGGGACGTGGCGGAGGGCCAGTTCCTCATTGAACTGAAGGAGCGGCAAACCTACCAACTCAGCCGCCTTGCCTACACCGAGGATGTTCTGAGAGTAGAGTGCCACAGCCAATTCGAGACGCAGTCGGGATTCCCGATCTTGGGGCGGCAAACGCAGGGCCTGAACGATTTCTCTCGGGATTTCCAAAGTGAGTGTGTCCATAGTCGCCATCATACCCTCGTTGTGCATTTCGGAAAAGATGACGCCGGTGTCCAAAATATCCACCGCGGGCGACATCGGTTCGTTGTCCGACAGGTTGGATAGATTTGCGGGAATTCGAGCTATTGTTGAGAGTTCGTGGTCGTTGTTTCGTGTTTGCGGCGGACGGCAATCAGGCAGCCGCCGGACAAGAGAAGGCAAGTGACGCCGGCCGCCACGGCCAACATTCCGGCCGGGTCGGCAATCGAGACCAGGCCCATCGCCGTGAACAAAAGGCCGGTGCAGCCGAGCGCCGCAGCCAACATAAAGGTCAACGAGCGCTGAAAGGCTGCGTCGGGTTGCGGTTTCTCGTCTTCAGCGATCGGAGTCGCCAGGCGCTCGAAGAACTCCGCCACGCGCCGGCGATAATCCGCGTCGCGACTGGGGAACAGGCAGGACACCAACATAATCACCACGGATATGCCGATGACCGTCAGCGTGGCCACGGGCCAACTCACCTCCGGGTGATACACCAGCACGGCTCCTGTCACGATTCCGACAACGAGCGACGCCAAAGCGCTCCAAGGGCGCGCCCGCCGCAGCAGGATACCGAGCACCAACGGCACGGAGAGGGGAATCGCCAGTCCGGTGAGAACCATGTTCGCCTGGAAGGCGCCGCCAAAACGGTCGACAAACAGCGCCCCGGCGACGGCCGTCATGCCGATGACGACGGTTGCCGCCCGCGCCGCCCACATCAATTCGCGGTCCGAGGCGGTCGGCCGGAGGATGCGCTGGTAGATATCGCGGGTGAAAACACCGGCAGTGACGTTGAAGTCGGAATCCAGTGCCGACATCGTCGCGGCAAACATCGCCGCGATCATCAACCCCATGATGCCTTGCGGCAGCACCCGCAGCGCCATCGCCACGTAGGCCATCTCCGGGTTCTCCAGCCCGGGCTCCACGATGCGTGCGGCCACGGCGGGGAGGAGGTAGAAGATGGGGAAGACGAAGAAGAACGCCGCCATCAGCAGCCCCACCTTCCGCGCCGCCGCTTCGTCACGGACGCTGTAGAACCGTTGAATGAACGACCAGTTGCCGTTGTACTTGATGAGAACCATCAAGTAATACGCAGCCAGGAAGAGCGGCGCGCCTTTGGGACCATTCACCAGGGAGAAATGATCGGGTAGGGTCTCGACCATGTGGGTCAGACCACCCGCCGCTTGCACCGAGAGGGGCACCATGATCAGGGCGGCCAGGACGAGCACGACAAACTGAACCGCGTCGGTGAGCACGACCGCCCATAGCCCGCCGGCCACGGTGTAGAGTGTGACGATCAGCCCGGAGATGAGGATCGACATCGGCAGCGACAGGGGCGTGGCCTTGGCGAGGAAGATGCCGATGGCGTAGAGCCGAACCATGTTGTCCAACACGCGGAATCCGATCCCGCCCCAGGAGAGCACTTGCCGCACGGGGGAGTTGAAGCGGGTTTCCAGGTACTCCGTGGGGGTCATGATCCCGGCGCGGCGCCAACGATGGGCGAGCAAGGCCACGGCAACAAGCGCCGGCGGCACGGTACACCAGATGACGGTCAGCGCCACGAGCCCATATTCGTAGGCCATTCCCGCATAGGCCACGAAGATGAACGCGCTGAACATCGACATGTAGTTGCTCACTGCCGCCGCCGCCCATGGCAGTGTGCCGCCCGCCTTGAAATAGACCGCCACATCCTTGATCATGCCTGCCAGCGCCACGCCGATCACCGCCATCATCGCCATGTAGGCGGCGATCGCCAGGTAGTCAAGGGGTTGCAGGGTCATTGGTTGTTATGAGTAGACTTCTCCGCCTTTCATGCGGAACTCGGCGGCCTTTTCTTGCATCCCCTTGGCCAAGGCGGCCTCCTCCTCGAGCCCCTTCTCCGCCGCGTAGCGACGAAGATCCTGCGTGATCCTCATGCTGCAGAACTGGGGACCGCACATACTACAGAAATGAGACGTCTTCGCCGCCGCCGCGGGCAATGTCTCGTCGTGATACGAACGGGCGCGCTGCGGATCGAGCGACAGATTGAACTGGTCTTCCCAACGAAACTCGAAGCGGGCACGCGACAAGGCGTCGTCGCGGGCCTGGGCGCCGGGGTGCCCCTTGGCCAGGTCGGCGGCGTGGGCGGCGATCTTGTAGGCGATCATCCCCTCCTTGACGTCGTTCTTGTCGGGCAGGCCGAGATGCTCTTTGGGAGTGACGTAGCAGAGCATGGCCGTTCCGTACATGCCGATCATCGCCGCGCCGATCGCGGAGGTGATGTGGTCGTAGCCGGGGGCGATGTCCGTCGTCAATGGGCCGAGCGTGTAGAACGGCGCCTCCCGGCAGCACTCCAGTTGCCGGTCGACGTTCTCCTTGATTAAGTGCATCGGGATGTGCCCCGGCCCCTCGATGATTACCTGCACGTCATGTTCCCAGGCGATGCGGGTCAATTCGCCGAGGGTTTCCAACTCAGCGAACTGGGCGGCGTCGTTGGCGTCGGCGATCGAGCCGGGCCGCAGGCCGTCGCCGAGCGAGATGGCCACGTCGTACCGGCTCAACAATTCGCACATCTCGTGGAAGCGCGTATAAAGGAAGCTCTCCTGGTGATGGGCCAGGCACCACTTCGCCATGATGGAACCGCCGCGAGAGACGATGCCGGTGACCCGCCGCGCGGTCAGCGGGATGTAACGCAGCAAAACGCCGGCGTGGATCGTAAAATAGTCGACCCCCTGCTCCGCTTGTTCGAGGAGCGTCTGCTGAAAGAGGTCGAAACTGAGTTCCTCGGGCTTGCCGCCCACCTTTTCCAGGGCCTGGTAGATCGGCACGGTGCCGATGGGGACCGGAGAGTTGCGGAGGATCCATTCGCGAGTGGCATGAATCTTCTCGCCGGTGGAGAGATCCATAACGGTATCCGCGCCCCAGCGCGTGGCCCATTGCAGTTTCTCTACCTCCTCGTCGATCGAGGAGCGGACGGCCGAGTTGCCGATATTGGCGTTTACTTTGACCAGGAAATTTCGCCCGATGATCATCGGCTCGCTTTCGGGATGGTTGACGTTCGCCGGCAGGATCGCCCGCCCGCGCGCGATCTCGGAGCGGACGAATTCCGGGTCGCAATTCTCCCTCGCAGCGACGAACCGCATCTCCGGCGTGATGATCCCGCGGCGCGCGTAGTGCATCTGGGTCGCGCGGCCCGTACCGCGGAGCACTTGCGCGCGGCGCATCTCGGGTGGAATCAGGTCGATGTCGGATCCCTGGTAGGCGGGAGCCACCCATTGCGTGTCGCCACGCGCTTCGATCCACGGCTGGCGGAGCGGCGGCAGGCCCCCGCGGACATCGTGACCTTGCGGACCGCTGGTCTCGTACACTTCAATCGGCGGTTCGCCGTTGGAAAGCGGTATTCGCCGAACGGGAACCTCGATTCCATCGGGGCCGGAAATAATCGGATTCACGTCATTCCTCCTCACAGTAGATCCCGCTTGCCGAGCGGGATCTTGCCACACAGATCCCGTTTGCCACACGAATTCCTTCCCCGACACAGAGCCCGCTTGGCAAGCGGGCTCTACAAAAAACGCCGCTCCTCCGGATTGTGGGGAGGAGCGGCGCTTGCTGGCCCGTGGCGGGCCCCTAACACAACGTCCTCCCTACGCTGGCATTACCCAGGTCAGGTTCAAAGGGTATGTTCTCAGCCTTGGGGCACCCCTTGGACACGATCATCCTAACACCAAAATGGCGAAAGTACAGCCCCGCGCGAGCGATGGCTCCAATTACCGTTCATTTTCCTACTAAAGCGGTGTATACTCTTCGCGGCGGGAAAGACCCAAACCAACCCGCCCGAAGGGAGGTGTATTGATGACCCCAATGAAACCCCCCGCGTCACTTCAGCCCTATTTTGAGGGAACATTGTCCCTTGACCAACTGGCCCGGCGATGGAGTATCTCGCACAAGGCAGTGCGGGAGCTGCTCGCCAGCCAGCAACTCGACTTTGTCCTGATTGCGGACCGGATACGTATTCCCCTGGAAGAGGTTCTGCGCTACGAACGGAACCACCCGGTCGATGATCCCGACCCCACGAACGACGACTGACCGCCGACGGAGCACGCCCGCGCGATGAGTAACCGCTTTCTTGCCGTCATTCCCGACTTCATTACCGACGATCTGAAACCGGAACGCGAGATCCTCGGCGATATCGCCGAGGTCGTCGCCCTCGGCGCGCACTCAGAGGACGAGTTGGCCGGTCGGATCGAGACGGCCGACACCATCATCCTCTACCACGACGTTTCACTCACCCGCCACACCATCCAGCGGCTGGAGCATTGCCGGCTGATCGTTCGCGGCGGCGTGGGGATCGACAATATCGATCACCGCTTCGCCCGCCAGCGCGGCATCACGGTGGCCAACGTCCCCGATTACGGTTCCGAAGAGGTCGCCGATACCGCCATCACGATGATGCTCGCCTTGGCGCGGGGCGTTCACCTGATGAACAGCCGGCTTCGCTCCGCTGAGGGAGCGTGGAATCATCACCACGCGGTTCCCCTGGTGAGGCTGCGGGGACGGGTATTCGGCGTCGTGGGGCTCGGGCGGATTGGAACCGCCGCGGCCCTGCGGGCGAAGGCTCTGGGCATGGACGTCGCCTTCTACGATCCCTACAAGCCGGACGGCTACGACAAGGCGTTGGGCATCCGACGCGTGGAATCGTTCGACGACCTGCTCCGGCAGTCGCTGGTCGTCAGTGTTCACTGTCCTTTGACCGACGAAACGCGGCATACGTTCAACGCCGAAACGATCGCGCTGATGCCGCCGCGGTCCTACCTGGTGAACACCGCCCGCGGAGGCATTGTCGATGTAGCGGCCCTGCCCGATGCGATTGCCTCAGGCCAACTGGCGGGCGCGGGCATCGACGTGCTGGAGATTGAGCCGCCCTCCGAGGATCACCCGCTGATCGTGGCTTGGCGCGACCCGAGCCATCCGGCCCATGAGCGGCTTCTGATCAATCCGCACGCCGCCTTTTACTCCGAGGAGGGCCTGCTCGATATCCGCACCAAGTCGGCCACCGCCTGCCGCCGGGCACTGACGGGGCTGCCGATAAGGAATGTGGTGAATTAGAGCGAATGTCGCTGTATTCAGCCTTGAATGGCACGTACAGCCTGGGCGAAATTCGGATGGCGTGCGAACAGATGGCGGAGGGTGATGTCATGGAGATCCAGAACGAGATCTTTGTCCACCCAACGCCTGTCGGCGGGGAGCTAATCGCCGCGGTCACAGGCGGCATCGTACCGCCCCTGGCCGTCCCGCCTTTAGTCCACCGAACTCGTGAGCCATTTGAGTGATCGGCGATTGGCGTGGGGACCGCTGATTTACCGAGGACGATTTTATTCGCCAGGACGAGTGGACGGCGAGGATCGGTGATCAATCCTCGCCAATAGCAGACATAGGCGATTTTCGGGCAGGGGACGTCGACCAGTTCCGGCCACACGTCACAGGAGACCAGCAGCAGATCGGGCTGGAGTTGTGCGACGTTCCGCGACGTGCTCGCCTTGCGGGGAAGGTGAGCGTATTGAATTACGCCGTTTTGGAGAGGCGTCCCTTCGCTATAGATCGCCGTCACGTCGCAGGAGCGCGCGAAGATCTCCAGCAGCCGGGTGAGCGAACGATGGCCACCCATCAACGGCTGCCGCGTCCGAACTAACGCGGCGACGGCTGCGGGGAGGCCTCGAACTTCCAGGCATTAACGGCCTGGAGGAGAAACAACGGCCGGCAAGGCGTACGGTCGAATGTATGCACGGGGTAATTCCTTTGGATCGAGGATTTGGAGTGCGCACGACTTGTCGTCGCTTTCTTTCTCTTCTTTCGTAACGCGGTCTTCGGTCGCAACCAACATCGTTTAACCGCAATGGCCAACGGCCTGCGCGGGATGTGTCGTGGCGAGGTTTGTTGCCGCCCCCTCGCGCAGACCGTTGGCCGTTGCGGTTAAACGAGCCAAGCATGCGTATACGGCGGGTCGAAGTTCCGGACAAGAAAGAAATCGAGCAAAGAAAGCGGTGACAAATCCCGCGCACTCCAAAGCGATGGTGGCCGATGCGGCGCGGGCCGCGGCCCAAGAATCGTCGCCCCCGGGCGCGCAGTCCCTTTGGCCGCAATGATTTGCCGATCGAAAAATGCGAACCGCGAATGACACGTCGCCCGCATCGGCCAAGAAAG
>JAAYEH010000224.1 GCA_012728855.1 Rhodopirellula sp. | reverse complement strand
TTGGCAATTGGTGAGGCTCCTTGGCCTCAGCCGGACGGCCATGAGCCGTTGCGGAGGCTTCCCGGCCGGGCTTCATCTGGTGAATCTGTTCCAGAACGCGTTGGAAGTCCGGCCCGGCGGCTGGGGCCTCGTTGCGGGCCGGTTGCCGCAAGGCGGCCATGACCGTATCGCCGCGAGTTTCCAGTTCCCGGACCGTCTGCTCGCAACGGGCGCAGTGGTTGAGGTGCTCGGCGATTTGATCGGCAGAGGTCTCGGGAATGGTTCCGGTCAGGTAGCCAAGGAGCATCTCCCGGCTCGGGCAAGTCGCCGCGGTCATGCTTGGTCCTCCCAGCGTGCTTTCAAGCCCCTAAGAAGCCCTGACGAAACGGGGACATGCATCTCTCCAAGATCCCGATTCTGGGTGTTTTGCGAAAGCTTGGCGCGGAGCCAGTCCCCGTTTTGTTAGGGCTTCCAAAAACCTAGAACGGCAGAGCGTCACACCATTTTCGATGACAATGCATAAGTCTTTGCGACAAAAGCGGATCAGCCTCATTCCGCCTCGCCCAATTCCTGTCGCAGCCTCCGCAGCACCTTGTACTTGGCCTGCCGCACGGCGCCCAAGCTCATCCCCAACTGCTCGGCAACCTCTGCGGCGCCTCGCTGTTCGACCGTGCCTAACCAGAATGCCTGCCAGGTCCGCTGTTCAAACTCGTCGCGGATCAGCCGGAGTGCCTGCTGCACGACGCCCGCGAAGGGTTCCGATGCCTGCGAGACTGCCGACTCCTCGGCAGCGATTTCCAGAAACCGGACCTGAGCGTCGGTGCCGCCCCTTGCCGCAGGCTTGCCCGCCCGGCTGCGAAAATGGTCTCGCAGTTTATTGTCGGTGATCGTCCGCAACCACCCGCGGAAGGTGTCGCCCGGCTGAGAATACCGAAAACCCGGAATGCCTCGCATCACCGCCTGGAAGACCTCTTGGACCACGTCGGCGGAATCCTGCGGCGGAATGCCCGCGCGATGGCACCAGGAAAAGACCAAAGGAGCGTACAGATCGACAAGCCGCTGCCATGCATCATCATCACGACCGCGGAGTCGCTCGATCAGACTCGCCGAGATTGACTTCGAGTCGATGGCCGCTGCCCTGCAGAATTCTTGTCGCCAAGGGCTTGTCACCAGTGCAGCCCATATCCATTTATGTCGTTAGAAAACCGCCCCACACTTCCCGCCAGTGTAGCCTCCCCCTCAACACGACTGCAATCCCCCAGTGTGAGCGAGAAACCTCATTGAGCGCTTCATTCTAGGATCCTCAGCGGACTCTTTTCTGTTCGGCCCTTTTATGTATCCCGCGGCCCACTGCTGGAGATGAACCGCGGCAAGGTTCAAGAGCGAGACGACCGAGGTGAAGTTCACGTCGATCGCGCGTTGCATCTCTTCCGGATCGGTTTCACTGCGGCGCTGGTCGGACAAGTAGCCGCAGGCGGCGACCACGCCGTCGAGCGGATAGCCGTCGTGACCCGACCCTCCGAAACTCGCACTCAACCCCGTGAGTGCAGGGATAAACATAATGATTGTCAAGCCTAGGGCTGTCGCAATGAACCACCCGAGCCAGAACGAACCTCGCGGGGTGTTCGGCAGAAAGCGTTCTGAACCATCAATGCACGTCGTAGCAGGTCCATGTCCACAAATCCGCTTTCGCGAGAGCACATGCCGGGCCGTGGACCCTACTAAAACCGCTTTCCTCGGGCAAGAGCAGGTGTCGCGGGACAGAACCCCAACAGCGGGGGGCGCGCACGGGGTTCGCGCCAAGGATTGGTTTACCGATCTGTGGCTTGGTTCAAAAACGGGGACAGGCACCTCGCCGAACCGTGTTTTTTCACCGGCAGAAGCTATTTTGGCTCGGAGCCAGTCCCCGTTTTTGAACCAGGCCCGATCTGTTTCAACGCAGCAGGCACGCGGTGAATCAAGTCGTTGGTGCGGCGTTATGGGTGGAAAACCTCAGGCTCCTGCCGCGCGAGGCGACTTTGACGCTTTCAAGTGGCTTTGTCGTCGGAACTTGCGTTGGCCTTGCGATCGTCGGCGGATTTCTGGTAAATTCCCGACCCGTAAACTGCCCCCATCGATGAGTTTCCATGATTAAGACAAGAATGTGGATCGGGCTACTGCTGGCTTTCTATTTGCTGGTGGGGCGGTGGAACCTGAACCGCATCGGCGTTGACATGGAACGGGCCTACCACCTGCAACCGCGGCTCTGGGCAGTGATTGCCTTGGCGGTCCTCGTGCTGTTGGATCAATCGATCACCCGGTGGCGAAAGTCCCGGCGAACCGCCAACAATCCACGCGTTGGTGCGTTGGCTCTGGCCACGGTCGTATTCTTTGCCTACATGATCATTACAGCGTTGTGGGCGCCGGATCCGGAAATGGCGGAAAGGCAGGCGTTCGCTCTGCTTCTCAACGCCTTGATCGCCGTGATTCTGTTTCTCGCGCTCCGGAACGAGAAGCCGCAGGCGGTCCGCGTGGAGTTCTGGAAGGGGTTTGCGCTGTTGGCGGGAGTGATTGCCCTGGCGAGCTTTGCCGGTACGCAATCCCAGCGGTTCCAGTCGCTGGGCGGAGGACCGAATACCTTTGGTCGCAACATGGGCCTGCTCGTGCTGTCGGGAATCTACTTTGCGCAGACCAATCGAACAGCAATCCTCCGACCGGTTTGGTGGCTTACCGCAATCACGGGCGTGCTCTTGGTTCTGCTCTCCGGTTCACGTGGGGCGATACTGTCGCTGGCGGTTTCCGCCACCGTCTTTCAGGTCATCGACAGGCAGCCGCTCAGCAAGAAAATGGTCCTGTTCATCGTCGCGGCCATCGCAGGCACTTTGGCCATCACTCAGACGCGGCTGGGAATTCAGGCTCAAGAGGTGTTTGCCCAACGGGTTCTGGATCTTACGATTGAGCAGCAGCATACCTCGGGCCGCGCGTGGATTTACCGGGAATCCTTCCGAATCGGCATGGAAGAGCCTCTGTTCGGCGCGGGTTTATACGCCGGTGTCGCCACGATCGGTTTTTATCCGCACAACATCTTTCTCGAAGCGTTCACCGAAGGGGGGGCAATTGGACTCCTGCTGCTGATAGCAGTCATGGTTCTGGGCGCCGCACGCCTGGTCAAGGTTCGCCGCCGGGTGAATGCCGCCACCGTCGCTGCTCTTGCCCATGTGCTGGTGGGGGCGCAATTCAGTGGCAATTTGTTCGATAGCCGCGGCGTTTTCATGTTCCTGATGCTGGCGGCCGTTCCCATGGCCGTGCCCGGTTCAAAAGGGACTGGCAAGCGGAGCAAAGGCCGCCTCTTGCCGCATTCCCGTTCACTGGCCCCGCCGCGTCCGCGCTGCCAAGGATCCGGAAGCAAAGGCCCCGTGAACGGTTACTCGAATCACGCTGGACAAAGCGCTAGAGTTTCATCCGCATGAAGATCGGCTCGGGGATAGCGCGAATCACCGCCATGATCGGTCGCCAGAACCAGGGTGTGTAGAGGGTGCGGCGGCGACGGCGAATGGCCCGGTCGATGTCGCGGGCGACGCGTTCGGGGGTGGCCATCAGCGGCGAGTTGGGGTTGACGATCCCCTGCGTCATCGGCGTATCGACGAAACCGGGCTTGATCGACAACACGCAGACACCCGAGCGCGCCAAGCGGTTTCTGAGCCCTTGAAGATAGACGTTCAGGCCCGCCTTGGCCGCGCCGTAGGTGTAGTTGCTCTGCCGTCCGCGATCGGCGGCGACCGAGGTGATCGCGGCGATGTATCCCGCGCCTCGCTGCTGGAGATGGTTGGCAGCAAGGTTCAAGAGCGAGACGACGGAGGTGAAGTTCACGTCGATGGCGCGTCGCGTCTCTTCCGGATCGGTTTCACTGCGGCGCTGGTCCGGCAAGTAGCCGTAGGCGGCGACCACGCCGTCGAGCGATCCAGCGGCGCAGGTGAGCACCCTGGCGAAGAATGCCTCATGGCCGGCGAAATCGAGCGCATCGAACGGCACCACGTCGGCCTCCGCGGCATGGCGAATGCGAAGGTCGGCCGCCGTCTTTTCCAGCTCGGCAAGGTTGCGCCCGGCGAGGATCAGCCGGCAGCCGCGTGCCGCGAGCAAGTGGAGAAGCGATCGTGCAATGCCGGAATTGGCGCCGAGGACAAGAACGGTTTCGGACATACTGCCTCCACAATCCCCAGGCGTCGCGCCTGGGAGGAAACGAATTTCATTTTCGGGTCGATCCGCGCCTTGACTTGCCGGAATTCATCGAGCCGCGGGTACATGGCGGCGAAGACCTCGGCGGAGGTCAGCGCGTCCTTGGCCGCGTAGAGCCGGCCCCCCTCGTCCAACAGGATCCGATCCAAGTCGCGGACCAGCCGTCGCAGGTCCGCGCCGGTGTTGGGCAAATCCAAGGCCAGGGTGTGGCCCGCGTGCAAGTAGGATAGCATCCCGGGGCCCGCCTCGCCGCTGGTCTTCAACACCGCCAGAAACGAAGCGCCCCGCGATCGGGCGATCTTCTCCAGCAGCTTCACCAGTCCGGACCGCGAGGTCTCGCGGGGAAACAACGCCTGGTACTGAATGAATCCGCGGCGGCCATAGATGCGGTTCCAATGCTGCACTCCGTCGAGCGGATAGAAGAACGTGTTATAGTCGACCAGGGTGCTCCGGTCTTTGTTCTTGGCGTAGAAGAGGGCGTTGAATGCTTTGACGCTCCAGGGATTCAACGCGAAACCCGGCATCTGAAACGGCACCGACAGCGGCAGCCGCGCGGGCACGTCCAGCGGCCGTTGCGCGAGACGCCGCGGCAGTTGGTCCGCGCGCCCGTCGTTGGCCAGCATGAGCACCGAGCGGCCCAGCGAGCGGCCCGAAGCCAGGCAGTCAATCCAGGCCACCGAGTACCGATACTCGTGATCGGTGGCGGCGAACCGCTCGAGGGTTTCGTCGAGATGGGCGGTCCGCTGGTAGCTGACGTCGAAATAGGCGGTTTCGATCTTCATCAGCGCGATCTGCGCGGTGAGGATCACGCCGGTGAGTCCCATCCCGCCCACGGTTGCCCAGAAAACGTCGGCATTTTCCTGCGGGGAGCAGGCCAGCACCTCGCCCGACGCGGTGAGCAGCGTCAGCCGGCGAACGAAGTTGCCGAACGTGCCGTCGCGGTGGTGGTTCTTTCCGTGAACGTCGGCGGCAATAGCGCCACCCACCGTCACGAATTTGGTGCCGGGAGTGGTGGGAAAGAACCATCCGCGTGGAACCATCACACGGGCGAGATCGGCGAACGAAACTCCCGACTCGCACTCCAGCAGGCCCGATTGGGGATCGAAGGCCAGCAGCCGGTTGAGCCGGCGGGTAAGGATCACGCCTCGATCGGCGTTCAGCGCCGAGTCGCCGTAAGCGCGTCCGAGGCCGCGAGCGATGTAGTCCGACTGCTCGCCCCGAGAGACCGTTTCCGACAGGGCGTCCAGGCTCTCCGGGCTGGTCACATGGCATGTTTCCACGGGGCAGTTGCCCCATCCGCCCAGAACTTGCTGCACGGACCTTTGGGTCATGGCAATCCTCCTTGCGCGGCGTTGCGGCCGCAATGACGTAAGGCGGAATCTATTCCACCCCGGGGCGAATCCATTCACCCTCACGGACATCCCCTCTCCGCCCTACCACTGGTGCGCGGCGATCATCGCCAACCCCCAGGCGATCGCGCCGACCGCCAGGCTGACTCGATCGCGAATTGCGAAGACCACGGGATCCTCGCTTAACAACCGACGTTTCGCCAGCATCCACAACCGGCCGACCCAGTAGAGCAGCAACGGGCAGACCAGCCAGAGAACCTGCACGTTGGGATAGAGCCGGCTGACGTCGTCGGAATTGATATAGAGGGCAAACACGAGCACGGCCAGGTAGCCGTTGGTGGGCCCAATGCTCAGGAGAACCTGCAGGTCGTCGACCTGGTATCCGCGCCCGTGAGGGCGCTGTTGGTTTTCGTCGGCCAGTCTCGCCAGTTCGGCGTAGCGTTTGGCCAGCGCCAGCGAGGAGAAGAGGAAGACCGAGAAGGCGAGGAACCACTGACTTACCGGCACGCCGGCCGCGGCGCCCCCGGCCAGCACTCGAAGCGTGTAGAGGCCGGCCAGCAGCAGCACGTCGACCATGATCTTCCGCTTCAGCCAGAAGGTGTAAAGACTGGTCAGGACGAAGTAAGTGGCAAAGATGGCGTTGAAACGCCAGGAGAGAAAACCGAGCGAGACGGCAAACGAGACCGCCCACAAGACCGTGGCGATGGCCAGCGCACGTTGCGGCGATATCTCCCCGCTGGCCAAGGGCCGCCGGCATTTCCGCGGATGGCGGCGATCCGCTTCCCGATCGACCCAATCGTTGATAACGTAGACCGACGATGCGCACCCGCAGAAGACGGCGAACGCCAGGGTGGTCGTCGCCAGACAGGCCGGATCGCCGTAGTGATGTGCCAGCAGCAGCGGCGCGAACAGCAGCACGTTTTTGACCCACTGTTGCGGCCGTACCAGCAGGATCGCGGGTCGGATCGCTTTCCAACCGCGCGGGCGCGTTGGTAGCGGCGCCGGCCGGGACGACGGCCACGGGCGGCGGTGTCGCTGGATCTCGCGGATGGTGTTGGATTGCATTGGTTCAAGTAGACCAGTTACGTGTCTTGATTCACCGTACAGCGGAGTTGGAGGCTGAATTCCCGGAAACCTGCGCCACCGCTACCGGGTCGTCTGACCATAGCACGCGATAAAGCACCTCATCGGGCTCGCGATGGAACGTCGCTCGCTCAAGCACAGGCGTCGGCGTGTAGCCCTTCGCAGGGGAGACCACAAACACAGGCCGATCCGCATAGTTCCGCCGGAACGCGTCAAAATCCTTCTTGCACAGCGGCCGGCCCTCCAGCCGCCCGAAGTACTCGACGTATACTCCCGGGGATACGCCCTCCGTCGCTTGGAACATTCGCAAGGCCGCGGCGGCGGACGAATCCCGCACGATCACGCCATTGGGGTCGGCCTGCCGGAAGGCGGCGGTGGCGAACCGGCGGGCGGAATCCTCGTTGTGCTTCCAAGGCACCAAGAACCAGCGTGCTTCGTCGCGAAATGCAAGTTGACGCTCGCGCTGGACGGAGATTCCCAGCGCCCGGAGTACATGCGGAGCTGTTGCGTAGGCAGCCGGCTGCAGAACGAAGGTGGCGCAGCAGGCCGCCACGACGGCGCGCCGCCATCGGGGCGAGCGCCGGGCAAGCTCATCGATACCGAGACCGGCCGCTATGGCAATCATCGCCAGAGCCGGAAGTGCGAAGGTGAATTGGTCCGGCACGGAATAGCGCGCCACGAAGAGGATGTGAATCACGGTTATGGCGGCGAAAGCGGCCGCCTCTGCCGTTCCGAGCCGACGGCGCATGGCGATCCAGCCGACAATGGCCAGGGGGCCGATCACGGAAATGAAGTTCAACGAGATCAACGCGAGGTTCGTCTTGAAGTAGCGCGACGCGCCGCCAACGTTCAAAACCTGATTTTCCCAGATGCCGAAGAGGGCCGAAGACAGCGCACCCTCGACGCTGCCGGTGCGAATCGCCAAGCGGATCGTAAGAAAGAGCACCGGGCTTGCACCGATGATCCAGGCGACCGCAGCCGCCGCCAGCGACCGTAGCGACAGGCGACCTTGCCAAGCCAGACCGGTCGCGACGACGCCGTAAACCGGCAGCGGCAGTAGCGCGAAATTGTGATTTGCCAACCCCAGGCCGCTTACCAACCCCAAAGCGACCACATAGATCGGTCGAGGCTGCCGCAGCAGCCGGTGAAGCAGCCACAGTTCGGCCGTCAACCCGACCATCGTCAGCGTATACACCTCCGCGATCGTCGACAGCCACCATACGGCATGGCAAATCGCCAGCAGTCCGGCGGTCAACAGGCCCACCCAGCGGCGGCCGGTCAACTCCGACACCAAGCACATGAGATTCGCCAAGGCGGCCGCCATGGCAAGACCGCTGAGTGCATTGAGGTTCCAACAAAATGCGCCTGGCATGAGGTGCGCGGCGTGGCCCACGGCGATGTAAAGCAGATGGGCCACGACAATCGGGCTCTCGTTTGCGAAGTCGCTTGTCCAGACGCGGTATTGCAGCCGCCCGCTGTCCAGCCAGCCGGGACCATCCTGGCATGTAACGAGGTAGAGAACCGCGAAAAGAACGAAGCCTCCCAGCCATAGCAAGGCGGGCGATTGCGGCGATCCAGACGCCGTCGAGTCGGGTGCCCGACTTCTTGTGATCATTCGTTATCCTCGGTCAGTTGAGCGAGATCTTGCCCACGTGCCGTTGAGACGCAGCGCTGTGGATAGAGCCGTATATTCTTGCGACCCACAAAACGGGCTCCGTGGAAACCCCTCCCCCGGCGCGAGCAAAGCGGCCGAATCGTAGCGAAAAACCGCATAGCCAGCAAGTCCAACCTGGGACGCAT
>JAAYEH010000223.1 GCA_012728855.1 Rhodopirellula sp. | reverse complement strand
GCGGTGAGGAGATTGAAGCCGGTGACGCCGAACGGATGAATCATCGAGTGCGTCCCGCCGGAGAGCATTACGTCGGCCTCGTCGCGGCGAATGATTTCGACCGCCTCGCCGACCGCCTGGCTGCTGGCGGCGCAAGCGGTCAGGCAGTTGATATTGGGGCCCTGCGCGTCGAAAAGGGCGGCGAGATGGCCCGCCGGCATGTTGGGCTCCTGCTCCAATTCGGCGATCGGGTTGAGGATTTCCAGCCCCTTCTTGAGAAACTTCCCCAAGTCGAGCTTCTCGCCCTCCAAGGCGGCCACCATCATTTGGGTAAAGCGGTCGAAGTCCTGTTGTCCCTCGCCGCTGCCGGTATAGACGCCGAAACGGGCGCGATCGAGTTTGCCGTCGAGGAGCCCGGAATCGGCGACCGCTTGCTTGGCGGCGCCCACGGCAAAGCGGGTGTGGCGTCCTTGGTGCTCCCACTGCCGCGGATCTTCTCCCGCGTCGGCGATACTCCAGTCGCGGACTTCGGCCGCGATCTTGGTGGGGAAACTGCCGGCATCGAAAAGACTGATCATGCCCACGCCGGAATCGCCGGCCAGCAGACGCCCCCAAGTCTTCTCGATATCCGCTCCCAGCGGAGTTACCCAGCCCATGCCGGTGACCACAACACGCCGTCGCATCACGAACTCCTCGACCGCGAAGGTTGGATTGATCCCTGTTCGGATTGGGAGGCAGCCGCCCTGTCGGGTGCGTCGTCGCCCGCTTCGTAGGCGGATTCCAGCAACGGCCCGCCGTCGGCGGCGTGACCCACGTCAAACGCCCGCAGGATCCGCAGCATCCAGCGGTACATCATCGGCTCGAAGAGCACTTTGTCCTGGTAGTCGGCATTGAGGTGGGCGAAGACGAACTCCACTTCGGCGTGCAACACTCCGTCGCGATGGCTCGTGCCACGAACGCTCGCCCCGGCGTCGTGAATCGCTTCCATCGTGGCGGTGTACACCAGCGTGTCGCCGGGAAGCGCCTCGGAGTAGAAGCGAACCTTCGGCAACTTGGCCAGGATCACTTTCTCCCGAAAGCGATTGTGTTCCCATACCAACAGCCCGCCGGTCTGAGCCAGCCCCTCGATGATCAACGACTTGGGCATCACCGGGTAGCCCGGAAAGTGGTCGTGAAGGTGGTCCTCGGAGAGGGAGACACTCTTCACGGCTTTCGCGTACCGGCCGCTCTCAAACTCGACAAACCGATCGATCCAGTACCAGCGCATGGGCGACTCTTCGCTACGGGATGCCGTCTGCGACGGCGCTTTAGCCGGTGACTTCCACTTTGGTCTCCACAAAGCGGCACATATCGGCCACGGTCAGCAAGTTGCCGAAATCCTGCACCACCGGATTCCCGGCGAACTGGTCCAGGTTCGCAAACGGCATCCGATCCCGGAGTTGAGCCAGTCCGGTATCGGTCAGCCGCCCGTCCTGGACATACTCCGAATTGGTCAGAATATCTTCCGGGAAGAGTTCTCCTCGCGGGATCTTGATGTCAAACGCCTTCTCCAGGCGGAAGACGATGTCGAGAAAGTCGATCGACTCGGCCCCCAGATCGCCCACCAGCGTGGCTTCCGGCGTGACTTCATCGTCGTCGACTCCCAGGGCTTCGACCAGCGCATTCTGGATCTTCTCGAAGATTTCCTCTTTCGTTGGCATTTCAATGGGCCTCCAAAACTCGTTTGTGGAAACAATGCATTGCGCGGGCCTTCGCTCAGTAACCGCCGAGGCTGATGCCACCATCGACCCGGATCACCTGCCCCGTGATGTAGCTCGCTTCGTCGCTGGCAAGGAAGGTAATGACCCGGGCGACCTCCTCCGGTTTTCCGATCCGCTTCATGGGAATGATGTCTTTGATTCGATCGCCGGCCAGGCCTCTGACGGCCTTGCTCATATCGGTTTCGATCATGCCCGGAGCGACGGCGTTGATACGGACCTTGCGGGGCGCAAACTCCTTGGCCATGGCGCGGGTCAAGGCGTCGATCCCGCCCTTGCTGGCCGCGTAGTTCACCTGCCCGCGAGAAGCGAACTCGGCTGCCGTGCTCGACAGATTGACGACGCTGCCGCCCCGTTGGTAGAGCATCTGCTGGGCGACGGCTCGGCAATAATGGTAGGCACCGAAAAGGTTGGTCTCAATGACGTCGCGCCATTGGTCGGGCATCATCGCGCCCAACAAGCCATCCATCACGATGCCCGCCGAATTGACCAGGACATCAATCCGGCCAGCCCGTTCGACGATCTCGTCAACAATCTGCTGGGCCCGCGCGGCATCGCGGACATCCGCTTGAATCGCCCGCGCCTTTTGGCCCTGCCCGGCGATGCGGTCCGCCAGTTCTTCCGCCGAAGCCTGATTGCTGCGGTAAAGGAAAACCACATCTGCCCCTTCGGCGGCCATCTGCTCAACCACCGCTCGGCCGATTCCGCGGCTGCCGCCGGTTACCAAAGCTATCTTGTCTTGCAGTCGCATGGTCTATAGGTTGCAGTGGAAAAGTTGCCTCGAACTTCCAGCGGTCGCCCCCGTCAGCCGGCCGCCAACGATTCCGCAGTTCCCGCCGTTGGATAAAGCAGGTGGAACCAATTCCGCATTGACGACTTGACGTATTGGTCGGTTACGGCGTGCTGCGGCTGCGTCTCGGAGAGGTCGTAGCGCTCGAGCACCAACCGGGCGCTGACGGTCGTCTTGCCGTCGACGGTCCCCTGCGCTTTGAGCGTGGTGTCGCGCTCCGTCTGCTTGATCACCTCCGCTGTAACGTGGAGAATCTGCCCCGGCTCGACAAATTGCCCGTACTTAACGCCGCTGGCCTCCCGCAGCACCACCATGCTGTGGGAAAAGTCTTCACTCGCTCGCACGAGCCACGCCGCGGCCTGCGTCATCGCCTCCAACATCAACACACCCGGCATCACCGGAAAACCCGGAAAGTGGTCCGCCAAGTATTCTTCGGCCAGCGAGAGCGCCTTCACCGCCGTAATCTTGACACCGGGCTCAAGAATCTCGATCCTATCGATCAGGGAGAACCGCATGGCTTTCCTGGAAAGGTATTCCGTTTGCGTAAAACGAGTACTGTGAAAAACAACTGAACGTATCAGTATAGTTTTCCCATCCATGTGCCACAACGGCGAAACTCGGAGCCCCACGAGCCGCAAACTCGGCATGGGCTGCCATAACGGCAGGCGTTCTACCCATCTTGAGAACAGGTTTTCGGCAAACGCTTCACCGCGCCGGCGCAGCAGCTATATCGACGCTTGGCATGGCCTTTGCTCGCAGTTAAGGTTGGTCATACCGCTAAGGAAGTAATGGAAATGGGTTTTGTTCCGCGGAAAAACAAGCATCGGGAGGGTGAATCGATGGCATCGTCGTTTGCGAATTTACGCGGGGAAATCGACCGGATTCTGGAAAGCTATGTTCGCGAACCGCTCAGTGGGATCGAATGGCCGTTCGGATTGCAGCGTGGCTGTGTTCCACCGGTCGATGTGGCGGAAAACCCAGAGGAGTTCGTCATTCGGGCCGAGATTCCCGGCGTTGACCCCGAGGAGATCGACCTAACCGTTTCGGGGGGGCAACTTGTGTTCTCCGGTGACAAACGGAACGTGTGGGAGGGCAGCGGCAAAGACTTCTTCCACACGGAGTGCCGTTTTGGCCATTTTCGCCGCGTGATCCCTTTGCCCCAGACGGTGGATGGGGAGAACGCCGAGGCGGAATACGTTCATGGGGTGTTGACCGTTCGGCTCAAGAAGGTTGCTTCATCTCCACCCAAACGGGTTTCAATCAAGTTGAAGCAATTTGAAGCGGCTCCGCCAGCCCCCACCTCGTCGGTAGACGCAGAAGACATACCGCCAGCGACATAGCTTGTCCTGTGATCGACATACGTCAGGCTTTCCGGCCAGCACGGGCTACCGAGTCGGACGGGAAAGCCTCACGTGCTTGTCTTGCCGCGGGACTACAACTTCGGAATCGGGATGGGGTTCTTGACGTCGTTGTACGGCGGCTCGTACCAGGGATTGAGGGTTACGCCGTAGCCCCGGTTCAACTCCCATTGCGCTCTCGCCGCCCAGGGCGTGCCGGGATGGTCTTTGATGACCTGCCGGAACAGCGCGTCCGCTTCCTTGATCATCGGAACCGTCTTGTCGCCCGAGAGCCGATCCTTCTGCGTGTTCAGATCCCAGTAGTACAGCCGCAGGTTGGGCGGCTTGGTCAACGGCACCACCTTCGGTTTCTTGACAAACTCCTCCAGATACAACCCGTGCTCGAGCATCCGCACCTGATAGGCGATCAACTGCGCCCGCATCAGGTCGTAATTTGCTTTCCAGCGAGGTTCGGGCTCATCATCCCGCAGCCGTTTGGCCTTTTCCAATTCCTTGGAAGCCACGGCCAGATAGGCAAGGTACAATTTCGCCTTTTCATGCTCGATGGGAACTTCTTTGATGAACTCCTCCGGCTTGGGCGAGAAATGCTCTTTCATCTCCATCTTGGTATCGCGGTACGGATTCAAGTCATTGATAATCTTCCAGAGAACCGTCCGCAGCTTGTGTTTATCGCGGTCGACGACGATCTTATCGCGAGGCCTCAGATCAGGCCGGTAGCCGCGCATCGCGTCGAGTTCGTAGCGGCGCTTCTCGCCCCGCACCAGGTTCGGTTCCACGCTGGGCAGGAGGAAGAACGCGCCGCCGGTCTCCATAGCGAGCCGCGACTGCTCATAGGGACCGTAACCACTGGGAAAGGCGTCCCAGCGACGGTGAAACCCGTCGGTCTGAATTTGCTCCACAAAGGCCGTCTCGGGCCCGCGGTCGATACGGAGCCAGTGCGGGCGGTTGGTCTGCGGATGTCGCCAGCGGATGTAGGCGTAGGGATAGCCGAAGACCGCCTCGCGGCCAAGAATGTAGACGCGGCACTGAGCCGATTGAGCCTCCTTGATGGCGGCTTCCAGGAACTGCACGTTGTCGGTCGGCTCGCCGCTCTCATCGGTTACCAGCACCATCGCGAGCCGCCGCTTCCCTTGCACCGCAAACTTGCGGAAGTGACTGATCGCGCGGCCGACCGCCTGGCAGG
>JAAYEH010000222.1 GCA_012728855.1 Rhodopirellula sp. | reverse complement strand
TTCGCCGCGGAAAAACGACAACAGAGAAGAGGAACCCGTACTTAAACACAGAGTACGGGTTCCTCTTCTCTGTTGCCGTCTTTTCGATACAGGAAAACTACGTACCGCTTCCGTCAGATTGTCCGGAAATCTTGGTGTTTTTGAGTGTCGACGGCTCACACTTACCCACAGATTGTGCGAAAGAGCCCACAAACATGGTCGTAGGGCGACATTTCGCTTAGAGCTTAGAGCGGACCGTCGTCCGCTCTGCAACCCAGTTTCCGAGCCGTTTTTGGACAGGTTCCGGTCAAAGCCCGCGCTAAGGCGGTGGGGGGACTGGGAAAAGGGCAGGGAAAGCGGTGTAGCCGTCGGTGGCGATGCGGACCAGTTTTGGAGTTGTGCCGCAGCCAATGATCGAGCCTCAACTACCTTTCAGCAGTGATCGGCTGAAGTCCAGGGCTCCCGTGGCCGCGGAAAAGTCAGTTGGGGCGCAAGCCTCAACAGAGAAGGAGCCGGGCTAGCGGGCTATGGCGGGGCAGTGTAGCTATCGACGCGGATCAGTTGCGGCTGAGTAATATTGCAGCCGGACCTTGCATAGGCGACTCCCGAGACCTGAAACGGTCCGACAGGACAGCCCAACAGGGAGTTGCACAGCGGCACGACGTCGACGCTAGCCTGCGCGCGCACACCAAACTCACCCGTGGCCGGGATGATGATCAGAAGTGACTTGCTCAGGCCGGCGGGAGTGAAAGTTCTGCCGGCGGTCGTCTGGATGGCGTTGTCATCGCCGTTGATATCCAAGCTTGCCCCGTTGCTGAACTCGATCGTTAGACGGAAACGGGCCGGGTGAGGATTAGCCTGGGAGTCGCTGAAGTCGGAGCCGAGGTTCCCTGTGTCTCCGTCGGCGGGGGAGGAGGGCGTCGCCGTTCCGACTTTGTCGGTATCGACCCCAAAAACGAAGGTATCGTTGGGTGCGAAATCATTCGCCCCAAACGTCATTTCCAGTTTCGTTGCTTGCGCAGGCGTGGAGCCATTCGGAACAAATGTGACCGGCCCGGCAATTCCCGACGATGCTTGAGGGCCGCCGGTATTATTGAAGTAGGGCCCCCAACCTTGTCTTGCGCCATCCGTGAGGTTTTCGGACGCCGCTGGGTTAACCGTGTTGACATCGAATTCCCCGTCATCCTGCCCAGTCACTTGGAGATCGAGCGTGATCTTGGTGATATAAACGCCGGCCGGGGTACCCGGGTTATTGAGAAACTTGATCGAGAAAGCACCGGTATCGCGGAACGTATCCCCCTGCGGACCAGTATCGAAGTCGATCTGCAAACCAATGGTTCCGTAGTCTTGCACGATCTCGCACTGCGGAGCGATGTTGGCATTGAAGCTGAAGGGATGATTGAGGCTGACCGCACCGAAGATCAGCACGTTGCCGATTCCCGTCAAGTTCTGGTTGGGATTGCTTGCTGGATTGGCATTCGGGTCGTAGTTCGCCAACAGATCGAAGTGACCGTCGTTCAGCCTTCGCTTGCCGATGGTATTGGCTTCCGCATAATCCAGTGCCACCTGGCGGGGATTCAAGGTATCCTTGTTAACTGCCTCCCCCCATTGCTTGGCTCCAGCGAGGGCTGCCGCCTCCAACGCCGTGTGCAACTCGACGCGGGCGTTCCACATGTTGCCGATTTCCAAGACGACAAGCACCAGCAGCAGCATCGCGGGCAGAAAAAGGATCGTCCAGAGTGTAATCACTCCGCGCCGCGACGAGGGCAATCCGGCGTTGCCGCATCGTTTGGATCGCGAAGGGTTTTCGGAAGGTGATACCATCGTAACCGCCAATTCCTGCATTTACGGACCCTCGTGGCGGAATGTGCTCGCGTGGCGAACAACCCTGTTGGAGATATCCAGCCCAAAGACCTTTAACAGATTGGGCGTCATCTCGGTCATCTTCACGCAGACGGTAACCCGAACGTACCTCCCCTCGGTCGGAAACGGCAGACTGGCCGGATCCGGCGGGCTACACGTGCAGGCGCCGCCGCTCTCGACTGTCACCGCCGGCCCATTCACGTTGTGCTCGAGGAACACGTGGCAGCTCTGAAGCCCGGCCGTCTGCAACTGATGATCAATCGCATTGGTGATTTCTATGGGGATCCCCCCGGCATTTGGCAACGGATTGGTCTCGGAAGCCGCCAGGGCTCCAATACGGCTGGCCATTTCCAGTTGCTGCACGTCGGCGACGAATAGACCGAATTCGATCGTCGCCGCCAATACGATCAGCCATACCGGCAGCGCGATGATCAACTCCAACGTCACCACTCCCGTGCGTCGAGAGGAACGCTGGGCCCAGCGTGTTTCGGGCTGCACCACAAGATCACCGTGATGAATGGTTCGGGGTAAAGGACTTCAAAGAAAGACTAGCTCACGGCGATGCAGATGCAGATTGCGTGCCAAGAAATAGGATTGCCCGAATCGATTCCTGTACCCGCGGAGGGCCAGATCCAGACGTTGCCCGGTTTAATGTATCCGTCATTGTCGCTACAACCGCTCCATTCCGACCTTAGAGCCTATCCCAAAACCGCTGGGGACTGGCTCATTGTGCGGAGTCTTCGGAGCAAAACGTACCTGTCCCCCTCTCCGCCAAGGTTTTGAGATAGGCTCTTAGTGTTGACGGGCGATTGTATCGCGACGCTTCGTTTTCGCCACGCCGTGTTGCCATTCGTTAACACTCCTTTCCCGGCGCTCCTCGATTTGCTGGTGGAAATCTGGCGAATTCTTGTCGCTTCTCGCACACACTTGCCCAAGTCGAGATTGATAGGGAAGAAGCCACTTTTCTGCCGGTTTCGAGCAGAGTTCGAGTGTCCGGCAGCGAGCCGGACCCCCGTGTTGAGGCCAGCAGGAGATCAGACGCGTATCCGCCTCGGCATACGATTTGCAAACGGATCTGTCGGACATCGGCCGCCAGGCGGTCGGCTTGCGCCAACAACCAATTCACGCAATTCACGGGCAGTTGTCGCCGATTGTTCGATGAAGAATCGGCCGGTCTGCTGTTCCGGATTTCCGCATTGTAAGCATAAGGTTCGATGGGAGTTCTGATGCTCGATTCATCGTCCGTCCGACATGCGAAGCGCCGCCAATGCCGACGTGCCGGCGTCGAGACCCTTGAACTGCTGCTGGTCACACCGGTGATTGTGATTGTTTTCGTGGCAGCCTTCCAGTTTGGCCTGGTCCATTGGACACAATCGGCTATTACCCATGCCGCAACCGAAGGCGCTCGCGAGGCCGGCAAAGATGCCCCCTACCAGACCGCTGCCGACCTTGTTGTGGAGATCGCCGCGGTGGTCGACGCGGTCGTGCAGCCGATGGGCATCGATATCAGCGGCACATTGGGATCCGGTACGCGGGTGTATCTCGAGGTGGGCCCGAATAATGCGAATACTGCATGGTTCGGCGATTCCGATCCCGGATTCGATTGTGAGCCTCCCGCGAGCCCAATATTGGCGTCCAACGAGGTTCGCGTCACGGTGTGCGTTAAGCTCGACAAGACTCCCGTGCTCGACGTGGGGGCGCTGAGCTACTTCGGTTTCGTATTTCCGGGGAACTGCTTCCGAATCAGTACGGTTTCCCTCATCGAATAGCTTGCATCGGCGTGCGTCGCAATTACACTAAAAAGTAGCGAGTGTTTCCCGACGTTAACGAACCGCAAAAACGGGACAGGCACCTTTTGCCGAAAACGGCCCCAAGGGTGCTTCGCATAAAAGGTGCCTGTCCCCTTTTTGCTCGATCTCATCTCGACCGGCAGCAAGGTCGCTCACGGCTCGAAGCAGGCAACGCGGTTTCCCGCTCCGATCAACCCCGAGTAGCGTAACGATGATTCTGTCCTCCCGGACGCAGCCGGGCGACGCATCGCCCCCCTGCACCCTGATCGTCAGCAACGATCGGCCCGTCGCCGAACAATTGCGGTGGCTCCTCGAAGAGGATCACCGCCGCGAGGTGCAGATTGTCGAGTCGGTTCGAGAAGCCCACGATGCCGTGGAGCGGGCCATTCCGGAAATGGTCTTTCTCGACTGCCGCGTGATGGCCCACGGAGAAACCCTCACTCCGCTGATCGATCGGTTGGGGCGGCGGGGAAAACACCCCGTGCCCGTCATCGCCGTCTCCGAGACCGGCTACGTCTGCGATTGGGCGGCCGTGGCCGACCTGATCGTCAGCGGCCACCTGCAACTGCCGCTGGACCGGGGCCAGTTGTCCCGGCTGCTCGAGCAGGAACTCGACAAGAGCCCGCCGCCGCGCGACCGCTCGGCCGATACACCGCGCGTGGTCCGCGGCAAAACGATCGTCTACAAGACGCACACCCCGGAAATGTACCGGATGCTCGACGATCTGATCACCGTGGCGGCGCACAACGTCACCGTGCTCTTGACCGGGGAAACGGGAACCGGAAAGACCACCGTCGCCCGGCTGATCCACGAACTTTCCCCCCGGCACAAGTCCCGCCTGCTGACGATCGCCTGCGGGGCGATTCCTCGCGAGCTGATCGAAAGCGAATTGTTCGGCCATCTGAAGGGCTCCTTCACCAGCGCCGACCGGCCCAAGCTCGGCAAGTTCGACGTCGTCGAGGACGGCACCCTGTTGCTGGACGAGATCGACGTGCTGGGGGCGAGCCAGCAGACCAAGCTGCTCCGCGTCATCGAGACGGGCGAATTCGAGCCGGTCGGCAGCAACGACACTCGCCATTCCAAGGCGAGGATCATCGCCGCGTCGAACGTCGACCTCAAACACCTCACCGAACGGAACGAATTCCGCGCCGACCTCTACTACCGCCTCAATACCCTGGAACTCCACATCCCGCCGCTCCGCCAACGGCCGCGCGACATCGTCCCGTTGGCACTCGACTTCATCGAGGAATTCTGCGCCTCGCACGACGTGCGGATCCGCCACGTCCATCCAGATTTTCTCCACTGTCTGAAGCGCTACGCCTGGCCGGGCAATGTCCGCGAACTGAAGAACCACGTCCGCCGCGCCGTCCTCTTCTGCCGCGGCGGCGTGTTGACGCCTGATATGCTGGCCGCCCACTTCCGCCAGACGCCGGAGCCGTCGGCCGCTGATCCGCAGCGCGAAGCGTCGCGGAACGACGCGTGCAGGAGACCCCTGCAGACGATCGCTGAGCGGGTCGCGGGCCAGGAGCGCGAAATCCTCGAGCAGTCGCTGCGGGAAAACAAGCAAAACCGCACGGCCACCGCGCGGGCATTGGGGCTGAGCCGCGTGGGACTGTATAAGAAAATGCGGCGGCTGGGGATGATCGCTCCGCGGGGCGGATTGCCCGAGGATTCGCCATGAGATGTTTCCCACAAGCGGCGCGCAAACCGACATGTTAACCGGCCGATTCGACTGCTGCCCCCGGTTAGCGCCAACCGGTCGATCCCGCTTGCCGAGCAGGATCGCCTCAAACTGTCAACGTAGTCAAGAAGGCTCTTCCGCAGAATTCGTGGGTTCCTTCGAGGGATTCACAGTCGGCGGAAACGGTGCTGTAAACAGGAGACATCTCCGTTTCCCCCCGTAAAAGCGGCAACAGAGAAGAGGAACCCGTACTCCGTGTTCAAGTACGGGTTCCTCTTCTCTGTTGCCACTTTTGGAATACAGAAAAACCACGTACCGCTGCCATCAGATTGACGGGAAATCTGGGTGTTTTTAAGTGTCAACGGCTTACACCTACCCACCAATTCTGCGGAAGAGCCAGTAATGTAGAGGCTTTTCGCGCTACCTTGGCACAGCATGTGCAACAAACTGCATCGCCTAGACTTTCCCCGCCGTGGCGCGACCGGCGCCTGGCGCAAAACACCTTCGAGGAGGCAACTTTGCGATGAAATCCTTAGCGCTTCGAATCGCTCGTCTGCCGCGAAAGCTGTGGACACAGCAGCGCGGCGGCGTGTTTGTCGAGTATATCCTGCTGTTGACGATCGTCGGCATCGGGGCCATCGTCGGCCTGGCCGTCCTCCGCGACGCCCTGCTCGACGAACTAGGCCAGCTCGCCAACGCGATCGCCCAGATCATCATCGTTCCGTAACGCCATACCCGTCCCAAGCAAAGAGAGCGACTTGCCATGATTTTCAAAAGGCTATGGCGCGACGAGTCGGCCATTATCAACACCACCGACATCATCCTCATGACGACGATCCTCGGCCTGGGGATCATCGTCGGCGTGGTGATGCTCCGCAACCAGGTCGTGCAGGAATTCGGCGACCTCTCGGTGGCCATCGGAAACCTCAACCAAAGCTATGAGTACGCCGACCACGAGGTCACTTTCGGCGGCAACACTTATACGGCCGAGGGCAGCGATTACGACGATCTCCTCGACCCCGGCGACGGCGACGACGTAGCCAACCAGCCGCCCGCCGGCATCAGCATTACCAGCCCCGGTCCGACCCTCAAGAACACCACTCCCGGCGAGAACTAAGCGATGACCACTTGGCGAAGACTGTGGCGCGACCAACGGGGCGAGTTGACTGCCTTGGGCGTCATCCTCATCTACACGGTGCTGGCGTTGGGGGCCATTGTCGGTCTGGTCGCCTTGCGCAACCAGATCGTCCAGGAATTCGGCGACCTGGCCGTGGGCTTAAGAAACCTGGACCAGTCGTTCTCCGTGGTCATCGGCGGAACGACGTACGGCTACGACGATGACGAGGTCGGCATCCTCTTGGACCCTGCCAACCAACCGCCGGCCGGCATCGACCTCGGCGTGGCGCCCGCCAAACGCAACACGACTCCCGGCGAAGACGACGACGCCTGATCGCTCTGGTTTTCCAGCGAATCTCGTAGGATGGACATTTTTGTCCGTCGCTGCCTGACGGACAGGAATGTCCATCCTACATTCTGTTAAGCCGCTTTCCAACAACGACTTCTCCATTTGAAGGCCGATGGACCAAACAGGAGTCAACAGAGATAACGGAGATGATGTCCCACTCTGTTGACTCGGTTCTCTCCTGTTCCATCTATTGGCTACCGTTTCCTGTCCCAATGAGGAAGTTATTCGTGAGTCGTTCCTAAAGACCCCTGCGGGCTCGCCCCGCGGGTGAATGAGATTCGGCGGCTAGACGCAAGGCGTCTCTTTTCTCCGCGCCCTGCCGCCTTGTGCGGCAGGAGCGAAAGGTTTGTCGGCTCTGGGGCGGGGCGCGCGGAACTGCCACACGGAAATCGGCTAGCGGAAGCATCTTTCGCTCCTGCCACGCAAGGTGGCAGGGGGCGTTTCTCGGTCACGGTGGCCTGGGCTAGCCGCTTAGAGCCTATCCCAAAACCTTGGCGGAGAGGGGGACAGGCACACAATCGGTGGAAACGGGACTCTCGACAGTGGATATGTCCGTTTCGCCGCGGAAAAACGACAACAGAGAAGAGGAACCCGTACTTGAACACAAACTACGAGTTCCTCTTCTCTGTTGCCGTCTTTCGATACAGCGCCCGTTGAAAAGGGGACAGGCACCGAGCGGCAAGCGTTTCCTTGGCAATTCCAGGCCAAAACCACGCTCGGAGCCAGTCCCCTTTTCAACTCCGTTTACAGGTTGAGTAAACAATGGGCTAGTCTCTCGGCGTTTCCAAAAGGACACACTTTGCGCTGCCGGAAGTTAACACTGTTGCCTAAAAGACAACATTGGCGCAAACCCCGGCAGCCTTCCGTTCCCGGATCCGTTTCGCCCGCCCAAGCGGCTGTGCTCCGTTGCCGTTACAACCGGAAACCGGTCGTGGGTGGCAGTTTCCGGCGAATCCCGCCTTTCCGCTTGCTGCCGCGGGGCGCTGTGTTGTGGGCGGTTGGCGATGCCTGCAAGGGCCCCCGGCCGGTGAACTACCCGGCTGCGCCCAGAAATTCCCGCTCGATTGGCACGAGCGATGCATAGGGCTGCGGGTCGATGTGAAGGGCCGGCCTTCGCTCTGGTGGCTTGCGCCCTCTGTACAAAGGGCTGAGCCGATTGTGTTTCGGTTACGTTTCTGAAACCTTTTTAGAAGGAGGAGCCAACATGTTGCTCCGCAAGTTGTGGAACGATGAAGCTGGTTTCATCGTCTCCGCCGAACTCGTGCTGGTGGCCACCATTCTGGTCATTGGCATGATCGTGGGGCTGACCGTGCTCCGCAACCAGGTTGTGCAAGAACTTGCCGACCTGGGCGCGGCTCTCGGCATGATCAGCCAGGGCTACGAGTACACAGGCGTGCAGAAGGTCAGTGGTGCGACAACCTTTGCCCTGACCGATGGTTCGGGCTGGGACGATCTGCTCGACCGATGCCAGGAGCCGAACGAGGGTGCGGATGCTCCCAACGCGGAGCCCGGTGGCATCAGTGTCACCGATCCGTTGCCCAACAATCTCAACCTGGTGCCTGGCGAAGACGCCGGACTCACACCGTAGTCTCGCGAGAGTATCGCTTCCAACGCGATGTTCTTTGCCCAAGGTGGCCCAGGGAGGGGCTTCCCTCCCTGGCCCCTTGGGAGTCGATTTCCGAACGAGCCCACGACACGAAACAGTCTTCCACTACCTATACCAAGCGACCATGGCAGCCTTAACCGCACTCAACCCGATCTTGATCGTCGTCTTCACGCTGGCGGCGGCCGTCAGCGACTGGCGAACGCGAAAGCTCCCCAACTGGCTCACCGTCTCGGCGCTGGCCGCGGCACTGCTTTTGCACACGATTCTCGCCGGCCTGCCGGGGCTCGCCAACGCCTTGCTCGGCTTCGCCGTCGGCTTCGGCATCCTGCTGGTCCTTTGGCTCATCGGCGGCAGCGGCGGCGGCGATGTCAAGCTGATGGGCGCGCTGGGCGCGTGGCTGGGGGTATCGCTTATTCTGCGAGTCTTTTTCTTAAGCGCCGCCCTGATCGCGGTCTTCGCCGGCGCGGTGCTGGTGTTCGCTTTTGCGAGCAATGGTTTTGTCTACGTCCGCCGCCGTTACATGACCAAGGGAAAGAAACAAGCCACCAATGAGACCGACCGCATCCGCCAGCGCCAGCGGCTCCGCATCATGCCCTACGCCGTGCCGGTGGCTATCAGCACATGGCTGGTGCTGGCCGAAGCCTGGCTACGCGGCGCCATGCCCTGGTAACCCAATTCGAAGATTCAAGATGACGCGGAACAGAAAGAACAAGAGACAACTCAAGAGTCGTTTAACCGCAACGGCCAACGGCCTGCGCGTTTGGACAGCGACAAAGCCCGCAACGGCACATCCCGCGCAGACCGTTGACCGTTGCGGTTAAACGAGGCAAACGGGCGCGCACGGCGCGTCGAACGTACCCAACCTATCCCTATTCCGATTTCCAACCGTAAGGAGCAACCTGATGAACAAGAAAGCGAGCCCGGGCATTCTGATTCTCGGCATCTTCGCCGTCCTCTTCGGACTGCTGGGCGCCTACGCCGCCAAGAAACACCTGCAAGCCAAGGCCCCCGAAGTGGTCGCGGCAGCGGCCCCGCAGGTGGAAAAGTGGACGGTCCCGACGGCCGTGGCCGATCTGCCCGCCAACCGCACCATCACCCAGAGCGATCTGCTCGTTCTGCAACCGACGCGGGAAGAACTCGGCAAGATGCCGTTGCCGCCCACCTGGATGAACCGCACCAGCCAGATCATCGGCCGCACCCTTCGCCAGCCGGTGCCGAAAGGCCAGGCCTTCGAGCCGGCCCTGTTCTATCCCGAGGGGATCGGCCCCGATGTGGCCTCGCAACTGGCCGCCGGCGAGCGGGCGATGACGATTCCCTTCGAAGGCTGTCCGGCCGAGGCCGGCCTGATCACGCCCGGCGCGCACGTCGATATCCTCTTTCGCACGTCCACCGGCACCGCCGGCCCGTCGGCCGATACGACGGTGACCCTGCTGGAAGACGTCCGCGTGCTGGCGATCGACCGGCAAACGCTCGACGGCGCCGCCCCGGGCGAGAAGAAGTCGGGCGCGACGGTCACGCTCGCCGTCAGCCCTATGCAGACGCGAGCGCTGAAGGTTGTCGAAGGCCGCGGCAGCCTCACCCTGGCCCTGCGCAGCGGCGACGACCGCCTGCCGGCCAACAGCGACGGCCCCCGCACGCTGGACGATCTGCTGGGCGTTCAGCAGGAAAAGCCCTTTACCACCGAGATCTACCGCCGCGGCCATCTCACCACCGTCTCCTACCTGGAAGGCAAGCGGCAGGTGATCTACGAGGACACCCCCTACGGCATGCCGGTGGCCAAAGAGCCGCGTCTGCCGTCGTCGCCCGACCTGACGCAGTCCGGTCCCTTGGCGGCCCAGACTTCCCGCCCGGCCGGCGCGCCCCCTGCGGGCCGCAACGCCCACCGCAACACCTTCGGCACTTCCTTTCCTCTGAGCAACTAGCAGCCACCGTTTTACGGTCTTACGCGATAAGGTCATATCATCATGATTACAGGACACGAGACAGTGAGCCGAGCCGGCGGGCCGCAGGCACACTCATCTGAACTCGAATTCCAGCGGCTCAAAACGGTCGTCCACGAGGAACTGATCGAGTCGTTGGATCTCTCCATGGTCGGCGAAGCCGAACGCGATCTGTTGGCCGGCGAGATCCGGCACCTGGCCGAGGACATCTGCGCCGGGCTGGGCAAACGGCTCTCCCACCACGATCACGACCGCATGAGGGCGGAACTGCTGGACGAGATCTTCGGTCTCGGCCCGCTGGAGCGCCTCATGCGCGACCCCTCGATCTCGGACATCCTCGTCAACGGCCCGGCCGAGGTGTTCGTCGAACGCAGGGGGCGGCTGGAAAAGGCCGACATCTGCTTCGCCGACCAGCCGCACGTGATGCGGATCATCCAGCGCGTCGTCTCCCGCGTCGGCCGCCGGATCGACGAGGTCAGCCCCACCGTCGACGCCCGTCTGCCCGACGGCTCCCGCGTCCACGCCATCATCCCTCCCTTGGCCCTGGACGGCCCCAAGCTCTCCATTCGCCGCTTTGGTGTCCGACCCTTGGACGCCGACGACCTGGTCGACGGCGGCTCGCTCACCCGCGAGATGCTGGACTTCCTCGCCGCCGCCGTGCAAGCCCGCGTCAGCTTCCTCATTTCCGGAGGAACCGGCTCCGGCAAGACAACCCTGCTCGGCGCGCTCTCCGCCTTCGTCTCCGACGCCGAACGGCTGGTCACAATCGAAGATTCCGCGGAACTGATCCTCCGCCACCCCCACGTCGTCCGTCTGGAGACCCGCAACGCCAACGTCGAAGGCAGCGGCGAAGTGAGCCAGCGCGAGCTGGTCCGCAACAGTCTCCGCATGCGCCCCGACCGGATCATCGTCGGCGAGGTCCGCGGCGGCGAGGCGCTGGACATGCTGCAAGCGATGAACACCGGTCACGAAGGCTCGCTGACCACGATCCACGCCAACGACACCCGCGACGCCCTCTCCCGGCTGGAGATGATGGTGGCCATGACCGGCCTGGAACTGCCGGTGCCGGTGGTCCGCCAATACATCTCCGCCGGCATTCGCCTGGTGGTCCACCTGGCTCGACTCCAGGGCGGCGTCCGCCGCGTGATGCGGATCTCGGAGATCGTCGGCATCGAAGACGGCGCCTACCGCCTCGAAGACATCTTTGGATTCGAGCAGACCGGCGTCGACCAGTCGAACACCGCCATCGGCCAATTCCACACCACCGGCTATCGCCCCCACTGCACGTCGCGCATCAAAGCCGCCGGCGTGGAATTGCCGGATGAAGTCTTCGACGGCTTAGCGGTCAGCCGCTAATGACAAATGACAAATGACAAATGACCAATAACCTTTTCGGATAGGACTTACCCGACAATGACCGCCTCAATGGTCGCCATCCTCATCTTCCTCAGCATCGTCTCCGGACTGGGGGCCATTCTGCTCGGCGTCCGCGAGCTGTTCGGCGCGCGGCAGGCTAGCGTGGCCAGCGGCGGGCAGTTCCGCCTCGAGCGGCTGCCGCGTCTGGAACAAGGCGGGCAGCCCGGCCCCATCGCCCGCTTCGACCGCTGGTTCGCCCGCGTCGTTCTGGAATCGGGCCTGGCCTGGGACACGACCAGCGCCGGCCTGCTGCTGGTGCTCTGCGGCATGGTGCTGGGTGGCGCGTTGTTTCTCTGGGCCGAACAGCCGTTGGCGGCCGGCTGGGGTCTGCTGGTCGGTTCGCTCTTGCCGCTGGGCTACTTGATCCGCAAACAGCGACAACGCCGCAAGCAGTTGCAGGAACAATTGCCGCTGGCGCTGGACATGATGGCCCGTGGTGTGCGAGCCGGGCAGAGTCTGGACCAGGCATTCGACCTGTTGGGCAAGCACGGTCCCGAGCCGCTGGCTACCGAATTCCGCCGTTCTTCGCAGCATCTGGAGATGGGCCTCTCGATGCCGGCCGCCATGCGGTCGTTTCTGGAACGGGTTCGCCTGGACGACGCGCGGATCTTCGCCACCACGCTGGCCGTCCATCGCGAGACGGGCGGCAACGTCGCCCAGGCCCTGGAGCGATTGGCCGTGGTGGTCCGTGACCGCTTGAGCTACCGCCGGCAGCTCCGCGTGGCGACCGGGGCGGGGCGGATTTCCGCGATCCTCGTCGGCGCCGTGGCGCCGCTGGTGTTTCTTTTCTTCTTCGTCTTCCGTCCAGAATACCTGCGGTCGATGTTCGAGTCGCCGATGGGCCAGTCGATGTTCGTGCTGGCCATCGTGCTCGAACTGGTGGGCTTGATCTGGACCGCTCGCCTCCTGCGACCCACCCTATAGATTTGGAACGAATACCATGCTGGCAGAACCCAACGTCCTGATTCCCGTTGCCGTCTTTCTCACGACCGCCGTGGTCTTTTTCGCCGTGGGCGTATTCTTCGTCCGCAGCGGCAAGAGCGGCGAGCGGGAAGTGCTCGGCTTCACCCGGCGGCGGACGCTGATCTTCGGCCGTCTGACCGAAGGATTGGCCGGCGTGCTTCCCACCATGCAATCCACTCGCGACAAACTGGCCCGCTTCCTCCGCCACGCCGGGCACTACCATCGGCTGGCCCTGGCCGAATTCCTGGCGCTGCGGAATGTGCTGGTCGTCGGCTGGCTGATCCTGGCGGCGGCGACACTGGTGGTCATCGCGGAGCCCGACGTGCCTACGCCCTGGTGGCTGTGGGTCGCCACGGCGATCGGCACGATCATCCTCTTCGCCCTGCCGCGACTGATCCTGGAGAGCCTGGCCGAAGGCCGCCTGTACCGCATCCAGACCGGCCTGCCCGACGCCCTGGACATGATCACCATGTGTACCTCCGGCGGCCTGCCCGTCCAGCGGGCCCTGAGCCGGGTGGGCGACGAGTTGGTCTCCACCCATCCCGACCTGGCCTTCGAGCTGCGGGTATTGGGCCGGCAGACGGAGGCCGGCTCGATGGAAACCGCCGTGCGGCAACTGGCGCATCGCATCGACACGCCCGACATCCAGTCGCTGGCCGCCATGGTCGCACAGACCGAACGGCAGGGGACGAGCGTGGCCGCGGCGTTTCACGAGTTCGCCGACACCATCCGCCGCACCCGCCGCCAGCGCGCCGACGAGATGGGCAACAAGACGGCGGTAAAAATGCTCTTCCCGCTGGTCTTCTGCCTCGCTCCGCCGGTGTACATGATGCTCTTGACCCCGGCGGTCGTTGAGCTAAGCCAATTCATCCAGCGTGAGAACCAGCCGGGTGGGGCCCTCTCCTCCTCGACCGACGCGATGACCACGATGCTCTACACGGATGCCTCCGAGATCGAAACCGGCGGCCTCTTCGCCCCGCCCACGCCGGAGGAAGCCAGCCAAGCCAACGCAGCCGTCGAAGCCGCCTTGGGAACAGCGAACGAGTAACCTGGCCTGTTTGGATGCAGGGCCAAATGAATACGAACAAGCCACAGAGGACACAGAGGACACAGAGAATGAAAGAATTGAAACAACGATTCTGATCCCTTTCGACATCGTGAGACGGAGTAACGATAACGCGGCTTTGAAAGATAAAGATATTGTTTTCTTCCCTCTGTGTTCTCTGTGCCCTCTGTGACTTATGTCTTCCCTGCTCTTGTTCTCAACTTCCTAAGAGCCTATCCCAAAACCGTCGGGGACTGGCTCATTTTGCGGAGTCTTCGGAGCAAAATGTGCCTGTCCCCCTCTCCGCCAAGGTTTTGGG
>JAAYEH010000221.1 GCA_012728855.1 Rhodopirellula sp. | reverse complement strand
TAACGGCTCCAAGATACCGCTTATCTGACACTTTGCCAAGCCTTATCTGACACGCTATCTGACACAGGGCATCGCCGGAAGTCCTTTTGAAATGGGCATTTTCGACGTAAACGCATAAAAGAACCCGCTTTACGACTTGCGTAAAGCGGGCCAGAATGGAGGCGGCGGGAATCGAACCCGCGTCCCGCGACATATCCATGAAAGCTTCTACGTGCGTAGCCGACTCATTTCAGTCTTCACTCGCCAGACCCCTGCCGGCGGGGTTCTCGGCTCGCTAGTCAGGTACAGTTTCTAATCCCGGGCGTGCCCAACAGTGACCCGAGACGATCCGGAATTGTTGGCCGGCAGTCGGGCCTCTCCGGCAAAAGCCCTCAGCCGGGACTACGTGTTTCTACGCAGCCAGTACGAGGTTATCCTCGGCAATTGAAATTTGCGGTCAGCTTTTTACGTGGCCAACTGACCAACCACGGCACGCCACTTCCACTTCTACTGCCCGGTCGAACCCTGTTCGCCCCCGTGGAAATGACTCCAAACCCGATGTCCCCTACGCATACATCGGCAGAGTGGTTCAAACCACTCTCACAAAACACCCCAGTTCATTCTATCGACTCGGAAGGCGACCGCCAAGGCTCTTGGAAGCAAGTCCTCACCGCCCGCGATCAACGAGCCAGAATTTGCCAAACGACAACGGCCGGTCCGAGTAAGAATAGCCACCACGCGAAGCAGTGCAGTTTGCCCTGTTCCATCCAGCGAATCAGCCACCACAGCGAGATGAGGCCGACCGCGAAACTGAGCCCGGCGCCCACGAAGAGAGCGTCGGGGCTCGTGCCCTCCGCCGACCTGCGAAACAGGTGCAGGCACTCAATCACTCCGGCGCCGGCAATGGCCGGTATCGCCAGCAGGAAAGAGAATGTCGCTGCCTCGTTGCGGTCCAATCCCGCCACCAGTCCGGCGACAATCGTCGACCCGCTGCGGGAGATGCCGGGCAGGATGGCCAGGGCCTGAAAGCAACCAATCAAGATCGCTTGCCGCAGCGAAAGCTCCCGGCAGATTCGGCCGCCTGCGCCCATGCGTCTTGCCCAAATCAGCATGACACCGGTGACCGGAAACATCAGTCCGGCCAAAAGCGGGTTCTCCAAAGCGTCTTCCAGCCTCAGTTTCAATCCAAGCCCAACAATTGCCGCGGGGATGCTCCCCACAAGAACCAGCCCAATCAGACGGCGGTCCGGTCCGAGCAGTGCGAGGATCCTTCGCCGATAAAAAACCACAATTGCCAGCAGAGTGCCGAGGTGAAGCACGACGTTGATTGTGAGCTTGTCCGGAATTGGCTGCCCGATCTGGTCGAACAACGCCGCCAGCACCACCACATGCCCGGAAGAACTGATCGGCAAGAACTCACCGATCCCCTGAACGATGGCAAGAGTGACTATCTCAAATAGGAGCATGGGTGATGCACTGGCGATAGAAAGAGGCTTCACTTCCGCGGGTGCGGGGTTCGGTATTGTGGAAGTATAGCGATTCCAACAAGCAACCAACACGCCGATCAGCCAGGACACGGCACCTCAGAGGGGGATTCCTGTGAGGTATTCCGGCATTTTCGTCCCGGGCCGCGTCTGGACTTGCGGCGGGGATGTTCGGTATCATCCAGGAGTCCACATCGAACGATTTCCAGAAAGACAAAGCTGTGCAACGAACGCCCTCTAAGCTGCTGTCTCTTGTTTTCGTCGTCTCAACCGCGATTGGCTTGGCAGCGGATTGGCCCCGCTTTCGGGGGCTGGATGCCGTCGGGGTATCCGACCAGACGGTGCCCGGCCAGTGGAGCGATTCGGAAGACATCCTTTGGAAGACACCGCTGCCCGGTCGCGGCGCGTCGAGCCCGATCACCTTGGGTGATCGGATTTTCTTGACGTACTACAGTGGGTACGGCATGAACGAGGACGATCCGGGCACGCTGCAGAACTTGACCCGCCACCTCATTTGCATCGACCGCGCCAATGGCAGCGTTGTTTGGCAAAAGGCGGCCAAGGCCCTCATGCCGGAGCAGGAGTACCGGGGTTTCGTCGCATTGCACGGCTATACGTCGAGCACTCCGGCGAGCGATGGAGAGGCGATTTATGTCTATTACGGTCGTTCCGGCGTTTATGCCTATCGCCTCGACGGCGAAGAACTCTGGCACACGGTCCTGGGCGAGGGCTTGCACATCTGGGGATCCGGCTCATCGCCGATCGTGCATGGCAACCTTGTGATTGTCAATGCCGCTGTGGAAGGTGAAGCGGTTGTGGCGTTGGACAAGCGCACCGGCAAGGAGGTCTGGCGGGTGGAGGGCGTGCAGGAGTCTTGGAGCACGCCGCTGGTGGTAAACCTACCCGATGGCGGCGAGGAATTGGTCGTCAACATGCGAGGCAAAGTCCTGGGCATCGATCCCGCAACCGGCCGCGAGCGATGGCATTGCACCGGGATCAAGTCTTACGTATGTCCGGCGGTGGTCGCTCACGAGGGCGTCGTGTATATCAGCGGCGGTCGTCCGCCCGAGATGCTGGCGATTCGAGCGGGTGGGCAAGGCGACGTGACCGACAGCCACGTGTTATGGACTCGCAAGAAGACGGCAATCGTCGGCACCCCGCTGTACCACGACGGCCATCTCTATTGGATCAACCGGCAGGCCATCGCGTCGTGCGCCAAAGCGAGCGACGGAGAGACCATCTATGAGGAACGGCTCGATGTCGGCGGGCGGGGCGACAAGGTCTACGCCTCGCTGGTTCTCGCCGGCGGCAAGTTGTACGGCGTGTCGCGGCAAGACGGCACGGTCGTTCTCGACGCGGGGCCCGAGTTCAACCTCGTCGAACACAACCGCCTTGGCGACGAGAGCATCTTTAATGCGACGCCCGTGGTTTCGGGCGGCGCCCTGCTGGTCCGCTCCGACCAGTACCTTTATTGCATCGGCCGCTAGCGACTGGCGAACGAGTTCGCGGCCCTACTCCCGTCATTTCGCCGGAATCACCGAAAGGAAAACGCCCCATGCCTCTGTTCGAGATCGAGACGGACTCACATATCATCATCACCTGGGCGGACAATGAGTCTTCCGCTCGGGGCGTGGTCGACGAGAATTACCCGAACGAGGATCCGGTGCGAGTAACCCGCCGGCCGCGCGACACGTGGGTGATCTCCAAGGCGGCGTTGGGCCTGACCGGCGGTTTGGATCCCTGCTGTACGGCGCGGGATTGCCTGGCTAAGGCCGCCGGCGACAAGGTTCACGCGATTCGGTTGTATATGTCGGAAACCGGCGCCGACTTGGAGCATGCCCGCAAGGTGATCGAGTCGAACATGGTGATGGGCTGGTAGCCGCATCACGGTGTTTTTTGTCCCGCGGTACGTCAGGTTTTCGAGCCTGACCGTAATGCCGGGTCGGGCCGGAAAGTGTGACGTACTTTCCTGGAGTCGTTTCATGGGCCGCTGTCGGACGCCGGCTGCACTGGTCTGGGTCGCGCTGCTGTTTTCAGCGGATGCGGCGTGGCCGCAAGACTACTTGTTCTCCGTCCCGAAGATGGATATGCAGGTGGAGATCCAGCCGGATGCCAGTGCCAGGATCGTCTACGATATCACCTTCCAGAACAGCCCACGCGGACATGTGATCGACGTCGTCGACATCGGCGCCCCAACTGCCGACTACCAACTCCGCAACGTTCGCGCTTCCAGCGGCCCGGACCGACTCGGCGACATCCGCGTTTCCGAATTCGTCGATCCCGGTTTCGAGGTCCGTATGGATCGGCACTCGATCCCGCCCGGCGGCGCCGGATCCCTGCGCGTCGAATTCACGACGGCCCGGATGGTTTGGCAGGATACGACCCGCGAGGATTACGCCTCCTTTCGCATCACGCCGACCTGGTTTGGCGAGCGGTATGTTTTGGGGACCACTCAGCTTCGCGTTGCGGTACACTTGCCCAAGGGAGTGAATCCCGAAGAAGTGTTGTACCAGGGCCAGGCGTTCGACCAGAAGGTCAAGGCCGAGGAAGGCGTCTCCGTCGTCTGGCAATGGCCGGCAACGCGGCTGACCGAACCGCACCTGGTGGCGGTCTCGTTTCCTAAGCGGGCGATGGATCGCGTCGTCGAAATGTCGGCGCTCGATCTGCTGGTGAAATGGTTCAGCGAGTCGACCACGGCGCGCTGGATTGCCGCCGCCGTTTTCTTTGCCATGTTCGGCTTCGCCTTCTTTCGCTTTACCGGCGGGACGGGCGTGTCGGTTTTCGTGGTGCTCTCGGCGTTGTTGGCCTGGCTGTTCGTCCGCAGCCCCGGCTGGCACCTGTCTTTGCTGCCGATGATGGCCGGGCTGTTGGCATTCAACGAATGGCTCTTCGCCCGCCGCAAAGCGAGCTATATGCCGCCGATCGCGGAGGTGGAAGGGGGCGGGATCAAGCGAGGACTGACGGCGCCCGAGGCGGCGGCGCTGTTGGAACTTCCGCTGGGGCGTGTCGTCGGGCTGATCCTCTTCGGGATGCTCAAAAAGGGACTATTGCGCCAGGTTCAAGCGGAACCGCTCATCGTGGAAGTCGACGAGGACTTCCGCAGCCAACGGAGGCTGAAGTCCGAATCGCAGTATACGCAGTTCTACCGCGCGGCCGGCCAAAAGAAAGGGATTGTGATCCACCGCTACGAACACCCATTTCTCTTTCTCGTCAACGAGAATCCGGGCAAGCCGGTCGATCAGATCAACTTCGCGATCCCGTTGCGGCAATTGATCGAGCGAACCGCGGTGAGGATGAAAGGATTCGACGTGTCGGACACGCAGGATTATTATCGTCGGATCGTGCGGCGCGCCGTCGAACACGCCCGCGAAATCGGCGATATCCGGCAACGCGAAGAGCGGATCGACCGCGACTTTGAATGGATCCTGATCGACGACGACTATCCGACTGTGTTCACGCACGGCCCCTACCGGCCCATCTGGACCCGCGGCACGACGACCTGGACGCCTTCAGCCGGCGGCACCGGCGGCTCGGCGGGACCGGGCATTCCGGGCAAGACGAGTCTCGGGGATGTTTCCGCCTCTTTTGCCGGCTGGACGGAAAACACCATGGGCGGCTTGGCTGCGGCAATCTCGCCGGGATCGCTACAGGTCGATCGTCCCAGCGGCGGCTTCATCAATCTCAGCGGCGCCGATCGCCTCACCGGCGAGTTCTTTCAAGCACTGGCCGAAGGCTCAAAAGGCCATGGAGGCGGAGGGGGCGGCGGCTGTGCCTGTGCGGGCTGCGCGTGTGCCTGTGCCTGTGCGGGAGGAGGAAGATAGGAGTTGTCATTGGTCATTTGTCATTGGTGACTGGATGGCACAGTGGCGCAAAATGCAGTGCTAATCACAAATGACGAACCATTTTGGCGAGGCGTTTCACCGAGAACCGACCCGTAACAAATAACAAATGACAAATGACAGAAAATCAACTCGCCGGCGATTTCTGCGCGCGGCGGCGGGAATGGGAGTCGGCGTCGGTTGCCTTTCTCGGCTGGCGGCAGGCGAGAATCCCGTTCGTCTGCCGCTGATGGTCGGCGCCGGCCGGGCCGATATCACGGCACCGTTGGAAGTCGGAATCCTGATGTCCTCCGGACGTGAATTGTGGGAGCCATTTCAGGCAGTGCGGCTTCCGCTTTACGCTCGCGCGGTTGTCATCCAGCGCGGGGATCGGAAGGTCGCCATCGTGGCGTTGGATCTCATTGGCCTGGCCGGTGAGGCGGTGGGAGGAATGAAGCGTTTCCGAGAGCGCGTTGTGGCGGCGGCGGACGGTGCGGTTGCTGCGGACGACGTTGTTCTGGCGTCAAGCCACACGCACTCGTCACCGGAATCGATCGCCCTGACCGATTTGAAGGAGAGCGAGCCGTTTCAGCGTTGGGCTGGGCGGCTGGCCGAGCAGATCGGCGCCGCGATTCAAACGGCGGCGGGCGATCTTCGGGCGTGCCGCTTGGCAGTGAGCGAACAGACGGCGCCGGGGATGAACGTAAACCGCCGGGTAAGAACCGAGCGCGGGATTCGCAGCGCATGGGGCGAGCTTTCAACCGAACGGGTCATCGGCCCGGAAGGACCAAACGACGAAACAATTCGCGTTGCCGCCTTTCTCGACAAAAGCGACCAGCCGATCGCGATCCTGGTCAATGCCACGGCGCATCCCGTGCTGGAAATGTGCCTGCCCGAAATGTCACCCGACTACCCGGGAGAGATGGCCATCGCGTTGGAAAAACGCTACCCATCGGCGATGGCCCTCTTCCTCCAAGGGGCCTGCGGGAATATCAACCCACCGAAGATGGAGCGGTGCCCGGAAAACGCCCGCGCCTACGGTCAGAAACTCGCCGGTTTTGTCGAAGCGGCGATGGGCGGTCTCGAACCGATGAACGATGGCGGGCTGGACCTCGCGTGGAAGTGGATCCAATTGCCGCTCCGCCCGGTGAAGGACACGCCGGCTGCAACTCCGTTGACAGCGAGAGTCGGGGCCTTGCGGATTGGGGGGGCGGCTTTCGTCTTTCTGCCGGGTGAACCCTTCCTGGAAATCGCCGTGGGCATTCGGGAGAAGTCGCCGCTGAAATTCACCGCCGTGGTCGGATATTCCGACGACTATATCGGCTACATTCCCACGGATCGGGCGTTTGACCACGGCGGCTACGAGGTCAGCACCGGTCTCTGGTCCCGGCTCGATCGCGGCAGCGCAGCCATCGTTTGCAACGCCGCCGTCGAACTCACGCGGCTCGCTTTGCCTGAATGAGCGTTTTGAGTTGGGGCGGCATGGCCGACGAAGCCGCCTCCGGGTGACGTTGTATGACTTGAAGCACGATTTCAAGTTGGTCGGCAGGCGTCAGCGCCAAGTCGAGAAAAAGGTGGCGGCGTCCGCGAATCTCGCATCCGCCGCCGCCACTGCCTCCGAGCCACTCCTGACGGATCCGGTAGCCTAGCTGCCCGGCAATCTTCAACGCTTCCTGCAGTAAATCGACGGTATGCATCCCAGCTTCTCCATTTCACCAACATCCATGTGAAGCGACCGGCCAGCGGATTATAGCGGGTTGGGTTTCAGTTGCCGAGCCGGGTTCGACGATACGGTCCTGTGAGGCTAACTTCTTCTGTTGCATGAAGTTAAGCAGCGGACTTGCGGCAAGGCAGTTGGAAAAAGCCGACAGGAGAAGAGGGTGAAGTTGGTGTTCGGCGCGGAACTCTGCCGGTCGCGCGTTTCAGAAAAGCACGAGGGGAGCGAGCAGCCGTGATGGGAAGCAACGGGGAGAACCTGGATCTGCAACAGCAAGTTGAGTTTCTCGAACAGAAGCTCGCGCAGGCTCAGAAAATGGCGGCCTTGGGCGAACTGGTCAGCACGACCACCCACGAGTTCAATAACATTTTGATGACGATCATCAATTACGCCAAGCTCGGGCTGCGCCATAAGGACAATGCCACGCGGGAGAAGGCGTTTGAGAAGATCTTCGCCGCCGGCAATCGAGCTGCGCGGATTACCAACAGCGTGCTCGGCATGGCGCGCAACCGCTCCGCATCGCAGGAACCGCTGAACCTCACGCAATTGGTTGAAGACACGCTGCTGCTCCTCGAACGGGAGATGAACAAGTATCGCATCGCGGTGGACAAGCAGTTTCAGCCGATTCCGGAAGCGGTGGTCAACGGCGGACAAATCCAGCAGATTCTGCTCAACTTGTTGATCAACGCTCGCCAGGCCATGCCCAACGGTGGCCGTTTACTGCTGAAGTTGCTTCACGACCGCGAAGAAGAGATGATCGATCTGGTCGTTCGCGACTACGGATGCGGGATTCCGGCGGACAAGCTGCCGCGAATTTTCGACCCTTACTATACGACGAAGACCGGCCCCGACAGCAGTGGAAGGGGCGGTACGGGGTTAGGCTTGTCGACGTGCCGCGAGATTATCGAGTCGCATCGCGGCCGCATCCGCGTTGATAGCGCGGTCGGCAAGGGGACGGCTTTCACGATCAAGCTTCCCACCGTCCGACACGCGGCGCTGCGGCACCCGCCGGTTGCGGCCCCCATCGTGGCACCGACAACGCCCGCCACGGACCAACCGGGAGTTGTCGCCGGTTCGTAGGGCGCCCGGCAGAAATCTAGCGATATCCCGGCGCGCCGAACCTCGCCAGCAACTCGCCGATGATCTTCTGTTCCAGTGCAACGTCGCGCCCCCGGGGAATCCAGCCGTCGTGAATTTCCTGCTCGCCGACAGGGTTGACGACACGGGTCAGTGATGTGTCGTACCGGAAGGTGGCGTCTCCGGGGGTTGTGTCGTCGGGCTGGATGACGTCTTCGAGTTCCTCGAAGACACGAACCTCGACTCGGAAGCCCCGTTCCGCCGGAATCACGCGGACCACGGCATAATGACGCATCGACTGGAGTGTTGACTTCAGGCTCTGAAAGCCTGAGGCCGAGTCGCGCCGCCAGGGTTCGAAGAGGGTTGGGCCGGTTTCGGGCAGCGTGTCGAGGCGGCCTTCGGTGAGGACATTGCCCACGGCTCGCACCGGCCTTTCTTCGGCGATGCGAAAGTAGTCGTCCATCACGTCGACGACAGTCTCCCAGACGACCTCATGGTTACAGACAGTGATCAGGACTGGATTCTCCAAAGTCGGGGCGAAAGCGAGAGGGGCTGGGGCCGCTGGCGCCACCACTATTGGCGGAGCAACTCCAGGCGCGGCGAGGTACGGACTGCTCGCGCAGCCCTGTAAGGAGGTGATCCATGCTCCCAGCATGACCAGCCGGCGCATTCCAACTCCGTGTCAAGGGGGGGCGGCTTCGCTGCTTGCTGGGCAGGCCGCCGCTGGATGCCGATGAAAGGGGGCGTAGTTTCCCAGGAAGCGCCCCGTGCGGCAAGATCAACCTCGCGATCCGACGCAGACAGTTGCAGAATTGCCCACCGACCCGCGTAGCATCCAGGCCCGATCGTTCTCCAAGTTCTGACTCAGTGAGCCGGACAGGCCCCAACCGCCGGCGATCGAGCGGCGGTCGGGGCGAGGCTCGGGCGTGGATCCGTCAATTGCCGGGGGCTTTTTCCGCAGCGGGTGCTTCCGCGGCGGGCGCTTCATCAGCCGCGGGTGCCGCGGATGGAGATTCAGACGCCGGGGGGTACATCCCCTCGTCGGGATTAGCGCTGGGGTTGCCGGCGCCATTTCCGCCCCCGCTGCATCCCGTTAGGGCAGGCACGACGACGAGAGTCAGTAAAAGCAGACAAATCGCTGCGGATCGCATGATGAAGCACTCCTTGGGAGATAGTTGAGGGGAATCGGCCCGTCGAGCCGAACCCCGGTTGTCAAAACTCGCCGACAGTCTCGCCGCCGGCTTTGGAGCCGAGCGCGCCCCAGACGCCGTACTTGCTCGCGCCGGCGTCCGGCTGGGGAACACTTAGGTTGCCGGTGTCGATCGTCTCACTGATGAAGCGAACCGAGCCGTCGGCAAGCAAAGCATTCACGCCGCCGGGATGGCGACTGGTGGGCGGCTGCACCATGTGGGCCCCATCATTGTACGTCTGGCCGCCGTCGCGGCAGGCGGGAGAATTGGGCGCGAGAACGGTGTTCAAGGCGACGTTCTCACACAGCCCATCGACCCACTGACCGCCGAAATACGCTCTGACGGTTCGGCCGGCTTTATAGTATTGACCATCGGTGACGTCATTACACAGCGCCGGTGAGTTGGCAAGGCCGCTGACACCTATAGTCATTGCCACAACGTAGAGGATTTCACCCTGCGCAGCGGTCCGATTTCCGAACCATCCTTTCAGACGCTCGCTCATCATGATCGTGTTGCTGGTGCCGTCTTGGATGTCCGCAATCTTCGTCCATGCACGCGCCGAGAATATCCCCCGAACCGTGGTATCGTAGGGAACGCTGGCGACCTGATCGCCAATCGAGAAGCCGTAATTGTGAAGGCCCTGTGTGCTGCTGCTCAAGGCAGGCGTGTCGCCATCCGAGGGGCAACGCACCATTTGCGGCGTGTTGTCCCAAGCAGACCAACGCGACCAACCGGACGGGCCTTCGGGCGGACGAGTGGCATCGCCGGCCTTGATCTGGTCCCACATGGCCCCTTGCTCGAGATAGGGCAGCAGCGAGATGAAACCACTGCGGCGGTTTTCGTTGCCGCCAACTCCTGTGCCTGCCATTCGGGAGACAAATCGCCCGTAACTGTCATGATAGTTGTGGTGGGCGAGCCCGAACTGCTTGAGGTTATTAACGCACTGAGAGCGTCGGGCGGCCTCCCGCGCCGCCTGCACCGCCGGCAAGAGCAGGGCAATCAAAATACCGATAATCGCAATGACCACGAGCAACTCGACGAGGGTAAACGCTCGTCGCTTTCGAGAATCCGACATTAGTCCTGTCCTCCCAAAAAAACCAAATAGAACAACGCCAAAATAGCCGAATAGAACACCTGCTGAGCCGAACTCGCTCAGCCATGCACAGAATGCGCACGAAAGATGCCCTTCTCCGCCGATCCACTGATCCAATACTTCGGTTGTAACTGAAGTAGCCGAAAAATCAAGTGAATTGTTCAAATACTTGGCACTTAGCCAAAGCAGGGGGGGTAAGTCGCGCTGGGGTAGGAATCGATCAACGCACGACGGCAAGCAACGCATGGTAGATCCCAACTGCCGAGCGGGAGCTTGACACTGAGATCCCGCTCGGCAAGCGGGATCGACCGAGTGTCGCCCGCTTTGGAACCATGCCTAAGTTTCTTCCCGGGCCTTAACGCAGACTGTCGGCGGGTGCGTTCGGCGCGGTCGCGACCTTCTCGGGCGGATTGTCGTAGGGGCGGAAGACGCGCCGATCGTACATCATCAGGGCGGCCAAGGCGTAGGTTGTCGCGTCCATTTCCTTGGGCGTTGCCGAAGCGAAGTTCCACCGAGAGGCCATGCCGGAGAGAGAATTGTCGAGATAGTTCGCCGCGCCGAGGATCTCCGCCATCTGTAATTGATTGTCGGGCAGTCCGTAGGCGAGCCAATGGAGGATATGGCCGGTGGAGCACAGCGACCCGAGCCCATCGCCGCTCTTTCCGCCCGCTGCGAAGAAACTCGGGCGCCAACTTCCGTCGCTGTTCTGGACGGCAAGGGCATGGCGGTAAAACTCGCCAAGGAACTTCACTGCTCGCTCGTATTGGCCGTCGATAGCCCGTCCGGACCGCCTGCGGCTTTCCACCGCGTAAGCGATCCCCAGCAATCGATTCGTGGCGGCGGCGTTATCTAGGGCGACGGTGCGGTCGAGTTCCTCTTTCAAGATCCGTTCCAGCGACCACGGCTCACCGATATCGTTTTCCCACTCCGCGTCGTCGCCAACGTAGCAGGCCAATCCGACGAGTTTGAGCGACTGGTCCCGAGCGGCACGGCAATTCTGTTTCTCCAGTTCGACCAGATCGGCGACCGTGCCGCGCTGGTTCCCCACGCGGAGTTCGTACGTCTGCGGAACCGCTGTCTGCCCGAGCATGGCCAGTAGTTGCGAAGGCTGAGGCTGGAAGCCGTATCCCACCCGTGGAACGATCCCCTCATTGGCGGCACGGAGCAGGCGATACCCGGCACAGGGATAATTCCAGCAGAGGCAGCCGACCGCGTTGATCTTGCCGGCGCCGTGGCGAATCTCCGCCTCGCATCCAAACGCCATGCCGAACAGTAGCACATCGGCCGCCGTGTTGGCGTCGGTACTGACCGGTCGCCGATAGTAAAGCCCCAGAGTCCGACGGATGCGATCGCGAAACGCCGCCATGGCTTCGCTCAATTCGGGCAATGCTTCGGGTTCGTCCGGCGCCGGGGCCGTTTCCGTGGCGCTTTCGGCAGGTTCCGCCGGGACGTCCGTTTCGGCTGTTTCCGACTCCATCTTTTCCGTCGATTCGGTATCCGCTGTCGATTCAGGGCCGTCCTCGGCGGTCGCCGACCCGGGCATCTCGTCAGCATGCAGTTCGCTCCGCGGCATATCTTCAAGGGGCGGCGAGAGAGGAGCTTCGGAGGGGCCGGTAAGTGCTGGCCCAGCGGCCTCTGGAGCGGTTTCTTTCATCGTCTCCTCGCCGGTAGAAGCGGCTTCGGCCGTTTCCGATCCGGTGTCTGTTGCGGCCTGTTCCGGCTCCGTAGTGTCCGTGGATTCAGGGACATCTGCGGCGGCTGCCGGTTCGGGCATCTCGTCAACCTGCAGCTTGATCCTGGGCATGCCTTCAAGGGACGGCCCTACCGCGGCACGGGCGGAAGAAGCCAGCGCCACCGCAGCGCCGAACGCGACCAGAACCAGCGGCGAAACTCGCTTCAACCACGCCATGGAAGAGATCTCCTGAACACTGCCGGCACAAGGGGACGAGGAATGGGTCAAGAGCCGGCGACGGGCTGCCGGGACGTTGTCTCGGCGGTTTCTTGTTGTTCCTCGCGGCTGGGGCGGTCGATCACGAAGCCGCCGTTGCTGCCCCGCCGGTTGTATGAGTCGTTTCGGACGCCGCAGCCATACTGGTCCTTTCCGCCATAGTCCACGACGAAACTGAAGTTGCCGCCGCATTGTGGCAGGTCGTGGTAGGAGATGCTGGGCGAGGCGTTGCCCTGACCGTAGCCGAGGTAGACGTCGTCGCCGCGATAGTCGAAAAGGAACCCCAGACCGGCCTGGGCGCCGTTGCCTTGGGTTCCGCCGCCGGTCGCTTCGTAGCGGTCGTTGCCGGCGAAGTCGATCAGGCCACCGACCGCGTCGTCCCAGGCGAACCCGAGACCCATGATCGTTCCGTTGTAGGAATCGTCGCCGTCGTCGTCGAAACAGAAACCGATGGCATAGTGGCAGCCGAAACCGTTGCTGAATCGCTGGAAGAGTCGCTCGCCGCGCGCGGCGCCGTTGTACATCTGCCGCGTCGCGCCAAGCCGCTTATCGTTTCCGCCGAAGTCACGCGCGAAACCGACCCCTAGCCAGTAGCCGCCGCCGTGCGCTATGTAATCGAATTCGTAGGTGTCGTCGCCGCCGCCGTCGAGGATCACGCCAATCCCGCCGTTGCCGACCTGGCGGATTCCAGCCCCGAGCCCCTGCCCCCATCCCTCGTAGCCGGGAGTTTCCTTGTAGGAATCCAAGTACTGGCCGCCCGTATAGTAATGGTCGTTGCCGTCGAGATCATCCAAGACACCGAAGCCAAGCGGGGCGCCGAGGCCCTGGGTCCACATGGCGCCGTGGTATCGGTCGTGTCCGCCGCGGTCGAGGAGAATCCCGATGCCGGCCAGGGCGTGTCCCTGGATGCGGCGGAGTCCGAGGTACGAATCGCTGCCGCCGCAGTCGATCAAGATGCCGACGCCGGCCAGCGCCGAGCCTTGGGCCACGTCCTTGGCATGGTAGGTATCGTTGCCCGCGGCGTCGACGAGCATCGACACCCCCAACACGGCGCCGCCTTGGATTCCCGGCTGCGAGCCGCGGTAGGTGTCGTCGCCCGCCAGATCGAGAATGACGAGCACCGGCCGCTGGAAGGAGACGGCGCCGTCTTGATACTCATCGTCGCCGCCCAAGTCGATCACCGCGGCTACGGTCGACATCTTATCCAGGTCGTAGGTGTTCTTCTTGCGTCCGCCGATGACGATATCCCCACCGGGCGTGACGATGTGCTGCAAAACCGTCCCCGAAACCCCGCTGACGACGAATCCGCCTTCCTCCGGTATGGCTGCCAATTGCCCGAGAAGGTCGGGATCGCACAGCGGCGCAAGCCCTTCCGCGGCCGAATAGAATCCATTAAGGTCCGCCTTCTCCATCACGTCGCAGAGGCGACGGGCGGTGCCGCGGTCGGGGAGTGTGTGTCCGTTGACCGCCTGCGTGGTAAAGATTGGATAGAGGCCGCGGGCGAGTTGCTCCACTTCGTTTCGGCTCAGTGGGGCGAGTGCCGCGGCATAGCCCACCTGGGCGTCGAGCAGGGCCTGTTTCACGATGGCGATGGCTTTGGCCGGCGAGTCGACGGAGACGAAACTCGGCGGCGGTGGCTCGTTGCGGTCCATGCGGCGGCGTGCAAGCGCTAAGGCGGCCGCAAATCCCTGGTGATTGCCGCGCAATCCGGTGTGGAGTTCGCGCGTGAATCGCTCCGCCTCGGCCGGCGCTTGCAGGGGATTGCGCAGCAGTTGCTCGTACCAGCTCAGCCGGCAATTACCGGTAACCTCGGAAGTCTGTGCCTTTCCGGCTGTGGAATCCAGCTTCCGGGCTGTGTAGCTGCGGAAACGAGCGAAATCAGCGGAAATACCCCGCGTGGTGAATCCCGCCTCAATTTCTTGCTCCAATAGGGCAAGAATTCCCTGTGCGAGGGGATCACCGACGCTATCAGGTACCGACTCCGGCTCTTGGGCGACCGCCGACACCTGATTTGCGACGATTCCAATGAGGATGGTCAGTGCGACAGGCACGAGGCTCCTCAAGCTGGGGCTCGCTTGGAGGAGCCTGATGACCGATTCCATTCTCCAACTCCTGGTGAATTGCCGGGGCCACTCTAATCCCTTCGGCTCGTTGGCCGCCGGTTCTTGAAACCGCTACGAATCCTCAAGATCGCTACGACTTCAAGCCGGACAGGCCGCCATTATGTCGAGGCAGACGCCGAACTTCAAGATGGGTTGGCATACATCAGGCCGGAAAGCCTAACACACACCAAAGTGCCGTGAACTTCCGGACTGCCAAGGTGACAACAAGCCCCTCGCTTCTCAAAACGCTTTGTCGCCGAAGCCGACACCGATCCGATTGCCCAACGCAAAGAGATGTTCGCGCGACTGGTCGTACTCCGCCTTTCCTTTCATGTGCTCGATCATCAACGGCACGTCGCCGGGCAGGGCGGCCAGTCGTTTCAGGTACGTCGTGTAGTCGAGCGAGCCCGCGCCGAGCGTAACCTCGCGGAAGTGAACGTTCATCTCGACTTCCCAAGCGAGGTCTTTGGCGTGGCAACTGACGATCCACGGGCCGAGCTTGTCAAAGCATTCGTTGAGCAGGTCCGTGTTGCCGAAGTAGCGCCGCGGAGAGTTCACCAAGTTGCAGGGATCGAGGTGGACGCCGAATGCCTCCCGATCCACCGCCTCGATCATCTCCCGGTAGACGTTGGCGCCGTCGGGCAGCGCCCAGCCCATCATTTCATAACAGAACTTCGCCCGCCGCGGCTTGACCGCGTCGATGATTTTGCGGGCGTTTTCCACGGCCGCATCGAAGAACTCCCGGGTGACGTTTTTGGGATGCGGTCCGTACCAGACTTCCTCGTTGAACGAGCCGGCGATGTCCACGCAACACCTCGCGCCCACGCTCTCGGCCAGCGTCAAACCATCGGTCACCGTCTGGAGATTCGCGGCGCGTTTGACCGGGTCGGCGTCGAGGAGATTGACCCAGCGGCCCACCTCGGCGATGACGACGTCGTGCTTCTCGAACGCCCGCGCGATGGCGCGGATGCGATCCGAATCGTCCCTCGCCACCGCAGGACAATATGCCGCACGATAGCCGAGCTTGCGGTGGGCTTGGGCCAGTTCGTCCGGATCTTGCGGAGCGTCGAACACGGGCGCGCCGAGGCGGATGCCATGCTTTTCCGAGGCGGCAGCCTTCACGCCGGACGCGAGCCAGCCCGCGGAGGCGGCGATGGCGGAACGGTGAAGAAAACTGCGGCGGGTGATTGAGTGCGAGTGGTTTTCATTGGTCATTGGTACGGCTCGGTAGATCCCGCTTGCCGAGCGGGACCGCTGGGGCTTAAGGGGGAAGGTTTCGGCCAAGCAAACGCAATCCGCGAGGCAAGATCCCGCTCGGCAAGCGGGATCTACCGGGCCATCATAACCGGTTTTTCGGCGCGCGGGTATCCGTCGAGCCAGCGTCGCTGCCAGAGTTCCAGGAACAACAGCGACCAAAGCCGATAGGCATGGTCGAACCGCCCGGCGATATGGTCTTCCAGAAGTCCGCGGACTGCCTCTTCGCGAAACAGGCCACGGCCCGTCGTTCGGCTGTCCAGCAGCACCTCCCGCGCGAAACCGGCCAAAGGGCCGCGAAACCAATGATCCAAGGGAACTCCGAAACCCATCTTCCGCCGCCGGCGGACTTGCTTAGGCAGAAGGTCCGCAAAGGTCTCCATGAAGATCCGCTTGCCGCGTCCGTGGCGGAACTTCAGATGCAACGGCATCTTTGCGGCCAGTTCGACCACCCGGTAGTCCAACAACGGCTGCCGGCACTCCAGCCCATGAGCCATCGAGGCGATATCGACCTTGTTCATCAGGTCGCAGGGGAGGTAGGTCACCAGATCGGTAAGGCTGAGGGAGGTAACGGCGTCGCGCTGCGCGCTGCGACGTTGCGCCTCTTCGAGAAACCGGATCGGATCGCTGTCCGGCAACGAGAGCAGGAAGCCATCCGTATAGAGGTCTGCCCGCCGCGCCTCGCCGAAAATCGAGATCCATTCCAAATAGCGCCGGATCGGCGAGCTGGCCAGCGACTGGGTGAAGCGTTTCAATCGCCGGCGGATCGATTTCTGTCTCGGGCTGGCCGGAAGCTTCTGCCAATAGCCGCCGGCAAGCAGTCGTTTCGCCGCCGACGGAAACCGGTCGAATCCGCCGGCCAGCCAGACGGCCCGATATCGCGGGTAGCCGGCAAACAGCTCGTCGCCTCCGTCGCCGGTAAGCGCCACCGTCACATGACGCCGCGTCAACTGGGAGACGTACCAGGTCGGAATCGCTGAACTATCGGCGAACGGTTCATCGTAATGCCAGACGAGCTTCGGCAGGACATCCAGCGCATCGGGCTCAACGCGGAATTCTTCATGGATCGTGCCCAACCGCTCCGCGACGATGCGGGCGTAATGGGTTTCATCGTACTCCGCCACCGGAAAGCCAATGGAAAAGGTCCGCACCGGCTCGCCGGAGAGCTGCTGCATCAGGCCGACGATGATCGTCGAGTCAACTCCCCCTGAGAGGAACGCCCCCAAGGGCACCTCGCTTTGAAGCCGCATTTGCACAGAAGAGGTGAGCAATTCTCGCAGCTCGGTTGCGTAATCGGCCGCCGGCCGGTTTTCCTCCCAATTGAAATCGGGTCGCCAGTAGGGGCTGACGGACAAGTCGCCGTCGCGATAGACTGCGCGATGCCCCGGCGGGAGCTTGGTGATACCGCGGAAGATCGTCCGTGGATGAGGCACGTACTGGTAGGTGAGATATTCGTCGACGGCTTGCGGATCCAGTTCGCGCGGCGTGCCCGGGATCTCCAACAAGCTCTTCAACTCGCTGGCGAACGACAGCCTGCCCACCTCTTGGCGATAGACCAGCGGCTTCTGGCCCAGCCGATCGCGGCCGAGGACGAGTTGACGGCGATTCTCGTCCCAGATGGCGATGGCAAACATGCCGTTGAGGTGGGTGAAGACGTCCGGCCCCTCGTCTTCGTAGAGATGGACGATGACCTCCGTATCGCTGCGGGTGCGGAAGCGATGACCGGCCCCCTCCAGGCGGCGGCGGAGGTCGCCGTGGTTGTAGATCTCTCCGTTGAAGACGACCCAGACCGTGCCGTCTTCGTTGGACATCGGTTGCCGGCCGCAAGCGAGGTCGATGATCGAGAGCCGCCGGAACCCCAGGGCCACGCCCGGCACGAGGCCGTAGCCCGGTCGCAGCCGATGTTGCGAAGTATAAACGCCCTCGTCATCCGGCCCGCGATGGCGGAGCGTTTCGACCATGCGCCGCAGCGTCGGCTCGTCGATCGCTCGATCGGGTTCAGTCCAGATAGCGCCGGTTATGCCGCACACGGCGAGATCCTAGCGTGGAGGGAGTGGAGAGATGGAGTGCTGGAGTGCTGGAGTACTGGAGTGCTGGAGTACTGGAGTGGTGGAGCACTCAAACCCCAGACCTGTCGAGCTTGCATGGCAATTCGTCATCATTACCCTTATTCCCTCATTCCAACATTCCAGTACTCCAGTACTCCAATACTCCAATACTCCAACACTCCACTCTCCCTTCACCCGAGCACCTCGCGATACAGGTCGGCATAGCGCTGGACCATGCCGGTTACGCTGAACGCATTGCGCATTCGATCGCGGCCGGCGCCGCCCAGACGCTCGGCCAGCGACTTGTCGCCCAAGAGAATGTTGGTTTGCCGGGCAAAAGCCGCGCGGTCGCCCAGCGGCACGAGATAGCCGGTAACCTCATGGACAACCAGATCGCGGGTGCCGGGGATATCGGTGGCGACCACGGGCACCGCATTGCCCATTGCCTCCATGATCGCATTGGACTGCCCCTCGTATTCGCTCGTGGACCAGAGAACATCGAAGTGCGGCAGAAAACGGGCCACGTCGTCACGTTGGCCGAGGAGGTGGACCTTGTCGCGGATTTCCACCTGATCGCGATATCGCAGCAGACGCTCGCGTTGCGGCCCGTCGCCGAAGATCAACAGATGGACGTCGTCGCGGATGACTTTCAGCAGATCGGCGGCCCAGATCGCGTCCTTCACCCGTTTCTGCGGCCAGAGCCGCCCGATGAAACCAACCAGTCGCGCGTTGCGGGGCAATCCCAGCTCGTCCAAAGCTTGCTCGCGGGTCGTCGAGACCGCTGGCGGCGGATCGATCCCGTTGGGAATGACGGCGAACTTCTCGCTTGGCAAGCCGTGTTCGACGTAGAAGTCGCGGACCGCGACCGAGTTGGTGACAATGCGTTGCGTTCGCCGGGCGAGATAACGGTCAACGGTGAATTCCAGGCCGCCTTTCCAGGGATCGACGCATCGCTCCGCGGCAATGAGCCGGTCGATCCCCTGCGCCAACGCCGCCGCTCGGCCGTAGGCGTTGGCCGCGAAGAGCCAGGTGTGGACCAGGTCCGGACGCAACTTGCCGATCCAGCGGCGGAGCCGTAGGTAGGCTTGCGGATCTGCCCGCCACCGTTTGCCAATGAGGGTGACGGGAATTCCGGCCTTCTCGAGTTCGGCCTGCAGCGGACCGCTTCGCGTCAGCACGCAGACGTGCGTATCGAACTCGTCACGCGGCAGTCCGGCGGCGAGCAGCATCATCTGCTTTTCCGCCCCGCAGCGGTCCAAGCTGGGGATAATCTCCAGGATCTTTTTCACGGCCGCACTCATTCGTTGGTGGCATTGCGCAAGAGCACCGCCGGCTACGCCGAGTCGACAAGCCCTTTGAATAACTCTAAATGCGAATCGGCCATCCTGGCAAGCGAGAACTGCCGGATCACCCGAGTTCGCGCCGCCTCGCCTAGTTGCAGGCCCAGCTCGGCGTCGGACCACACGCGGATGACCGCTTCGGCGATGGCCCGGGAATTGCCGCGGGGCACGATCAGGGCGTGCTCCCGATCGGCGGCGAAGTCGCGGTGATCGACCAGGTCGCTGGCGACGATCGGCAGTCCGGCGGCCATGGCCTCCAGCAAAACCGCTGTGGCGATTCCCTCCTGCGGCGGGAGTAAGAACAGGTCGGCGGCGGCGAGGAATTCGTCGAGGGTATCGAACTGCCCGGCAAGGATGACGCGGTCCGACAGGTTGCCGGCCTCGATCCGTTCGGACAATTCGGCGTGGAAAGGGCCGGCGCCGACCAGCCAGAGTCTTGCGTTTGGCCAGCGGCGGCTGACCGGCGCCCAGGCGTCCAGCAGACCGCCGAGTCCCTGCGACCGCTGCAATGGACCGGCGAAGAGGGCGACCGGCGCCCATGGGGGAACCCGTAGCGACGGATTCGCGCCGGCCAGCGCCTCGCGGGCGGCCGCTTTGCGGTCCCAGTCGCGCTGGGGCGGGATCGAAACCCCGTCGGGGACATAGCGGATGCGATGGCGAGGATAGCCGGCGGCAACGAGTTCGCGGCATACGCCCGGCGTACGGCCGACAAATAACCGGGCGCGGAGACACTCCGTCTTGACCCTTCGCCCGCAGAACGCATCGATTTGCCAGAGACAATCGCCCCCGCGGCCGGCCTGTTCAGCCCGGAGCACCACCGGGCGTCGGCGGCCGACAGCCCGAACCGCCGCGTAGGCCTCCTGCTTCAATCCGGAAACATAAACCGCGTCGTAATCATCGCCATGGCGCCGCAGCCAACCGCCGAGAGTCCGCAGGTAGCGGAGAGTCGACCAGCCGTCGCGCGGCGCGGGGGAAAGCCGAATGACGGGGACTTCGCCATAGACGACTTGCGGCGGCCACCGCGGGTTCCACCCGGCAGTCAAGACGGTCACGCGGCAATCTCGGACAGGAAACGCGGATGCCAGACTCGCCAGCATCCGCTCGGTCTCGCCCACCAGCGGCCAGAACCGTCGCGCAACGATCACGAGTCGCAACGGCCTCACGGGCCGGCCTCCTGGCCGATCTCCTCGGAGTCTAACGACGCCACATGCGGCAGGTTCCGGTAGAGATCGTTGTAATCGAGACCGTAGCCGACGACAAAGGTGTCGGGGATGTCGAAGCCGACGTAGTCGGGCTGGAACGCAACTTCGCAACGGCCCTTTTTTCGCAACAGCACGGCGGTGCGGATGCTCGCCGGCCCGAGTTCGTCCAATTGCGGCACCAATTCCCACAGGGTACGGCCCGTGTCGAAAATGTCGTCCACCAACAGCACATCACGGCCCCGCACATCGGAGGAGAGAAGGTCCAAGTTCAGCACCAACGGGCCGGGCTTGGTGCTTTTGCGGCGATAGCTGCGGGCTTGAACCAACTCGACACGCAACGGCATCTCGATCAGCCGAATCAAGTCGGCCAAGAGCACGATGCTGCCGATCATCACGCCGACGATCGTCAGCGGACGGTCGTGATAATGCTCGGCAATCTCGCCGGCCATGCGACGAATCCGCTGGCGAAGCTGTTCTTCGGTGAGCAGTATTCTCAAGGTTTGCGGTCCATTCGCGGAAGCTGGTTCAACTCCAATGCCTTCGCACCGGCGGCATCGACGCGTCGCGTTGACGGATAAAACAGGATCTTCTGAGCAGGGAAGTGGGAGGTTGGGCCGCCCGGAACCGACTGATAGTATAATTGAGCGTCGGTCCAGCCGTCACCCTCCAGAATCAACTGATCCTTGGCCTGGGCGTAGGTCATGCGGTTGGCACGCGCCGTGAATGCTGCGCCTTCGACGAGCGTGTTGCCCGAGGCGAGAAGTTCCACGGCGGGCGAACCGCCGCCCGGCTGAGGCATGCGGACCACCGTCATCTCGTCGCAACTGAGCACCGCCGCTTGCGGGCCCAGTGCGTCGGGGTTGTCGCCGTTGAGCTTGTCCTCCCAGGAACGCACCGGGCCGAAGGTCGCGCGAACCTGCTGGTGGAACGTGGCCGACTGGTGATGGACGTTGCCGGTAATGTTCTTCTGAAACCGCACTTCGAGGTAATTCAACGGCTTCTCCGCGGCATCCGCCTCGTCGGCTGCGCCGCCTCCCGCCGGCATGGCAAAGCCCGGCAGCAGTTCGCCCGAATTACGACGATGGCTGGTCAGCCGCCCCGGCCCGCGGGCCGTCATTTCGCCGGAAATCAACTGGATGGCGAGGTCGTCGATCTGCATGGAATCGTGGGAGACCAGCCCATACTGGTCGAAGGTGCGGCTTTCCATCTGGACTCCGCCGAGGCAGACGATCTGTTCCAACTCCGGTTTGGGTTGGGTCCGCGGGTCGGCAAAGCGAATCGACCGCTTCAGAGTAACGTCGAGTGTCTCGGCCTGGAGTTGTTGCATCGCCGTCTTGGCAACCACGGCTTCCTCGAAACGGGCGGTCTTGCCGTCGAAGCTCATCCGCGTTTGCCAGAGGATGGTCAGCGGGCCGGCGTCCTGGATCGGGCGGCCTTCCAGGTCGCGGTCCAACGGCACGTCCATCTGCCCGGGACCGTCGATCCACAAGCGATTGGTTCCCCGGTTCAAGTTGATGTTCGATCCGGTCAACCCGAGGCCCCCCCCCTCGAAGTGCGCCGGGTTGCCGGTGACCGTGACCGCTGCATGGGGTTCGGCTGCATCGAGGACGTGGATTTGATCTCCGGTGATCACCAAGGGCCGCTCCGCCGCACCGGCCGTGGCCGATTGCGCGAACCGGACGTTGCCATCGACCATCAACTCGGAAAGCTGAGACTCGGCCGCCTGCACCCTCACCTTGGCGCGGAGCAATCTGCCGACGATCTCGAAATGGTTGGCCGGCGTTTCTCCCGTCGCCGGATCGGACGGTCCGGCCGCGCCGCCGTCTGAAGCAGGTTGCGGCAAAGCGGAATTCGGATCGCCGGCTCCCAGTGGCAAAGGACCCTCGGCCGGTAGCGCTGGCCGCCGCGCGTACTGTTGTGCCGCGGGAAAGCGGCGGGCCAACTCCATCGCCAACTGCGCCCGCTCCATTTGGGATCCGATCCGTGTCATCAGCCCCGGCGGTCCGCCCGGCCCGAGGCCGGATTGAGCATTCGCCGTCGGTTCCTCGAACCAGACCTCGAGTTGCTCGACGTTGCCCGAGAGCTGGGCCGACGCCAATTGAACCTGCCCTCGAGCGAGCATTCGGTCGGGCCGGAGCGTGGACTTGCCATCCGCGCCCGAGGGGACTTCCGACAGCCAGAAATGAATCTCCTTGCCGTCCAAATCCCCGACTCCGGCAAACTGCAGACGAGCGCCCCCGCTCAGCGAAATCACTTGTTGGCGATCGACCGGCCGAACGTGGAGCTGTTCCGACCATTGCGCCGTCAGTTGTTGGCCCGGCCGTTGGTCGGCCTGGCCGCGAAGCCAGCCCGGTCCCCGGGCAATCACCTGACCGATACGACTTGTGTCGCTCGGTTGGTACTGCACATCTCGGGCGTGGATCTCATTGTCCGCCTGCCGCAAGAACACCTCTTGACTTCCTTCCAGGAGGATCCGGCCGCTCCATGCGTCGTACTCCAGACGGTCGCCGCGGGCCTGAAACTGCTGGTTCGGCGCCCGCACGACAACCGGGTTGCCCGTGGCCTCGATCCGCCGCGGCTGGAGATCGAGCGTGGCGGTCTCGCCGCTTGCTGCCTGTGGCTCCTCCGACGGGCGACCCAGCCCATTGCGCTGCCGCGCGAAATAGATTGAAAGCAGCTCGCAGTTGATCTGGTCGCTGGGGCCGCTGGCATGCATTTGCATCACGTCGACATGATCGTGAAAGGTCGCCAGCCGCTGCACCGCGTCGAAACGGAATTTGCCGCGGCATTTTACCTCGATCCGCAGATTCTCGGCCGTCTCCCCGGGTGTCTCGGCCGCCTGCTTTGGCTGCGGGAATTCCAGGTGCAACAAGTCCAACCGTCGAATCTCAAGCGATTTGAGGCCGCTGATCTTGGGCGCCCGTTTGCTCGACGCCTCGGGATTCGCCTCATGGAGCAAATCGATCTGCAATTGGGCTCCGCTGCCATGGTTGGGGCCCCATCGAAATCGGATCGGCTCGTTCGTCCGGATCCGGTCCGCGGAGATGACGACGTTTTTCGTAGTGATGTGAAGGTCGTCTTCGGGGGTGAGTTCTCGGCCGGCGCTACGGATCGTGACCGGTCCGATGAGGCGGCCGGAGATGAGACGCCCAATCTTGCCGCGTCGCAGGTCGAGTTCTTCATCGAATTCCAACAACGCGCCGTCGGACGCCTGGAGCACCACGGAGCGGCGTATTCGCTCGGCGGGATCGGCAACCGGCTCCGCCGGCGTGTAAACGAGCGTGCAACGGTCCAGTTCGACGCGGCCGTTGCCCAGATTCGAGTAGTTCTGTAGCAGGAGCTTGATCTGGTCGCTTTCCAGAATCCAGGGAGTGCCCAGTTCCCAATCGACCTCGGGGCGAAAGAGCGGACGCAACGATTCGAGTCGATGATTGGCGTCGTGAAGGGCGCTTCGCCGTTCGACCTCGGTGAGCTGCCGCACGTGGTTCGGCTCGACCGTTGGTTCGATCAGCGGGACCGCAACCAGTGCGTAGGCCCAATACGCCACCAGCATGATCGCAAAGCTCCCGCCGATGCGAACGATGCGTGGCATGGCCATAACCGCCTATCCCTTGGTCCGAAGTGCGGACGCGTCTGGAGCCTTTACGTCCGGTAAGCCTGAACCACATCGTCCCAACGACGCTGCGCACGGAGGATCATCTCGATCACTTCACGGACGGCGCCTCGGCCTCCGGGCGCCGTGGTCACGTAATGAGCCGTCTCGCGAAGTTCCAGGCAGGCGTCCGCCACGGCCACTCCCAGCCCCACCAAACTCGCGGCCGGCATGTCCGGCAAATCGTCGCCGATGTAGCACACCGCCGGCGGCGTAAGGTTCTGCTGCTTGATAATCTCCCGAACCGTGGCCAGTTTGTCTTCGGCGCCCTGGCGGATTATCGAGATCTGCATCTCGGCCGCGCGCTGTTTCACGATTTGCGAACTTCGCGTGGTAACCACCCCGAAGCGGTATCCCGCCTTCTGCCAAAGCTTAATGCCCAGCCCATCGCGAATGTAAAAACGCTTCGTCTCAATCCCCTGGTTGTCGAAATCCAGGTGGCCATCGGTCAATACTCCGTCGACGTCCGACAGAACCAACTCAATGGATTGGCAACGTTCTTCCAAGCTCATCGTCACCTTCTCGCTGACTTCCAATAGGTACCGCTTGCCGAGTGGGAGCTTGACACCAAGTTCCCCCTCGATCACCAAGATCCCGCGCGGCAAGCGGGATCTACCAACTACCCGCGTCGCGACCACGCTGAATTCTTTTGCCCGAATGCTTTCTACGTGCCACGGTCGTCTTCCGGTTTACGCACCACCCTGTAGGGCAACGAGACCGCCTGGGTCGAACCCTGCGGCCAACCGCCGCAAGTTCCCTCAGTGACGCTGTCGCCCGGAAGTTCCCCCACCAGATCGGTCACGTCGATCAGTCCCAACGGTCTCCCACTGTCGTCCACGACGGGAAGCTCGCTGATCTTCCGTCGAGCCATCAATCCCAGCGCCTCGGACATCACCGTTCCCAAAAGTACGACCACGGGACCGCGAGTCATCACGTTTTGTATCGGGCCATCGAATTCGCGATCCCGGCATCGCTCGAACAGTCGTGCCAGATCGCTATCGGTGAAGATCCCGGACAGCTTTTCCTCGGCATCCACCAGCATGATGGCACCGGTTCGGCGCCCCGGACGGCTAAGATCGACGAACACTTGGCGGACCGTTTTCGAATCCCGTGCCACCCGGCACCGCGTCAAGGGACGCATATGGTGTTCAACCCGACTCAGTTTACGGCCCAAGCTGCCGGCCGGGTGGAAGCGGGCGAAGTCCTCCCGGCCAAAACTGCGCATTCGGCTAACGACCAGCGCCAAGGCATCGCCCAACGCCAACATCGCGGTCGTGCTCGTGCTCGGCGCCAGGCCGAGCGAACAAGCTTCTTCAACCTGCCCGATTTCGAGAACCACGGTCGCGGCGCGTCCCAACGTGCTGTCGGCCGATCCCGTCAGCGCGAGCACGGGAACCCGCAGATCCGCCAACGAAGGCAACAAACGAACGACCTCCTCCGTCTCGCCACTCTGAGATAGTACAAGAACTACGTCGCTGGAGTGGATGCGTCCCAGGTCGCCGTGGACCGCTTCGGCAGGGTGCAGCCAATGGCTACGGGTTCCCGTCGAAGCCAGTGTTGCCACAATTTTTTGCCCAATCAGCCCAGCTTTTCCAATTCCCGTGACAATAACGCTTCCACAACAGAGGTAAACCGTATCCACCGCGCGGCAAAAACCGCTATCCAGGCGAGCGGCCAGGTCGCCCAAAGCCCGACCTTCCGACTGAATGATCTGGCGGGCGAAGCGGAGTTGTTCGAAAGGGCTCAACCTGGCCGGGGAGTAAGCGGCGTCCGTGCTCATCGACGTCTTCCTTGACGATCGGTTTTTGCAAGATAGCAGAGGGCGATTCTAACCGCAGCAGCGCCCAACGGCAATGTAGATCCCGCTTGCCACCGGGAAAAGCAATCCCCCCGCCCGCGTTGCGGATCGAGGTCCGATTGCGATATGATGCGAGAATTGGTTCGACAAAAGGATGACGTCGGGCACGATACCAAGAGGTTTTCGGGAGGCGAATCGATGCGGAGGTGGCGGCTCTTCTGGCAGATTTTTCCTTCGTACGTACTGATTACCGTCGCGACTCTGCTTCTCGTGTCGTTCTATGGCGAGCAGGCGCTCGAACGTTTTCATCAGTGGCAAACCCGCGCGGCTTTGGAGTCCAGCGCTCGGATCTTCGCTGAATTGGTGACGCGAGTACGATTGCGGGAGCATCCGGAGGAGTTAAACGAGCTTGCCAAGCGGCTCGGCCGCGCTACGTCGCTTCGCATCACGGTGATCGAGCCGTCGGGGCAGGTGGTTGCCGATACCGAAGAAACGCCCGCCCTGATGGATAACCATGCGAACCGCCCGGAGTTCGCCGAGGCGATCCGAGGCCGATCCGTGGGCGACTCGGTCCGTTACAGCGACACCGTCAAGGATGAATTGGCTTACCTGGCGGTGCCGTTGATCCGCGAAGGGCAAGTCCTCGCCGTGGTCCGCGCGGCTCGGGCGACCTCTGAAATCACGCGAGTGGCGGCAACCCTCAAGCGGCAAGTGCTCGCCGCGGGAGCGGGGGCCGTCGTGCTGCTCACTGCGTTGAGCTGGTGGATCGCGCGACGGATCAGCCGGCCGCTCGAACGCATCAGCGAAGGGGCCGCCCGTTTTGCGCAAGGCGATTTGGATCATCGATTACGTGTGGAGGGCTCGCGGGAAATCACTGCGCTGACGGAGACCTTGAATGAAATGGCATCGCAACTCGACGAGAGGATCGCCACGATCGTTCGGCAGCGCGACGAGCAGGACGCCATTCTCGACAGCATGAATGAAGGAGTGCTCGCACTGGACAGCGAAGGAAGAATCATCGGCATCAATCCGGCGTGCAGCCGAATGTTTCGCCTCGACCCGGCTTTGGTGCGAGGGCGACCGATTCACGAGGTGCTTCGCAAGGCCGACTTGCTCGCATTTGTTGAGGAAGGGGTTTCCAGTCCCCGGCCGCAGAAACGGGACATCGTTGTCCGCGACGGCCAACAGCGCTGGTTCACCGCCAGCGGCACGGCGCTCTACGACCGCCAGAAGCGCCGGATCGGCGCCCTGGTGGTGCTCAACGACGTCACTCGCTTGCGTCGCCTGGAGAATGTTCGTCGCGAGTTCGTGGCCAATGCCGGCCACGAACTCCGCACGCCCGTCACTTCGATCAAGGGCTTCGTGGAAACGCTGCAAGAAGGCGGCCTGGACGACCGGCAGAACGCCGAGCGGTTTCTGAAGATCATCTCCAACCAGACCAACCGTCTCGATGCCTTGGTCAACGACATCCTCAGCCTGGCGAACATCGAGAAGGATTCGGAAGATCGGACCATCAATCTCGTGCCCGGCCGGATCGACGAGGTGCTCGATGCCGTGGCGCAGATGTACCAGGCTCATGCCGATCGCAAGCGAATCCGGCTGGTGTGCGAGAGCCATTCCGAACTGGAAGCACCGATCAACACGCAACTGCTGGAGCAGGCCGTCGCCAACCTGGTCGACAATGCCGTGAAGTACGGCCCCGAGGGAAGTGTGGTTCGCATCCGTGCTTATCCGGAGAATGGAGGTATCGTGCTCGAGGTTTCCGACGAAGGCCCGGGCATCGAGCCGAAGCACCTGCCCCGTTTGTTCGAGCGGTTCTATCGCGTCGACAAGGCTCGCAGCGACAGGCTCGGCGGAACAGGGCTGGGCCTGGCGATCGTTAAGCACATCGCCACTGCGCATGGCGGCACGGTCTCCGTCGATAGCCGACTCGGCCAGGGGACCGCATTCCGGATCCATCTGCCCTGAGAAAAGCGATACTCAGAAGCCCCGACAACACGACGACAGGCACCCTCGACTTGCATTGCTTTCCGAGGTTCTTGACAATGTCGGTGTGCCAGTCCACGTTTTGTGAAGGCCGTTTGTCTTGTCGCCGATGCCAAGCAAGGAGAATTCCGTGAACCAGCAATCGAGAATGGACCGTCGTGAACTCCTGGCAGCGACGGGAATTCTGGCGACCCCGTACCTGATTCCCTCCACCGCCCTGGCGCAGCCGGGAAGGCTGGGCGCCAACGATCGGATCGTGCTGGGCCATATCGGCCTCGGCGGCATGGGCCGAAAACACCTTCGCGACGCGCAAGAGTTCCAGAAGCAAGGAAAAGTTCGCATCGCGGCCCTCTGCGACTGCGACGACGGCAGACTCGCCGAGGCGCTGAAGTCGGTCGAGGCCGAGGCCAAGGCTGGCGAGATCGCAGTCTACCGCGACTATCGTCACCTGCTTGGGCGGGCGGACATCGATGCGGTGATCATCTCCACGCCCGACCACTGGCACGCCGTTCAGACGGTCCACGCCTGCGAGACCGGCAAGCACGTCTACGTGGAAAAACCGGCCTCGGTCACGATCGAGGAAGGCCGGGCCATGGTGGCCGCGGCCCGGAAGTATCGGCGTGCGGTCCAGGTCGGCGCGCAAGGCCGCAGCGGCAAAGGCGCCTGGCATACGTGCAGGGCCATCCGCAACGGAATCGTCGGCAAGGTCTCCAAAGTGAGTTGCTGGCACTATCCCAACCCCGAAGGCGGCTTCGAAGCCGACAGCGCGCCCCCGCCACAGCTCGACTGGGATCTATGGGTGGGCCCGCTTCCCTGGCGCAGCTACAACAAGGCTTACCATCCGGGCACCTTCCGCTGGTTCCTCGAATCCGGTGGCGGAAACATCCGCGACCGCGGCGCCCATCAGTTCAGCACGATCCTCTGGTGCATGAACGCCGACCGGCAGGTCTCCTTCACGGTCGAAGCCACCGGTGCGCCGCCGACAAAGGGCCTCTGGGACAATCCTCTCACGATGGAAGTTGTCTACAAGTTCAAGGATCCCGATTGGACGCTGGTATGGGCGCAACCGGGCGACAAGGTCGGCAAGACGGAATTCGGCAACGTCTTCTGGGGCGAGCACGGCCGGCTGGTGCTGGAATGGGAGGGCGCCTATCGAGCCGCGGAGCCCGAGGCGATCAATTTCAAGACGCCGGCGGGCGGCTTCGAGCCTTACCGCACCGATGAGTGTGAAGATTTCACGATGAATCACGAGGCCGACTGGATGAAAGCCATCCGCGACCCGTCCTACCGGCCGGCGGTGGATATTGAGATCGGCCACCGCACCGCCACCCTATGCAACCTGGGGAACCTCGCCTGGCTGCTGGGACGGAGGTTGCAGTTCGACGGGGTGAAGCAGCAGGTCGTCGGCGACGAACAGGCCAACCGCTTGCTCGGGCGGCCCCAGCGGCATCCCTATCATCTGTAGAAATCCGCTCAACAGCATATTGACGAGGCGGAAGACACGCAGACCGGTGAGCCGGCCGCTCTTCGTCGAGTTTCCGCATTTTCGCAGGAGTCACTCGTAAACGAACCATGCCGTCGCCACGCACGGCTGGTCGGCGGTCACGCGGACCCAGTGGGCAGAAAACCCATCGGGAAACTCGTGCGCGACCGTTTTGCCGGCGGCAACGGTGATTTGCTGGTAGGTTTTCCATGTCCCGTTGCGGAGGAAGTCGACCTCGATTGTGACGGTGACGGGCTGCGGGCTGCTGTGGGAAAGCTCGACGCGCTTGCGATCGAAGCCGGTCATCAGGTAAGGATCGGAGGGCTTGCCGGCCTCCACAGCCGTGTCTTTCCACGGCCCGCCGTGACCGCGTGGCTTGCCGAGTTTCCAAAGGTCGTCGATGTCGCCGCACCAGACCGCCGCACGGCCGTCGTCGGAAACGAACGTGTGGTCGTCGGCCTCGGCGTTGCCGCGGACACCGGCCAGGACGAGCATGCCGCGCCACGAGCAGAAATCGGTGATCCGCTTTCCGTGCGTGCAGACCGGCTTCAGCGCGGCGACGTCGCCGGCCGCTTCGTGCGGCAGAACGTAGAACGTGCCGTGGCAATTGAAGAGCCGCCGCTCGGTGACCACCTCGCGAATGCCGCGCGGCCATCCGATCGCCCACGGTTCGTCGTAAGCGGCATCGGTCTTCGGCAGGTGGAATCGCTGATCGCCCCGTGTAACAATCACCGAGGCGGCATCGACTTGGAAATCCGGCGCCCCCAGCGCCGCGGTCTTTTCGAGAAAGGCCCGCGAGTCGTCGGGCTCGGCGATGGGTTGGAACTGCATGTCGGGCCCTATCTCGTAATAGATCGGTTCGAGAGGCTGCCGATGATCTTCTGCGGTGCGGTAGGCGAGCATCTGGAGCGTTCCCTGGTCGCCTCCACGTGGACGGATAATGCCGATCGACTGCGGGCTGATGTCGCCGGCGTCGGCGAGACTGGCAAAGAGCGACGGGGCGCTCAACGTGCCGCCGCCCGGTCCGTAGTGGAAGTAGGCCGTCGCGGCGACCGCGTCAGCCGTCGGGCGGAGTCGAATCCAGTCGCCAGGGATGTCGTCGCGCAGCACAACGTAGCGATAACCCTTGGCGGGAACCTCGATTTTCTCGATTTCTTGCCAGCCGGATGCGTCCCCACGACTCGTCTCGATCACGAATTCGACCGGCACGGCCGACTCGTGCGAGAGGTGCAGAACCCGCTTGTCGAAGCCGGCCAGCAGGTACGGCTCGCTCGACTCGCCCGACGCGACATCGTCGGCGAACCAGGGGCCACCCCAACCGGCAGGTCGGCCGCAGTCGTGAAGCCCTTGCCAGGACGAAAACCAGAAGTTCGATTGCGACTGGTTGACGAAGCGATTGCCGCCGGTGATCGCCGTATCGTCGCAGCCAAAGACGATGCGGCCGTTGAAAGGGCAGAAATCGCCGGTCACTTTGAGATAGCCGGCGATCGGCCGCAGCCCGCCGGTGTGGCCGTGGCGGAAACCTTGGGGAAAGTCGAACCAGAGGCCGTGCATGTTCATCAGCAGCTTGGGCGGTTGGCCGTCTTGGGCGGGTACGACCTCGCGGATCCGCGGCCACTCGGTAAACCAGCCGTGCTTGGCCACGTAGGAGTAGTCGCCGATCGGCAGGCGGAACGTGTGCCAGACGCCGCCGTCGAGCAGTTTGAGCAGAACACTCCGCTTGTCCCAGCCGGTTGCCCAGAGGGGAGCATCCTTATCGGGATTGCCCTCGATTCCTCCGGGACCGGTGACCTCGCAAAACTGTTTCTCAACCACGGTTTTCCAGTCGTTGCCGTCCCACTCGGCCAGGCAGCCGGAGTTGCCATAGATCGTTGCATAAGGCCGCTCTTTTGAGCCGTTGTTGCCGATAACGAGGCGGCCTTGTCCGGTGTAGCCGCCCTTGCCATGGTAGCCGGGCAGGCGATCGACGAAGCCTTTCTGGTGCCCGTCGGGCTGGATGGTCGTCACCTCCAGCGAGTGGACGTCGATTTCGTAGAGGCCCTCTTCCATAGTGAACTGGTAGACCTTGTTCCGCGGGTCGGTGAGGTGCCGCGCCGTGGCGGTGGGGCGGCCAGGCGCTTCGCCGTAGGGGACAACCCGCACGTTGCCGTCGGTGTCGATGAAGTACGGCCCAATAATCAGTTGCTTGGATTCGCGGTGGATCATGCGATTGGCGGGCGTGCCGCCGATGCTCCCCTCGAAGGCGGCGAGGTTCAGCGCATCGTCGATGCAATAGAGCTTGTCGTCGCTTCCCCGCGGCGCATGCGGCGGATAGGTGACGGCCCATAGCTTGCCGGCCCAGACGACCACCGCTCCGATGCCGCATTCGTCGCCGTGATTGAACACCGCTAGGTGCGGGTAGCGACCACTGACGGAAATCGGCTCGGCCGCGGTGGTCGAGAGGAACGTCAAGGTGATTGCCAGAATTGCAATCACAACGGCGAGGCAGAAGTCGTGGAAGTTGCTCATGGTTCGCTCAGAAGGGTTGCTGGGTCAGGAAGATCAGGTTCGAACATCCGACAGACCCGATCGTCGTTTAACCGCAACGGCCAACGGCCTGCGCGGGGTGGGGCAACAATGCCCGCCAAGGCACATCGCGCGCAGGCCGTTGGCCGTTGCGGTTAAACGAATTGAGTTAGATCGTAATCACCTTGTTGGCTTCGGTCATCAGTCGCAGGATGTCGGGCATTCCGCGAGCCTGGCCGACGGCCAATTGGTCCTCGATGCCGTAGTAGTTCAGGCACGTGAGACAACTGACCACCTGCGAACCGAGACTCTCCAACAACTTCAGGCCGAGCACGAAGGGGGAACCCTCGGCGACACACTTGACGCCCTCGGTGTAGAAACAAATCACCGCGGGTTTCTCCGGCAAACGTTCCAGGGTGTGGAAGAACTTGTCGAGCATGTCCACGCCGAAGGCCGTGTCGTCGGGAGAGACCGTTCCCAGCCCCGATTTGGTCACGAGGATCATCGTGTTGTTCATGGTGATCTGCCTTGATTCTTCTTCGATGCCAGGTCGGCGGCGTCGGCGATGTAAGCCTGTTACGAGTATAGTCCCCAGCGGCCCGCGGCTTCAAACGCATTGGGAAAATGCTCGATCAACGGGCGGCGGCGACCGGCCGGCCAAACCACCGAGACGACGTCGAAGCGGGCCGGATATTCCATCAGGTGGTGGCGTTTGAGATACGCCAGCGCCAGCCGAGTGAGCCGCCGTTGCTTTTCGTCATCGACCGCTTCAAAGGGGTGCCCCGTTTCGTCCGAATTTCGAGTCTTCACCTCGACGAAGACCACCGTGCGACCATCGACCGCGACGAGGTCGATTTCACCGGGCTTGGAGCGGTCGCTGTGAACGAGAATTCGGTAGCCGAGACGGCGGAGATAGCGGGCGGCAGCCCGCTCACCGCGTCGGCCGAGCGGCATCGGCGGCGTTTTGAAGTGCAGCAGGCGCAGCCAGTCGGAGAGCACGGCGCGGAGCCGGCGCATGGCACACCCCGCAACGAGAGCGTTGGAGTCGATTTCCTACTGCCCAGCGGCGGCGGCAGCGGCTTTTCCCTTCTTGCCTCGGCGACGCTTGGGCTTGGCGGTGGCCTCGACCACCCGCTCCACCCGGCGCTCCTTCAGCCGCATGGCCTTCCCGGCCCGCTCCCTCAGGAAGTAGAGCTTGGCACGGCGGACGATCGCCGACCGCTTCACCTCAACGGCGGCAACTCGCGGCGAGTGCAGCGGGAATTTTCGTTCCACCCCCTCGCCCTGGACCATGCGGCGGACGGTGAACATTTCCCGGGTTCCGGAACCGCTCCGCGCGATCACCACGCCGTTGAAGATCTGGATCCGCTTCTTGTCCCCTTCGAGGATTTCTACGTGAACGTCGACCGTGTCGCCGATGTCGAACTTGGGGACTTCAGCTTTCAAACTGGTCTTCTCGACCAGGTGCATCACTTGCTCGCTCATTGGGAATCCCTTTCAGTCTCTTGTCGTTCTCCACCCTCGGTTTCCGCCTGCCGCCCGTCGATGAGATCGGGACGGCGAAGGTTGGTCCGCCGCAGGGCGTCTTGTTCTCTCCAGCGGGCGATCGCTCCATGGTCGCCGCTCAACAGGATCGGCGGCACTTCCAGTCCCCGGTATTCGCGGGGCCGCGTATATTGGGCAAACTCCAACCATCGTCGCGGGCCGGAAAAAGAATCGTCTCCACTACTTTGTTCGTCTCCCAGAACCTGCGGCACGAGCCGGATCACGGCGTCGATGACCGCCATCGCGGCTACCTCGCCCCCGTTGAGGACGAAATCGCCGATCGATATCTCGTCCGGCCGGAGAATCAGGCGCACCCTTTCATCAAACCCTTCATACCGCCCGCAGAGCAGCAGGATCCGCTCGTTGGCCGCCAATTCCTCCACCACGCGCTGATCGAATCGCCGCCCCTGTGGGGTCAACATCACCAAGTGCCCGGGGTCGGCCTGCTGGGCCCTCGCCGCCTCAACCGAGGCGACAACCGGTTCGGCCATCAACACCATGCCTGGACCACCCCCGAAGGGGCGGTCATCCACCTTCTTATGCCTCGCGTCCGTGGACCATTCACGGATGTCGTGAACGTACACATCGATCAACTGGCGCTCGATCGCCCGCTTCAACAGGCCCTGGCCCAGATACCCAGCAAAAATCTCGGGGAAAAGGGTCAGGACATCAAAGCGCATCGGGCCTTACTCGCTGGCCGCTTCCGCAACCGCATGTTCGCCCGCCTCGGCTTCGGGGCGTCGAATAATCTGCGGCGGAGGGGTTGGCCGTCGGCGGTTCTGCGCCAGTCGGTCGATCGCCCGGCGCTGCTCTTCCAGACGCGTCCCGTTGGCGCCGTACTTCTTGATCAGCACTCGCACCTTGTCCGAAGGCTGCGCGCCGACACTGAGCCAGTACTGGATCCGCTCGCCGTTGAGCAATGCTCGGGCGTCGGTTTCCGGCACCATCGGATCATACGTCCCCAGTTCTTCCAAGACACGACCATCGCGGGGGCTCCGCACGTCGGCCGCACAAATGCGGTAGAACGGGCGGTGTTTTTTCCCCATTTTTTTCATCCGGATACGTACTGCCACGCAAAACTCCTCGTCAACAATCCACTCGCGTATGGTTTGAAACGCTTGATTCTATCTTTTCCGGCCCGAATGCCCAGACCGGCTCACTTGCCACGCCCTTTCTTGTCCTCCCGCTTTCGGCGGCGGAGTTCTTTTTCCCGCTGCTTTTTCAGAGCGGCCCGTTCGGAGGCGGTGAGACGTTTTCCCGTCCCTTGCTTCTGCTTCCGGAGGGTGCCCCCCGGGTTGGCCATCGCTTTCTGGCTCAATTCCTGAACGGCCTGCATCCGTCCGCGCATCCCCATGCCGGAGACCCGTTTCATGACATCGGCCATGGCGTCGAATTCTTTGACCAGCTTGTTCACTTCGTGCGCTTCAACCCCCGCACCCGCGGCGATGCGACGGCGGCGGCTCTGGTCAATCTTCGAGGGGGATCGACGCTCGGCGGGCGTCATCGAGTCAATCATACCCCCCAATCGGCTCATCTCGCCCTCCGCATCGGCATCGCCGATCATCGAGGTGAGATTGCCCATTCCAGGGATGAGACCGAGCACCTTGTTCAGTGGCCCGAGGCGCTTCGTCTGATTCATCATCTGCCGGAAGTCTTCCAGCGTGAATTCACCCTGGCGGAGGCGAGCCTCTTGCTCGGCCATCTGGTTCTGGTCGAGCTTCCGCTGGGCCTGCTCGACGAGCGAGAGAATGTCGCCCATCCCGAGGATACGGCCAGCCATCCGATCCGGATGGAATTCCTCCAACGCATCGAGATGCTCGCCGGTGCCGATGAACTTGATCGGTACGCCGGTAACGGCCTTGACGGAAAGAGCGGCGCCGCCGCGGGCGTCGCCATCGAGCTTGGTGAGGATGACGCCATCCAACTCGATCGCTTCGTTGAAGGCTTTGGCACTGTTCACCGCGTCCTGGCCGGTCATCGCATCGACGACCAGGTAAACCTGCTGGGGCTCGACCCGCCGTTCGATGCGGGTGAGCTGGTCCATCAATTCCTGATCGATGTGCAGACGGCCGGCGGTATCGAGGACGACCACGTCGATGCCGTCCTGACGGGCTTGTTTCACGGCGTTCTGACAGACGGTGACCGGATCCTTGGCGCCCGGCTCCGCGTAAACGGCCAGTCCGAGCTGACTACCCAGCACCTTGAGTTGCTCGATGGCCGCCGGACGCTGGAGGTCGGCCGCCACCAGCATGGGTTTGCGGCCATTCTCCTTGAGGATTCGACCCAGTTTGCCGCAGGTGGTTGTCTTGCCTGATCCCTGCAATCCGCACATCATCAGCACGTGTACGCCGGGCTTGATGTGCAACGAATTGTCGACCGGGCCCATCAGCTCGATCAATTCGCGATGGACGATCCCCACCAATTGCTGGCTGGGATTGAGCGATTTGAGGACGGTTTCGCCAATGGCTTGTTCCGTCACCCGGCCCATGAACTGCTTCACGACCGGGAAACTGACGTCCGCTTCCAGCAAAGCCTGCTGGACGAGGCGGAGCCCGTCGCGCATATTGGCCTCGGTCAGCGTGCCGCGACCGCGGAGCGTCTTCAGCGCCGAACTGAGGTTTTCTTGCAGCGATTCAAACATGGGGGAGTATTAAGCCCGTCCGGGGAACCAAGGGGCAATAGCGGACAATCCTTTATAGTAACGAATTTGGGGTCGGTTTGACAATGCTCTCCGGACATCCGGGGCCGGAGATTTTTTTCAACGGCTCTGCGGCCGCAACGTAACTCGTTTAACTGCAATGGCGACGCAACGCATCGCATTGGTGTTGCACGAGAGGTTGCCGTGCCGGAAGTCGCGTCAGGCAAAGAGGTTGAGCAGCACGAGAGGTGTGCAACGGTGGCGGTCATATTGAGGGGTGTGTTGCATGGTGCGGTGCGACGTTCTGCTGGGACGGATTTGCGGCGAGTCTATGACCCGTTGCCCGGCGAGTTCGAATGTATGTCCGGTCCGTCGACGGAAGTGCGCGATGGGGAGGCTCCGATTGAGATGTCGACCAATGGGCGTTGCGGTTAAACGAGCCAAGCATGCGTATATGGCAGGTCGAAGTTCCGGACAAGAAAGAAATCGAGCAAAGAAAGCGGTGACAAGTCCCGCGCACTCCAAAGCGATGATAGCCGATGCGGCGCGGGCCGCGGCCCAAGAATCGTCGCCCCCGGGCGCGCAGTCCCTTTGGCCGCAATGATTTGCCGATCGAAAAATGCGAACCGCGAATGACACGTCGCCCGCATCGGCCAAGAAAG
>JAAYEH010000220.1 GCA_012728855.1 Rhodopirellula sp. | reverse complement strand
CTGTCTCCACCTGGCATGGTTTTTCTCCTATTGAGAAGTGTGAGTAGTAGAACGTTATTACAGTTTTCGTGTGTTGTCAGCTTTTAGGCTATACAATACGTGTGCCAAAACACTCGCGCCCCGGATGTTTGACTCGCAACCCATTGTTGCGTCAATGGTTGTACTGCCGGAGGCGTTTTCTCCTCTGCGGCAAACATTGCAATCTGCGGTCGTTTCTCCATCTCAAGAACCGCAAGTTGCAACATCCTCAAGTGGCCTCGCCTACGAGGAGCGAGTATCGCATATAGCGAATCAATAGCGCTGAAACGTGGCGCAGAATGCAAGTCCTCGGCATGGCGGCAATCCCTGCTCGCTTTGCGAGTATCAACCAAACCGAGACCGTAGCACGAGTTGTGCAACGAACTTCATTCGCCCCCGCTTAAGGTACAGATATTGCGGCTAATTTGGTTGGGAAGAGTATGCGCTGTAGTGAACGACGATTGGGGAGGTCTCGACATGAACGAGAAGAACTTGATGTCACGACGCCGGTTCGTCGCCGGCGCCTCGAGTATGATGTTGGCCGGGGCAGCGGCGGGAGCGGTGAAGCCTCTGTCGAGCCCGGCTCCGAAGCTCGCCATCGACGGTGGCGAGAAGGCCGTCAAGAGTTCGCCGTCGCCACTGGTTCGCTGGGGAGAGCCGGAACGAGAACGGCTCGAAGCAATGCTGCAGCAGAATTCGCTCTTCTATTGGAAAGGGCCGCAGACGGAACTGTTGATCGAACGGTTTCGAGAAATATGCCCCATGAAGTATGTGGCAACGTGTTCGTCGGGCACCGCTGCGATTCATATCGCGGTGGCGGCGGCCGGGATCGGTTTGGGAGATGAAGTCATCACGTCGCCGGTCACGGACATCGGCACGGTCATCGGCATTCTCTACCAGCAAGCCGTGCCGGTCTTCGCCGACCTGGAGCCGAACACCTACAACCTGGACGTGGCCGACGTCGAGCGAAGGATCACGCCGAGGACCAAGGCGATCGTTCCGGTGCATCTGTCGGGCAACCCGTGCGACATGTATGCGATCAAGGCATTGGCGGATCGGCATAAGCTGATCGTGATTGAAGACTCCTGCCAGGCCTGGGGAGCCCGCTATCGCGGGCAGCCGATCGGCACCGTGGGAGATTTTACCTGCTTCTCTCTTCAGAATTCAAAGCAGGTAACCTGCGGCGACGGCGGAGTAGTCGGCTCCAACGACGAGCGGTTCGGCCCTCTGATCCAGAAGCTCAACACAAAGGGATGCGACCGGGCCAACCGTCAAGGCTTCCAGACCACGATGTTCTCGACCAACTATCGGATGAGCGAGCCGCAGGCGGCAGTGGCCGCCGCGCAACTCGGACGGCTGGAATCGATCGTGTCGCAGCGGGCCCGCTTGGGCAATCTGCTGAGCGAGAAGATCGCGGACATTCCGGGTATCCGGCCGCATCAGGTCCATCCGGAGGATCGCGCCACGTACTATTTCTACATGTTCCGCATGCAGCCGGAGGCATTCCGGGTCGACCGTGCCAAGTTCGTCAAGGCTCTGGTACTCGAAGGAGCGAGCGTGGGGGCGGGATACATCCGTGTACCGATCTACCGCGAACCACCCTTCCAGAAACACGACTTTTTTGCCGGCCGTTGGCCCGTCAAGGAAATGGGCCTGACCACCATGGATTTTACCAAGCATCGCTGCCCGGAAGCCGAGGCGATCCTGGAAACCGGGATCAAGGTAACGATCCATGAAGCCATGACGGAGGAGTATATTCTCGGCGTGGCGGCGGCCATTCGAAAGGTAGCCCAGAACTACGCAGTGTGAGCGTGGCGATGGACGACGGCGCATACTCCGAAACGAATCACCAACTGAAAAGGATACTCCGATGAACGAGCCAAAAAGAACCCGTCGCCAGTTCCTCGAGACAGTGGGCGCCGCGACGACGGCGTCGATCATCACGGGAACTGACGGGGCGCGAACCAGTCTGGGGACCGAAAACAAGGAGAAACTTGCCATCGACGGCGGGACGCCGGTGCGGAAAACCCCGCTGGGGTATCAGGCATACGGACCGCAGTTTTATAACGAGGTCGAGAAGCGTGAGATTCTCGAAGTCCTCGATTCCAAGAAACCTTTCCGATGGTGGAAGAGCGGCTCCAAAACCCTTGAGTTCGAGCAGGCGTACGCGGCCCACATCGGCGTGAAATATGCCATTGGGGTGACCTCGGGAACGACCGCCCTGTCCGCGGCCTTGGCCGCACTGGAGATTGGACCCGGGGATGAGGTGATTCTTCCCGCCTGGACCTGGTACGCCGATTACGACACCGTCGTGCTGGCCGGAGCGTTGCCCGTCTTCGCCGAGGTGGATAGCTCGCTGAATATCGACCCGACTGACATCGAGGCGAGAATCACGCCGCGGACCAAGGCAATCATCGCCGTCAGCCTGCAGGGATGCCCGGCCGACATGGCGCCGATCCTCGAAATCGCCCGCAAACACAAGCTCCGCATCCTGGAAGACTTTTCGCAATGCGTCGGAGGACGCTACCGGGGCAAGTACCTGGGCTCGATCGGCGATATCGGCATCAGCAGCTTCCAGCAGGGCAAGACCATCACGGCAGGCGAGGGAGGCGCCGTGGTCACCAATGATCCGATTCTCTTCGAGCGCGCCGTCCGCGCCCACGACGTCGGTTCGCTCCGCTCACCCTACAAGGAGAGCCTGGGCGGCGGCCGGATCCCGGGCTTCGCCGCATCGAATTTCCGTATGAACGAATTCACCGGGGCGATCCTCAAAGCGCAGGAGCAGGATCTCGAGACCATCTGCAACGCCCTGCGGCGCAACACCCGGAAGGTACGCGAAGGAATCGCCGATCTGCCGGGACTGAAAATGCGAAAGACGCCGGATCTCGAGGGGGATCTGGGCGTAACCGTCTTCCTCGACCACGGCACCCGCCAACGGCGAGATCAGTTCCTGCGTGCGCTGCGGGCGGAAGGAATTTCCGCCTCGCCGCCGGGTGGATCGGCGATCCTGCCGATCGACGAGCGCATCGAGAAGAAGGTGACCGTCCATCCCGACTGGCCTTCCTTTAACACGCCTCAAGGCAAGGCCATCCGTTATGGAAGCGAGTGCTGCCCGCAGACGATCGACGTCCAGCAGCGCTTGGGAGGTGTCATTATGGATCCCAACTTCACCGACGACGATATCACCGATATTGTCAAGGCGATCCGCAAGGTGTATCTGGCGATGTATGCCGTGTAGGCGTCTGCGGAGAGCTTGACTCACCTGTACGCATTCTGAACATCAACCGACCTGGTTCGGAAGGAGTTACCGCAATGACAGACGACATCACACGACGTCGATTCATTCAAACCGCTGCGGCGGGTTCCGTGGTACTAACGGGGCTGAGCGCCGGCCGAGCGCCAAAGGTGTTCGCTTCCGAGGCCAACAAGCCGGCCCTGCTTGGAGGCACGCCCGCGCACCAGGGGGGCTGGCCCAAGTGGCCCCAGTGGAACGAATCCTGGGAGCCGGAAATCGTCGAGGTATTGCGGAGCGGCCGATGGTGCGGTTATGGCGGCGGCGGAAAGGTAGGCGATTTCGAGACTGCCTACGCGCAATTGCTCGGCGCGAAGCGGTGCGTGACCACGTCCAGCGGCACCAATGCCCTGTTCACCGCCCTGCATGTCATGGGCGTGGATGCCGGCGACGAGGTGATTGTCTCGCCCTTCACGTTCATCGCCACGTACAACACGGTCCTGATGCACAAGGCCCTGCCGGTGTTCGCCGATACGGATCCGGCCACGCTGACGATGGCCCCGGCGTCGATCGAGAGCCGGATCACCGAGCGAACGCGGGCTATCGTTCCGGTGCATATCTACGGCATTCCTTGCGACATGGACCCGATCAACGCGATCGCCAAGAAGCACAACCTGGCGGTGATCGAGGACGCCTGCCAGGCGTGGCTTGCCGAATACATGGGCCGCAAGTGCGGCACGCTGGGAGACATGGGCTGCTTCAGCTTCCAGAATTCCAAGCACATCCCGGTCGGCGACGGCGGCGCCATCACCGGCAACAGCGAGGAGCTGATGGACCGCTGCCAGGCGTTCCACAACGTCGGCCGCGCCACCGGAACCTTCAAGGGGAGCGGTTGCTTCAGCCGCGGCACCAACTGCCGGATGAACCAATACCAGGCCGCCATGCTTCTGCCCCAGATCGATAAGCTGGTGAAGGAGACGAAGCGCCGGCAGGAAAACGGCGACTACTTGACGGCCGGACTGAAAGAGATCCCGGGCGTCGAGCCGGTGCGCCTGCCGGAAAACAGCCGGGCGGTCTGGCATCTCTACCCGTTCCGCTACGACGCGGCGCAGTTCAACGGCCTGCCGCGTGAGAAGTTTCTTGCGGCACTCCGCGCCGAAGGCATTCCGGCAAGCGGCGGCTACCACGAACAGTACTACGACGGACTCCTCGACGAGGCGATCAATTCGCGAGGCTTCCAGCGTCTGTTTTCCGCCCAGCGGTTGAAGGCGTATCGCGACAGCTTCGAAGAACTCAAAGGCAACAAGCAAGTTTGCGAGACCACCGTCGGCGTGTTCAATACCTTGCTGTTGGCCGACCGCAGCGACATGGATCACATCCTCGAAGCAGTCCGAAAGATCCAGTCCCACAGCGCGGCGCTGGTGGCGTGAGCATCGCGGCGTGAGACCAACGACCACGGACGCGAGTCACTGTCTCGAGCCACGAGTGCGCGGGCGGAATTTGGCGGCCAAGCTTTGTTGTTTTCCAGACATGACGGCACCGGTGAAGATGCAGCAGACCGAGTGTCGGGCTACTTCGTCCAGATCGGCGGCAGAGTCAACTGGGTCTTGGGGATCTTCTTGAGGCACATGAACCAATCGAGACAATGCACCCCGTCCGTGTCTTGCATCCGCTCTTCCGCCGTTCCGCAGG
>JAAYEH010000219.1 GCA_012728855.1 Rhodopirellula sp. | reverse complement strand
TCTGCGCTGCAAAGCGCGATTTCAACGAATGGAAACACCCGGACAGAGAAGAGGCACCGGTACTCCTTGCGTTCCTTGGTTTTGTGAGGCAATCGTCCCACCGGTACGCTTCCGCCGGATGAACCATAAATAACCCGCCTCTCCTCCCAATCTCTCGCCCCAGCTTTCTCTCCCCCTATCCTTTCGTCCCCCAGTTCTTTCTGCCCTCTCCCACCAGTCCCCCATCACTCCATCATCCCCCAAGAAACTCCCAGAAATCCTATTGAAATCGGGCCACGCCTTCCGCTACGCTATACCTGTACAGAGGTATCGTAAGAGCCGGTCGTCTTTCCGCGTCCGGTATCCTGTAGAGCCCGCTTCCGCTGCTTGGCCCCAATCCCCAAGCACCGCCCGCGGGCTTTTTTCATGCCGCCTCCAAAACCAACAACCAAAGTCCTCTAAACCCCAGGCGTTCCCCCCTTCCACCTTTGTTTCCTCTGTTTCCTCCTGTTCAAACCTTCTGTCAGCAACGGTCTGGCTCTCAACTCTCGACTCTGGACTCTCAACTTTCCTCCTGGCTCTCCACTCTCCACTCCCCCATGCTCCACCTCGACGCTTTCGCCGCTGGCCTCCAAACCGCCCCTCTCGATCCTCCCCTCGATCCCTACGCGCAGCGTCTCCAGTTCACCGCCGACCTCCCCGGCCTCCCCGAATCCCATCTCCGCCAGCTCATTCTCGACACCCGCCTCACCTTCATCCGCGAACACGAAAACGCCTCCTCTTCCGAACTCCATGTTCCCTGCTCCGGGCTCCCTGCTCCTTCCCTCCTCGCCTGGGGCCAACGCTATCTCCCCGACCACTTCACCAAGCCCCCCTCCGCCATGCACCACTGGCTCGCCGACCACCTCGGCGAAATGACCGTCCACCGCAACACCAAGCTCAACCTCCTCGGCCCCCGCGGCTCCGCCAAGTCCACCCTGGCCACGCTCGCCTATCCCCTGCGCGCCGCGCTCGAACGCCGCGAGCCTTACATCTGGATCGTCTCCGACACCGCCCACCAGGCCCACGCCCATCTCGAAAACATCAAAGCCGAACTCGTCGACAATCCTTATCTCGCCCGCCGCTATCCCCACGCCGTCGGTCGCGGTCCCATCTGGCGCGCCGGCGCCGTCGTTCTCCGCAACGGCGTCACCATCGAAGCCTTCGGCACCGGCCAGCGGATCCGCGGCCATCGTCGTCGCCACAACCGTCCCACCCTCATCCTCTGCGACGACCTCCAAAACGACCGCCACATGGAGTCCGCCCTCCAACGCCAGCACGCCCGCACCTGGTTCCACGGCACGCTCCTCAAAGCCGGCACACCCCTGACCAACGTCGTCAACCTCGCCACCGCCTTGCATCGCGAAGCCCTCGCCGTCGAACTCGACCATACGCCCGGCTGGACCAGCCGCATCTTCCGCTCCATCGATCCCTGGCCCACCAACACCGCCCTCTGGGAACAATGGGAGTCCATCTACGCCGATCCCCACAACACGGACGCCCGCCACGCCGCCCGCACCTTCTACGACGAGCACCGCGCCGCCATGGACGAAGGCGCCGCCGTACTCTGGCCCCAACTCGAAGACCTCTACACCCTCATGTGCCTCCGCGTCGAAAGCGGCCGTCCCGCCTTCGAGCGCGAGAAGCAGAATTCACCCGTCAATCCCGAGTTCTGCGAGTGGCCCGAAAGCTATTTCGACCAAAGCATCTGGTTCGACGACTGGCCCAACGACCTCTGCCTAAAAATCCTCGCCCTCGATCCCAGCAAGGGAACCGACGCCAACCACGGCGACTACTCCGCTTTCATCCGCCTCGGCGTCGACTGCCACGGCGTCCTCTACGTCCAGGCCGACGTCGCCCGCCGCCCGACGCCCCAGATCATCGCCGACGGCGTCGAGCACTATCTCCAGTTCCACCCCGACGCCTTTGCCGTCGAATCCAACCAGTACCAGGAGCTTCTTGGCGCCGAGTTCGCCGCCGAATTCCAACGCCGTGGCATTTTGGGCGTGCCCGCCTCCTTGATTCGCAACGACGCCAACAAGCTCGTCCGCATCCGCCGCCTCGGTCCCTATCTCTCCGCACGTCGCATCCGCATGAAGGCCGACTGCCCCTCCACGCGCCTCCTGGTCCACCAACTCCAGCAGTTCCCCGTAGCCGACCACGACGACGGCCCCGACGCCCTCGAGATGGCCGTCCACCTTGCCGCCGAAATGCTCGCCCCCGTCGATCACGACGGCCTCGGCGCCCGCCTCCAACTATGAGAACAAACACCGATTTTGTACAACCATCCGCCGGAATAGCAGAATCCGTGGGGCGAGTTGGCAACCTGCCTTATGCCGCATGAAAAGTCGGCAGGTTGCCAACCTGCCCCACGACTCGATTCCAGCATCGTGGCGGGCGGTTGATGTTGCCCGATCCCAGTCTCGCCCGACTGAACTTGTTCTTTGACAACTTGAAACACCTTACGGCCGATCCTTGTCCCTGTCGCGAGGTTCAGCCGCGGGGGACTGCACTCCTGCGTTCCTGTCGCGACGGCAACAGCGCGCTGGGGCGAGTGCCAGTCCCTGTGGCTGGACCCAACCACAGCACCACGCCGCGACCGACTTTTTCGCCACCCGGCTTTCGGGTGGCGTGAACTTACGTGCAGCCGTGCGACCGCAAGTGGAAGTGAATCAAGCGCTTGCGGTCGATCCCTTCGCCCCGCCTGAGTTCCCGAAAAGTCCCCTTGGCGAAAAACTCCGCCGGCAGAAGCCCCGCCTCCCTCTCCGCGCCAGCCCGCAACCGATCTCGGCGAAGCGCTGCCATGTGCGGCAGACAACGGCTCGGCCCGCAGCCGAAAGTCGTTCTCGCCCAACAGCCGTCGTTGCGCGGCACGTTCCGTTGCGGCGGTTCGTTGGTGATCCGGACGCTCGACTATTTCGGCTTCGGGGCCTTTTTCCACTGCGGCCAGATTCCCGCTTCCTGTGCGGCCCGGATCCGCTTGCCTTCGTAGCGCGGCCAGTCGAACGGCGGCCAGGTCGGACACTCCTGGCGAACTTCGTAAAAGAGAGCCTTGAGTTCCTCCGCCATGGCAACCACGCGCTGGGGTTCCTTCTGGGCCAGGTCGGTGGTCTCGCCGAGGTCGTCGCGGAGGTTGTACAGTTCAAACTCGGTCGGTTCGGCCGCCTTGATTGCCTGCTGGCTCTCGGCCGTGATACCGGCCGTCGGTTTTTCTTCGGGCGTGTTGAGATGCGCCAGCAACTTCCAGTCGCCGATCCGCAAAGCCACCTTGGGCTTGCTCGATGCGTAGTTGAATTGCCAGTAGAGTGGAGTTTTCCTTTCGATCGGCTGGCCCTCGAAGACCGGCAAAACGCTGGTCCCGTCGAGCGGGCGATCCTTGGGGGCCTCGATTCCAACCAGCTCGCAGAGGGTCGGCAAGAGGTCGAGTCCGCTGACCGGTTCGTCGCAGACTTCGCCGGCGGGAACATGGCCGGGCCAGCGCACAATACCCGGTACCCGGATGCCGCCCTCGTAAAGATGTCCCTTCTTGTGCCGCAGCGGGCCCGCCGAGCCGTGCGGGTGATAACTGGTGATCGCGGGACCGTTGTCGCTGGCGAAGAAGACCAGCGTGTCTTCGTCGAGATCGAGCCGATCGATCGCCTGCATCAGCAGGCCGAAAGCGTGGTCCAACTGCGTGACATTGCCGTGATGCACCGGCAGGCTCGGGTCGTCGGACGAATACATCCGCACGAATCGCTCGTCGGTGGCGATCGGCTCGTGCGGTTCATGGAAGCACACGAACAGGAAGAACGGCTTCTCGGGATCACGGCCGCGCTGGAGCCAGCGGATCGCTTCGCCGGCCACCAGTGGTCCGGAGAATCCTCCCAGCCGGCCCACCGGCTCGCCGTTGCGGACAAAATTATCGGGGTCGTGATGGCAAGGCAGGGCGTTGTTCTGCGTGGAGAACCAGTGATCGAAACCGTGGTCGCTCGGCTGGGGCTGCCCCGGCAGGTTGAACTGCCCGTTGAGGTGCCATTTGCCGGCATGGCAGGTAGAGTATCCCGCGCTCCGCAACAGCGTCGCGATGGTAATCTCTTCGCGACCGACGTGCATCGGCGAGAACATCGGAATCCAGTTGTAGACGCCGACGCGGTTGGGCGTGCGGCCGGTCATCAGGCCGGTTCGCGAGGGGGAACAGTTGGCCGCGGGAGCATAGTAGCTCGTCAGCCGCATCCCCTCCGCCGCAAGCCGGTCCAGGTTCGGCGTCTTGATGACCGGGTTGCCGTAACAGGCCAGGTCGCCGTAGCCGAGATCGTCGGCCAACGCGACGACGATATTGGGCCGTTCCGCCTCCGCGGACCGGCCGACGTCCGCCGCCGACTGACAGGCGACCCAACACAATACGAGAATTCCCAATGATGTTCGCTTCGTGACGTTCATCGCGTCTCCTCGTCAGGCGGGTTCCAAGACTTGAAGCAGTGTGCCGACGACCAGATCCTTGACCTGCTTGCGGTACTCGACCATGTGCGGGGCGATCAGGTGCCGTTCGAGCGCTTCGATGCTTTCCCATTTCTCAACAGCGATGACGACGTTTTCCCGTGGCGGCGGCTGCAATCCGATGTTGGTCGCCACGTCGACCATCGGCCCGTACTCGATACAGCCTTTTTCGCCGCGAACCAGCGGCACGATCTTGTGGAATTCCGCCAGAAAGTCGCCCCGTCGGCCTTCGGCGATTTCAATGGTTGCCAGGACGCAGATCATGGTTTCGCTCCGTGGGTTTGCCGTCAGGCGAGCAGCAGAAACGACGTTGCCCCTGAGCCGCCCGGCGACTTGCCTCCCGTCTGCCGTTGCGCCATCGTTCTACCCGATAGTAGCAACCGCACGGCTGGGAAGCAATTTCCCGCCGATCCTCAGGGTTTTCCCGCTTCAATCCGGGCGTGATTCAGGGCAAGACTGCCCAGCAGTTCCAAATTCGGCTCTACGCCCAGCCCGGCCTCGGTCCAGAGGTGGACGCGAAGTTTTCCATCGTCGGCGTCTTTCGCCGCGGCGAGCGGGTCGAACACGTCCTGCCGCAACGTCTCTTGCGAAGGGAAGTAGTCGGCCGGGTAGTTGAAATTGGATTTCGTCGCCAGAGCGAGCACGGCGCGGGTGCCAATGGCGGTCTGCGGCGTGGCTCCCGCCCGGCAAGGAACCCCGGCGTCGCGGCAGGCGTCGTGAATGGCGATGGCCGGAGTGATTCCACCTACGCGGCCCGGGCGGATGTTCATATAACGGCAACTGTGGAGTTCCAGGGCCATGTCGGCTTGCTCGGGTGTGGTGACGGCCTCATCGAGGCAGACGGGCGTGCGGACGGCTTCCTGCACCATGGCATGGCCCACCAGATCGTCCGCGGCCAGCGGTTGTTCGACCATGGCCATTGAGAAGTCGTCCATGCGACAGAGCAATTCCATGTGATCCAACCGCATGGTGCCCTCGATGTCGGTGTGGAAGGTCTCCACGGGAAACTCCTGGCGGACCGCATTGAGCATGTGGACGTCCCAACCGGGGCGAAGCTTCAGTTCGGCTCGGCTGTAGCCGGCGTCGAACGCGCGGCGGATCGACTCCAACAGCTCGTCGATCGTGTCCATCCGGTCGAACGAGGCGCCCACCTCGAGCGATTCTCGCTGGCTGTCAAACAACTTGTAGAGCGGCAGATTCTGGCTGCGGGCTTTCAGATCCCACCAGGCGATGTCCAGGGCCGCCTTGGCGAAGCGATTGCCCTGAAACGGCGCCAGGCGGCCTTGCAGGGCGTTGCCCGAGTCGATCCAACGCCCGGCAATCGCCGGAGCGAGCCACCGGCGAACGCAGCCGAACACTCCCTCGGCCCACTCGGATGCAGCCAACGGGGCACTGCCCGGCGTTGCCTCGCCCCAACCCGCGCTTCCGCCGCTTTGGATTCGCACCAGCACGGTCTCGAGTTTGTCGAACTCCCCCAAGTCCGTTCGTTGCGGACGCACGAGCGGCAAGGCCAGATGGTACACGTCAATCGCGTCGATTTGCATAAGTTTGCCTGAAAGTCAATGAATTCCACTGTCGCGACGGATACACCCCGACCGTCTCTTTCGGTTGTCACCCCATCCATCCTCTCCGCGGCTGCTACTGCCGCTGGGCGGCCTCGATCGCCTTGAGCAGTCCGCGGGCCTTGTTGAGCGTCTCCTGCCATTCATTGCCCGGCACACTGTCGGCGACAATGCCGGCGCCCGCCTGGACGTAGGCGGTGTCGCCCTGCACGACGATGGTCCGCAGGGCAATGCACGTGTCCATATTGCCGTTGAAGTCGAAGTAGCCAACCGCACCCGCATAGGGTCCGCGACGGTGCGGTTCGATCTCGTCGATAATCTGCATGGCGCGGACCTTGGGGGCGCCGGATACGGTGCCGGCGGGAAGGCAAGCCTGCAATGCATCGAACGCGGTCTTGCCGGGGGCCAATTGCCCGCTGACGTTCGAGGTAATGTGCATCACGTGGCTGTAACGTTCGATCGTCATCACGTCGCTGAGCTGGACGGTCCGATAGCGGGCGACCCGGCCGACGTCGTTGCGCCCCAGATCGACCAGCATGACGTGCTCCGCGCACTCTTTCGGGTCGGCCAGCAGTTCCTGCGCCAGCCGTTGATCCTCCGCCTCGCTGGCGCCGCGGCGCCGTGTGCCGGCCAGGGGACGAGTGGTCACTTCGCCGTTGACTACCCGAACCATGATCTCCGGCGAGCTGCCGACCAGCGTAACGCTCGGCGTCCGCACGTAGAACATGAACGGGCTGGGATTGATCACCCGCAGACTGCGGTAGATCTGGAACGGGTGGACCCGGATCGGCACCTCCAGACGCTGGCTAAAGACCACCTGAAAGATGTCACCCGCCCGGATATACTCGACGCACTTCTCGACGGCCTTTTCAAAATCGTCCTGAGTAAAATTTGACCGGTGTGCCAGCCCGGGCTCTCCTTCGATCGAAACATCAAAGGGTCGCAGATCGTTCGACGCGATGGCCAGCTCATCGACCAGTGCGTCGACCCGCCCCCTCGCGTCGTCATACGCCTTGCGACGATCGACGCCCGCTCGATCCAGCCGCGCCATCGCCACGACGACCACCGTCTTCGTCACGTGATCGAAGACCACCATTTGGTCGTAGAAAGCAAAGGCCATATCGGGCACCTGCCGATCGTCGGGCGGAGCGTCGGGCAGGTGTTCGACGTAGCGGACCACGTCATAGCCCGCGTAGCCGACCGCGCCGCTGACGAACGGCGGCAATTCCGGGAGCGTCGCCGCGCGGACCCCTTCCACCCGCCGCCGCAATTCATCGAGAGGATTATCCGACTGGAACTGGCGCGTCACCAGGATCGGCGATCCCGAGGCAGACATCCCCGACGGCGAGTTTACCGTGACGCGGTTCTCGTAGGCCTCGATTTCCAGAAACGGGTGCGTTGCCAGAAAGCTGTAGCGGCCGACCTTCTCGCCGCCGATCACGCTCTCGAAAAGGCAGGCGCAGCGTCCGGCGTCGATCCGATGGAAGGCGCTAACCGGCGTGAGCGAATCGCTGACCAGCCGACGATACACCGGGACAAGGTCGGCGCCGTCGGCAAGCCGCGAAAATGTGTCGAAGTCGGGATAGTGGTTCATTTGCGGTACGGTAGCCATAGTCCAGCAATGTAACAGTCGCCTTGAATCAGGGCAACTCATCGCACAAACTATCCCACCGAACGCGGTTTCCCGGTGCGAATCCGGTTGGACGCCGTTGCCTTGACAGCGAATGGACGCGCGTTAGAATCCTGTTGTTGGAGGGAGTATTTACCCCACATCTGGGAATCGCCTTGATTCCGCTTCTTCGCGGGTCGCCCGGATCGCTCCAAGGCGGACTGACTGTGGTGGTCCGGGAGGTATCAGAGAACACGATGAAATGCCAAAGGTGCGATAAGCCGGCGACGTTCCACATCACGGAACTGACAGGCGGAAAGCCGCAGGAACTGCACCTCTGCGAGGAGCACGCACGCGACTACCTGACCCAGTCTGCCAATGAGCCGGCCACCGCCACCAGCATGGCCGCGGCGCTGGCTCAGCAAATGGCTCAGCAGATGACCGTCGGCCAGACCGCCGAGGAGCTGGCGAAGCTCGACCAGCAGGTTTGTCCGGTGTGCGGCATCAGTTTCTACGAATTCCGCAATCAGGGGCGGCTGGGATGCCCCTACGACTACACGAGTTTCGAAAGTCAACTGGAGCCTTTGATCCTGAACATCCACGGCGAGACCGAGCATGTCGGCAAGACGCCCAGCCGATCCGCCGGCGGCAGCCGGCGCCGGACGGAGTTGATTCGACTTCGGCGGGAAATGAAGGAGGCGATCGAGGCGGAGAACTACGAACTCGCCTCAGAACTGCGCGACCAGATTCGCCGTATCGATTTGGAGGCGGACGTTTAGAAGCCCTAACAAAACGGGGACTGGCTCCCGGCCAATTGTCAAAAAACCGGGCAATTCAAACAAGGCGAGGGTGCCTGTCCCCGTTTTGTTAGGGCTTCTTAGGTTTGGGGACGAGGACAGGATTCGAGGCAACGGCAATAGGGAAGCGTGGGTAGTGTTGTGGAAATCGATGAACTGACGCAGAATCCCGGTGAATGGCTGCGAGGATCCGGCCCGGAGTCGGATATCGTCATCAGCAGCCGCATTCGTTTGGCTCGCAACCTCGCCGACTTTCCCTTCATCAGCCGGGCCGCCGAGCAGGACCGGAACCAGATCGAGCGAACTCTCAAGCAGACCATTCTGGCCAGCGAAAACGGCAGCCATTTGCTCTATCTCGACGTGGAACAGCTCAGCAGCGTCGATCGGCAGTTGCTCGTCGAGCGCCACCTCATCAGCCGTGAACACGCCGAAGGCCGAGGCTCGCGCGCCGTCGCCATCGACTGGTCCGAGAAATTCAGCTTGATGATCAACGAAGAGGATCATCTTCGCATTCAAGTGATGCAAAGCGGACTCGATCTGCAGAACGCCTGGGACTACATCAACCGCATCGACGACCTCATCGAGAGCAAAGTCACCTACGCCTTCCACGAGCGGCTCGGCTATCTCACGGCTTGCCCGACGAATGTCGGCACCGGCATGCGAGTCAGCGTGATGCTCCACCTGCCGGCGCTGGTCATCACACGCCAGATCGACAAAGTCTTCCGAAGCCTGCAAAAAATCAGCCTGGCAGTCCGCGGTTTGTTCGGCGAGGGCTCGCAGGCCATGGGCGATTTCTACCAGATCAGCAATCAGGTCACCCTGGGCCGCAGCGAGGCCGACTTGCTCAAACAGGTCGGCGATATTGTGCCGGTCATCATTGACTATGAACGGCAAGCCCGCGATTTTCTCGTCAAGGAGAGCCACGAAAACCTCCACGACCGGGTAAGCCGGGCCTACGGCATTCTCCGCACCGCGCAGACCATCAGTTCCGAGGAGACCATGCATCTGCTCTCCAGTGTGCGGATGGGAGTGAATCTCGGGCTGATCGAGAATCTGGCGATTCCAGCCGTCAACGAGTTGTTTATCCTGACCCAGCCGGCCCATCTCCAGAAGCTTAGCGGCGCCGAGTTGGACACGGCCGACCGCAATATCGAGCGAGCACGCTACCTCCGGCGCCATCTCAATAAGCAGCCGGGCGCCGACGGAGCGGAGAAAAACTGAGAGAGTCGAGGGTCAAGAGTTGAGGAAGCCTGGCGAAAAGGGGCTTGCCGGATACGATGGTCGCAGCCGCCGTGATCACCAAAAGATCAGGCGGCGGGCTTCAACGTCATCGGTGCAAGTTCGCCGC
>JAAYEH010000218.1 GCA_012728855.1 Rhodopirellula sp. | reverse complement strand
TCTGCGCTGCAAAGCGCGATTTCAACGAATGGAAACACCCGGACAGAGAAGAGGCACCGGTACTCCTTGCGTTCCTTGGTTTTGTGAGGCAATCGTCCCACCGGTACGCTTCCGCCGGATGAACCATTCTTTTATTCTGACACACGCGGATCGTCCGTGACAAGTGGGCTACTTCTTCCTGATATTTGGAAAAGTGTTTCGACGGTCTCTTCGTACATTTGCGTCAGATAGAAACCGGAAGCAGCCAAGCCGATGAAACCTTGGTTGAATCTTGACGCCTGGCGCCGTGGCGGTGATGATGACGAACAGTGCCGGCCCCACGAACCGTGAGCCGGTCACGCGCTGCAAATCAGGAACCTCGCAAAGTAGGTCATGCAACAGCCCGCCTGGTCGAAAACTCCGCTGCACGTGATCGTCAAGCCGACCGGCCCGATCTGCAATCTCCGCTGCGGCTACTGTTTCTATCTCGAGAAGGAGGCTCTCTACCCGGACGAGCGGCAATGGCGAATGACCGCCGAAACGCTGGAAACGTACCTGCGCCAGTACATCGCCGCGCAGCCCGAAGGGGACGATCCGATCGACTTCGCTTTCCAAGGCGGCGAGCCGACCCTGATGGGCTTGGATTTCTTTCGCAGTTTTATTGAGCTAGAGCGCAAGTATTTGCCGCCGGGCCGGCGATTCCAAAACTCGCTTCAGACCAACGGCATGCTGTTGGACGACGCCTGGTGCGAGTTGCTCCGGGAGAACCGGTTCCTGGTAGGGCTGTCGCTGGACGGGCCAGCCGATCTGCACGACGCCTATCGCCGCGACAAGGCGGGCAGTCCCAGCTTCGATCGCGTCATGCAATCTGTCCGCCGTTTGCAGCGGCACGGCGTCGAATTCAATGTGCTTGCCTGTGTTCACCGCTGCAACGGCGACCATCCTGCGCGGGTCTATAACTTCCTTCGCGACATCGGCGCAAGTTTCATTCAGTTCATTCCGATTGTCCGGCGGCAAGAGGGACTTCGGCCGGGCGGCACGAAGCGGCGCCGACCCGAGGAAATGGCCACTCCCTGGAGTGTCTTGCCCAAACAATTCGGACGGTTTTTGACCGGCGTGTTCGATCTCTGGATCCGCCGCGACGTGGGGCGACTTTTCGTCCGCGATTTCGACGAAGCCTTGGCTGCCTGGACGGGCAAAGGGGCCAACGTCTGTGTTTATCAACAGCGGTGCGGCCGGGCGGTGGCCCTGGAGCACAACGGCGATCTGTATTGCTGCGACCATTTCGTCGAGCCCGATTGCCTGCTGGGCAATATCCACCGCCAAGCGATCGCCGAGTTGGCGAACTCGTCGCAGCAGGAACAGTTTGGCGAGCAGAAGCTGCTGTCGCTGCCCGACGTCTGCCGGGTCTGCCGCTTTCGCTTTGCCTGCCACGGTGGTTGCCCGAAAGACCGTTTCCTCGACACCGCCGAGGGCCTGCCCGGGTTGAATTACCTCTGCGAGGGCTTGAAGATGTTTTTCAGCCACGTCGAACCGCACATGGATGCCATGACTGCGGAACTGAAGGGCGGCGGCACGGCCGACGCCGTCATGCGTCGGCTGCGAGCCCAAGAGTGGCAAGCACGACGGACATTCTCCGCCGGTCCCGTCTCGCGCAACGCCCCCTGTCCCTGCGGATCGGGGCGGAAGTTCAAAAACTGTTGCCTGCGAGAATAGACAACCGTCCTTCATCCCTGCTGCATCCCTTCCCACGTCGATTTCGCGATAGTTCGTCATTCGCCGATCCAAAGAGCCTATCTAAAAACCGTCGGGGACTGGCTCATTTTGCGTAGTCTTCGGAGTAAAATGTGCCTGTCCCCTTCTCCTCGAGGTTTTGGGATAGGCTCTAAGCATAAGCACGGGCGCACCGGTGGTTGAATCCATGCCGGCTGCCGGGTTAGAATGACCCAGTCGAAGTTCAGCCCGACAACGATTGATCGATCCGATTTCTGACGCGCGGTTTTTTCACCGCGGAGCGACCAGGTTTATTGCAGACAGTACGATCGGATATGAAGCACCTTCTCACCGCGGTTCGCGTCGTCGCACACGCTTGCCTGCTCGCTGCCGGCATGGGAGCTGAAGCGGCAAAGCCGCATGAATGGCCGGCAGGCATGGTCGAGCAGTTCGCTCCATCCTCCTCGACGGCAATCGCCGAGGCCGCTCGGCAGTTTCCCGAACGAGGGCAGGAACTGGCGGTCGTCGCCGACTGGGTGAGGCAGGACGGATTGGATGGCGGGTCCGCCGGGCTGCGAAAAGCGATCGGAGGGATCCTCGATGAACTGGGCGGCCGAGCCGGCGATCTCAAGCGGCGAAAGGCCGAACTTTGCGACGGCGAAGTCCCGGCGACAGACGCCCAATGGGCGCGGCTGTATCTCGATGCCTGCTTGAATCGCCGCCTTGCGCGGCTTGAGCCGTATGGCGACCGGATCCGCCGTCTGGTATTCACCAAGCACTACGACTTCGGCGGGTCGCACTACGCCTATACCGAAGGCCAGTCCGACGCCCAACGCGAACGGCACTTTCAAGCCGGGTCCGCGCTCTGCGTGCTCGATTCGGACGGTCCTTGGGGCACGGTGAATGCGCTACTGGAAGACCCCGCCGGAGTGATCCGCGATCCGGACGTCTCATTCGACGGCCGGCGCGTGCTCTTTGCATGGAAGAAGTCGCTCGACGAAGACGATTATCATCTCTACGAAATGGAGTTGGCCAGCCGCGAGGTTCGGCAGATCACTTCCGGCCAAGGCTTTGCGGACTACGAGGGGGCTTATCTCCCCAACGGCCATATCGTCTTCAACTCGACTCGCTGCGTGCAGACGGTCGATTGCTGGTGGACGGAAGTGAGCAATCTCTTCACCTGCGACGCCAACGGCCGCTTCCTGCGGCAAATCAGCTTCGATCAGGTTCACACGAACTATCCCACGGTGACGGACGACGGCCGCGTCATTTACACTCGCTGGGATTACAACGACCGAGGGCAGATCTATCCGCAGGGCCTTTTCCAGATGAGCCCCGACGGCACCTACCAGACCGAACTCTACGGCAATAATTCCTGGTTCCCGACGACGATCCTCCACGCCCGCGCCATTCCCGGCGCCGGGAAGATCGTCTCGATTTTCACGGGGCACCACACGCTGCAGAACGGCTGGCTGGGCGTGCTCGATCCCAGCCGCGGCCGGCAGGAAAACCACGGGGCGCAATTGATCGCCCCCTTGCGCGAGACGCCGGCGGTGCGGATCGACCGTTACGGCCAGTCGGGCGACCAATTCCAGTATCCGTATCCGCTCGACGAAAAGGCTTTCGTCGTCGGTTTGCGCCCTGCCGGCGCGGAGCGATTCGGGATCTACCTCGTCTTGGAGGACGGCCGCAGAGAATTGCTCGTACAGGACGCGAAGCTTTCCTGCAGCCAACCGGCGCCGCTGGCGGCGCGGCCGACGCCTCCGCTTCGCCCCAACCTGGTCGACTACCGCAAGAGCCAGGCGGCGGTTTACCTGCACGACGTTTATCGGGGACCGGGACTGGATGGAATCGAGCGCGGTTCGATCAAGGCCCTCCGCGTGGTGGCGCTGGAATTTCGGGCCGCGGGCGTCGGCAGCAACCGCAATCAGGGAGAGGCCGGCGCGGCCCTGATCAGCACGCCCATCTCGATCGAAGGCGCTTGGGACGTCAAGCACGTGCTGGGAACGGCCCCCGTCCACGAAGACGGCTCGGCCTGCTTCGTTGTGCCGTCGCGGACGCCGGTCTACTTCCAGCCGTTGGATGAGAGAGGGCGGATGGTGCAGTCGATGCGGAGCTGGGTGTCGCTGCAACCGGGCGAATCGGTCTCCTGCGTCGGTTGCCACGAGCACAAGAATACCGCCCCGCCGCCGACAGGCTTCAGCCGAGCCATGATCGCCGGTCCTCAGCCGCTGGAGCCGTTTTACGGGCCGCCGCGCGGATTCAGTTTCATCCAGGAGATCCAGCCGATTCTCGACAAGCACTGCGTCGAGTGCCACCACCTCGATGAGCCGCCACCGTATTTCGAGCCCGCCCGGATTGCCGGATTCACGAACCAGTGGCGCGACGATGGCAAACCCCAGACGGCGCACTGCTCGGCCGCGGCACCGCACCTGAAGCCGGCTTTCAGCTTAAAGGCCCGGCAGCGGTTGGAACCGGTCAGCCAACGGAAATGGAGCGACGGCTATTTGGCGCTGGCTCACCGTCAAGTGGCCAATTGGATCGACATTCAGTCGCGTCCGTCCATGCTCCCCCCCTACCATGCCGGCGCCGCCAAAAGCAGATTGATCGCGTTGCTGGAGAACGGCGAACACTACGGCGTGCGTCTGTCGAAAGCGGAGACCGACCGGTTCGTCGTCTGGATCGATCTGCTGGTTCCTTATTGCGGTGACTACTTGGAATCGCTCGGCGAGGAGCAGATTCCGCAATACCGGCGGTTCCTCGAAAAACGGCAGCGTTGGCAGGCCCGGGAGGCGGAAAACGTCCGAGACTTTGCCGAGAACTCGGTTGCTGGCCCGCGGTAGAGGCGCTACAATGGTTGCGACCCTTTCTTGGCCACATACCATGCTTCGTCTCGCACTACTGGTTCTTTCCGCCGCCGTGTTTTTCTCGCCCGCCGTCCGCGGCGACGAGAAGAAGCCGCCGCGCGATTTCGATCGCGGAGTGATTGTCCGCTTCGAAGGTCCGATTACCTCGATGCGCGAGCAATACCTCTATCGCAAACTCGACGAGGCGAAGAGCCGCGGCGCGGACCTGGTGATTGTGGAAATCGACAGTCCCGGCGGGCAGTTGCTGGAGAGTCTGGCCATCGCTGAGAAACTGGGCGGATTGGATTGGGCGTACACGGTGGCCTACATCCCCCGCGAAGCGCTGAGCGGCGCGGCAATTGCCGCCTTGGGAGCCGACGAGATCGTGATGGCCCCCAAGGCCCGCATGGGCGATGCCGGCCCGATCTTCCTCGCCGAGGATTTCTTGTTCCGCCATGCCCCGGAGAAGATCCGCAGTGATCTGGCCCGCCAGATGCGCGACCTGGCCGAAGCCCACGGTCGGCCGCCAGCCTTGGCCGAAGCGATGGTCGACATGGATTTGGTGGTTTACCATGTGAAGAACCAAAAGACCGGCAAGGAGACCTATCTCTCCGACGCCGAGATCGAAGCGTCGGAGAATCCCGGCGATTGGGAAAAGATCAAACCGGTGCTCGAATCGCGCGAGGGGCATTTTCTCGAAGTCAACGGACGGCGAGCGGTGGAATTGGGCCTGGCCGAGGCGACCGTCTCCAACCGGGAGGAACTCGCCCGCCGCTACGGGGTCGCCGACGATCTGCCGGTGCTGGAGGCAACATTGGTCGACATGGCCGTGTACATCCTTAATCGGCCGTTGATTACTGGATTGTTGTTCGTCGTGGGGCTGGTGGCACTGTATATCGAGTTCAGCGCTCCGGGGATCAGCATCGGCGGGTTGACCGCGGGTCTCTGCTTCACGCTCTTTTTCTGGAGCCGTTTCATGGGCGGAACCGCCGGGTGGCTGGAGGTGATCCTCTTCCTGGCCGGCCTGGTGTTTCTGGGAGTGGAACTATTCGTGATTCCCGGCTTTGGCGTGACCGGATTGACGGGGTTTCTGCTGATTCTCGCCAGCCTGGTATTGGCCAGCCAGCGGTTTGTGATCCCCGAAAACGCCCAGCAGTTCCATACATTCGGCATCTCCCTGGTGGTAATCCTTCTATCCGGAGCGGCCTTCTTGATCGTGGGGGTGATTCTCACCTGGCATCTGGGCACGCTTCCTATCCTTGGCAACCTCGTCCTTGCGGCTCCCCAGCCGGACGAAAACGACGCGATCGACGAAGCCGCCGCTTCGGCCCCGTCGCGAAACGACATCGCGGCGCATCGCGACGGGATCGCCGTCGGCGACGTCGGCATTGCCGACTCCCCCTTGCGCCCGGCCGGCCGAGTACGGTTCGGCGACGGCTTTGCCGACGTGGTGACGGAAGGATCGTTCATCGAAGCGGGATCGCAGGTGAAGATCCTCAAGATTCGCGGCAATTGCATCCTGGTGCGGCAGGTGCAGCGGGGACACGAGACGTAGCTGCTGGTCTTTTCGTTCCTCGCGAGCTAGAATCAGGGGCATCCGGTAAGCGATGTCGGGAAAGCGCGAAGCTGGCTTTCGGGAAAGAATGATGACGGAGGTGTTCGGCCGTGGCCTACGTGTTGAGAGTCGTGGAAGGACAGGCCTCGCCCAACCAGTACGCGATCGGTGAAGGCGAGGTGCTCATCGGCCGCGACCGCGGCTGCAATGTGCTCATCGATTTCCCCGGCGTCAGCCGGCGGCATGCGAGTTTGAGGGTCGAGGGAGATCGCTGCTTTCTCGAAGACCTCAACAGCCGCAACCGAACGTACGTCAACGGCAGCCCGATCGCCGATCGTGTCGTTCTGAAGCCGGGCGACCGCCTCTCGATTTGCGATACGATATTCATGCTCGAACCGGAAGACGCCTCTTGCGCCGACGCCGCGGTGGAGCACAATGGCGGCAGCGTCGTGTCGAGCCTGGACGCGACCAGCACTCTAAAAGTCGTCCAAGGCTCCCCCGCGGAGGCTCGGCTCGAAGCCATGCTCCGAATCACCCAAGCGCTCGGTCCCACCTTCGAGTTGCGGCGCGTGTTGGGCCAAATGCTCGATGGGCTGTTCGATATCTTTCCCACCGCGGATCGAGGTCTCGTGCTGCTCCGCGAGGGAGAACGGCTCGTTCCGCGGGCAATGAAGATGCGGCGCGAGTCGGCGGAGAATGTCCGCTATAGCCGCACGATTATCGAAAAAGCGATGAGCCAGCGGCAGGCGATCCTCAGTGAAGACGCGCGCCAAGACATCGGAATTCCCTCCGAGAGCGTCTTGAGCTTGCCCATTCGTTCGGTCATGTGCGCACCGTTGCTCTCCCAGAATTCCGCGGCCCTGGGAGTGATTCAATTGGACACCGACGATCCGCGACGGAAGTTTTCTGCCGGCGACCTGCAGATCCTCTCGACCGTGGCGGTTCAAGCGTCGATGTCAATCCAGTTTACGCAACTTCACAACGAGTGGATAAAACACGCCAAGCTCGAACGCGAACTTGAACTGGCAAAGCAGGTTCAGCACAGTTTCCTGCCCTTGGAACACCCCAAGCTCCAGGGATACCGATTCTGGTCGCACTATCAATCGGCCAACGAAGTGGGGGGCGACTTCTACGACTATCTGAAGCTCCCCAGCGGCAGTTGCGCCGTGCTTCTCGGTGACGTCGCAGGCAAGGGGATTCCCGCCGCGTTGATGATGGCGAAGGTCTCCGCCTGCTGCAAGCTGGCGCTGTATGGCAATCCCTCGGATCTCTGCAAGACGATGAGCGCCGTCAATGTTGAGGTCTGCGGCGCCCAGGGGGGCATCCGCTTCGTCACCCTGGTCGTTTGTATGATCGACCCGGCGGCGCACGAGATCACGATGGCCAGCGCGGGCCATATGTCTCCAATGATCGCGCGAAACGATGGAACCGTGGAGGAACCGGCGGACGTGGAAGTACGGGGCATTCCGCTGGGCATATCGGACGATTTCACCTACAACACGATCCGGACCCAACTCTGGCCCGGCGAGTGCGTCATGCTCTATAGCGACGGCCTTAGCGAGGCGATGAACCCCGCCGACGAGCTTTACTCGATCGATCGGATACGACAACACCTCGTGTCGTACGGAAGCCGCGACCCGGCCGAACTCGGCGAGTCGTTGCTCACCGACATCCGCGCGCACGTCGGACGCAGCAAGCAGTTTGACGACATGTCGCTAGTGATCTTCGGACGAGAGCCCGAGTAGGACCGCTTATCATCGGCGAATGAATAACTGTCGTACTTACCGGTGGTAGCGGGGCCGACCCCTTCCCGCGTCGATTTCGCGACAGTTATTCACTCGCCGATCCTTAGAAGGGAACGTCACCCGGCAGCCTCGAGCATCGCGCGGATCGTTGCTTCAAGCAACGCCCGACCGCCGAATTCCATGCCCAGCCGCCTGAGCTTGTCGGTCGCGATCTGGTTCTTCGGCCGACTCGGCTCCCCTCCGATCCGGCTTTTGCTGTCGGAAATCGCTCTGGCGATCGATGCCACCTCATAGTGAGAAACGTAGCTGTCGTAGCAGTTGTAGACCTCACCGGCGACGCTCCCGGCGTTGAGAAGAAGACCGACGGCACGGGCGACGTCGGCCGCGTGGACTTCCTTTCCGCCGCCGGTACACTCCACGTCTTCCCCGCGGGCCACCGCTTGCACGAGGCCGAACCACTTGCTCCGATCGACCGGTCGGGCAAGGCCATAAATGCCGGTGGGGCGTAAGGCGCAGATCGGGTAGCCGCTGCCCAAGCCGTAGCTGTAGACAAACTGCTCGATGGCCGCCTTATGGGCGCCGTAGTGAGTGGTGGTCCAGGTGGGGTGGGTTTCGTCGAGTGGGCGGTCCTCGAGAATGCGATCGTGGACTGCGCAGGTGGAGATGAAAACAAACCGGCTCGCGCCCGCCCGTCGGGCAGTATCGATCAGGCGCAAACTGCCTAAGACATTGCGTTCGACATACTCGACGATATTGCCCTCGCCGCCCCGAAAACCACCACCGGGATGGAAGAGAGCCGAGTGGACGACCGCACTGCAGCCCTCGACGAGCGAGCGAGTTGTCCTCGTATCGCCCAATTCGCCGGGAACCCACTCGATTCGCTCTTCCTCCCCCTCGAAGCCACCCCGGTCACTGCCGGAGCGATACCAGCAACGGCAAATATGCCCCTGCGATGCCAGTTGGCGGACGATATAGCGACCCAAGAATCCAGTCGCCCCTGTAATGGCGATATTCATCGTCTCCACCGACCGAAAAAAGGAGTCCCCTGTCAACGCTCTCCGCGTAATTCATTTTACACAATCATCTCGCATGGGTGGAAGAACATGTCTCGCAACCTCCCTCTCACCCACCGACGCGGCACTGCGTCAATGAATTATCCTGCTCGTCCGAGGACACTTCTTCCAGCGGCCAGAGCAGCTTAACCCCGGGCGTCCCATTCATCTTGACTCGTCTAGCCGGGTTGGCAGCCGCCGCGGTCGGGGGGGGCGTCATCGTGGGCGGCGGGGCAAGCCGCGAGTCGTCGAAATCCTCGATTTGCCGCGATCCCTTTTCGTCGCATCCCATCCGTAAGAGATTGTCTGCCTCACAGTGACGAACCAGGGCCGAAAGCGTCTTGAAGCCGCTGCCCCGTACCGTGAAATTGGCGTGGAGGCTCCGCATCCGGGCACCGAGGACCGCGAGACTGATGGGCAGGCCGTTTCGGCCAATCTGGACCAAGGTCTCCTTGAGTACCTCCACGGCCCGATGGCGGGCCGCGGCCATTCGCGGGTCGACATGCGGCACCGGAACAAAGTTCTCGATGAAGAGCAACTTATCGCACGAATTCAAGAAAAGCAGCTTATGCCGCTCGCTCTTCCGGCAGACCATCCAGACCTGTTTGCCGTAACTCCGCAGCCGGTCCATAATGACTGAAAAATCCGAGTCGCTGGAGATGAACACGTATCGATCGACGGGTGGAACATTAACGTGCAGCCGCTCGAAGGCGTCGATGCTGATCATGAGATCGGCCCGGTTCTTTTTGCCGCTCACGTGCGGCGTGTCGATGATGCGCACGCTGTGCTCGGTCAAACGCTGCCGCAGTGCGGCGGAGATGTGCGAAGCCGCTCCATAGGCCGACCTCACGGCGTGAATACACCCGGGCTCGCCGTCCCCCAGCCCTTTCAACAGAAGGCCGACGTCAACAACACCGGGCAGATTCTCCAAATCGATATAGATCGCCACCGACGCTGTTTGCACCAGGATCTCCACGGCGTACGGGGAAGGCATCCATTTCTCACCCAGCCTGAAGGGAGAACAAGTCCCGGTGCCGGGCATCGGTTCTAGTTTAACGCACCCGAGAGAAGACCGCCACTACGCCCTCCAACGCGGGGGATCATTGAGATAAAGATGAGGTGTAACCTTGACGGACGGCGCTGGATTTCGATAGATTCCCCGGTGACGCGTCGTCCGGAAGCACACTGCGCAGCCACGGCGATTCCAAGAAAGGCCCCAGCCATGATACGAACGCCCGAATCGACCATCAAGCAAGCAATTCTCCACCCCGTCGAGGAGATTCGCACGACCGCCTTGGACTATTTCAGTCTCTCGTACACCAGCGACGAGTCGTTGATGCCGGTGGTGATCCAGGCAGTCGAGCAGTATGGCCGGGATGCGACGTTCGATCTGCTGAGGGATGCCGAGAACCTGCCGCAGACCGAAGCGACCGTGCGGTGGATCTGCGATGAGCTGGCAAAGGATTGGCACATCGAGGATGTGGCCATCGACAATTACTGCTTTGCGTTGGGTTTGCTGTTGTGCAAAACGCGCGTCGACCTGTTGCGGCCCGAGATGGCCGAACTGCGCTCGTTTCCGGTGGAACTCGCCGAGCGGTTTCAGGAGCGAATCGAGATGGCCTCTTGGGATTGGAACACCATCTGGGCTGCGTTGGAATACCTGGGCGAAGAAGCCCACGATCAAGGCAAGCTGTTTCGAAAAAACCTTCAGTTGGGGGAGCGAATCGTGGAGGCGCTCGCTCGCCGTCCGGAGAGGAGCGATCCGGTTCTGCGGCTGGTGAATCGCTGTTATCGGGGCGACGAGCGAGAGCCAATCCAGTGGCTGGAGCCTCTGCTGGCCGAGTTGGCCGGCAGGATGCGCATCGAAGCGGCGATCCCTACGCTCGTCGAACGGTTGCACGAGGAGGATGAGCCGCTCAACGATGCCTGCGTTGCGGCCCTGACTCGCATCGGCGGTGATCGGGTCGTGCAGGCGATTGCCAAACATTGGCCGAAAGGGGACGATCACTTTCGGCATTCGGCGGCAGAGGTCTTGGAACGTATTCATACGCAGTTCAGCGTCGAGACGTGCCTGGAGTTCATCAAGTCCGAGGGCAACGAAGGCAAGCCTTGGTTTCCAGCCGTCGCCCTGTTGGGCAATTTTGTCCACGAGGCGGTCGAGCCGGTTCGGCAGATGCTCAAACTCAATGACGTCTGGCTGGAATTCGAAGACTATAAGTACCGCCTCGTCGCGATCAGCACGATCATGGGTGTTCGCTTCCCCGAGTATGAGCAGTGGTACGAAGACGCTAGAGAAGATTATTGGGGTTGGGGGGGGCCCCACGATCAAAGCCGGGTTCGCGAAAGCTTCGACAACGACGATGATGATCTCCACGCTCTCGATGACGAGGACTTCGACGACGAGGACTTCGACGACGAGGACTTCGACGATCAAGACTTCGACGATGACGATTTCGACGATGACGAAGAAGAAGGAGAATTCGAGGACGAAACCTCGCACGACGGAGCCCTGATGTTTCCCATCGGGACGGTGGCGCTCTACGGTCCGGACGACAGGACGACGACCAAGATCGCCGCGGGCGTGATCCTGCACAAGGGGGCCGAGCCGATCATGAAGCGATGGGTTTCGACCAACATCCTGGCGAATACTCGCGTGCAGGAAGAAATGGACAGCTTCTTCAAGCAGTACGGTGTGCGATCCGTCGGGATGAGCGAGGGGAATATGGGGTGTCCGCACGAAGAGGGCGAGGATTTTCCGCAAGGGGAAGACTGTCCTTTCTGCCCGTGGTGGAAAGGCAAGCAGGGGAGCAACGCCGCGGAATAGTCGCCCCCCTTGCACACCCGCTCACTCGGCGGCAGCTTTCGCGCCATCCGGCGAAAAAGTGATGGGCATTCCCTCGGGCAACGGCCTTCCGGCCGTAGCGAATCCGAGATGGAAAAGCTCCTTCTTGATGCGGCGGAATTCGGAAAAGCTGTCGGGATAGGTCCAGAGGGTGACCGTCGTTTTGCCCGGATCGAGCCCGGCGATGACGCGACGGAATTGGGAGCCTTCGGCCAATGCATCCTCGATCGGTTCGCCGAGGTCATTGGCGGTTGGGATGAGCGTCCAGCGTTTCAGCCGCGCGTAGGTCGACTTGCCGGTGGCCATCTGAGTATCCAACGGTGTGTCCTGCCGCTGGAGCGTATATCGGAATCGGAAACCGCCGAGTGGACCGAGGGTGTCGGTCAGTTCCGGCGACTCGAGGAGTTTATATACTTGACGGCGAGCTTCGTACCTGTACCGATCCACCAGTTCATCGAGAGGAATCGCGGCGATCCGCCCGCCGCGGAGTTGGAAATGGGCCTCATGGTCGTCGACGGGGGTGCTCAGCGGCGTCGGATAGCATTCGATTTGGACCGCATCGGGTTTCGCGTCGACGGCCTGGCGGCGTTGTCGCTGGATCTGTTCGAGCTGTTGGCGAGCGTCGGATATCCGCCGCGTGAGGTCCAAATCCTCCTGGGACTCGGCATTCAGTGCATCGCGCCGCGTTTGAAGGCGGCGGCCCAAGAGGGTCACGGCAGCGGCGAGCTGGCTTCGTTCTTGATGCCGCGCCGCCGCTTCGCGCTGGAGCGCGGCGATCTGCTCCGCGGCACGGACTACGTCGTTATAGAGGTTGCGCTGAACCGCCTCGTCGCGTTCCAGTTCCGCCACCAGCGGCTCGATGTTTTCGCTTTCGGTCGACGCTTGTACGGGCGCGTTGCGGGCGCGAACACCAACCACCATCACCAGGATGATCAGGATCCCGACGATGTTGGCCACGATGTCGAGAAACGAATCGTGACCGGAGGCAGCGTCTTCTTTCGCTCTTCGGTTTCGCACGGCCGGCGCGCTGGGGGTTCAGGGTTTGCTGTTGAGGATGGGAAGTTCGTCGCTGCGGCCGACTTCAATGCCGCTGCCTTCAAGGAGGATTTTCAGGTCGGCAAATCGTCGTTCCGCTCCAGGGCCGACGCGAACCTTCAAGATCGGCCGCCAGTACATGCCTCGGCCGGCGATACCCCACGACTCCATGTGTCCCCAAACGGCAGAAACGAGGTCGTCGATTGTGTCGGTGGTATCCCCTTGAAGCTCGATCTGCTTTTCACTCCCCAGGCCCCGCTCCGGCACGAGCACGACGCGGGTGGCGTCGAGGTCGATGCGAATCGGGCGAGTGATCGGAACCGAGCCTCTGGCCGCATCGGGCAGGCCCCAGTCGCGGCCGCGCGTTTCGGCCAGACAATGCGCCTTGCCGGGGTCCGACTCGCTGTCGGCGGCCAGTGACGAGTCGCCGGACGACGGAGTGGTTTGCCCCGGCTCCCACTCGCCCGGGCGCGCGGCATTTGCGGCATTTGCTGCATTCGCGGCTTCGCCCTCGGCACGCTGGGGCGGTTTTTGCCCGGCAAACGAACCGGTGGGGCGAGGAGAACCCTCGCCACCGTCTGCCGGAGCGAAGCGGTTGCCGAACGAACCGGCGGGGCGTTGCGCCCGGAATCCGCCGCCGGCCGGCTCGGAACCTTCGTCGAGCACGACGCCACCGCGGGTCGGGGCCGCGCGATAGACCGGCCGCTGCGAGCCGGAGGCACCGCCGTAATAGCTGGTTGCCGCGTCCGCCACCCGCCATTGCCGGATCCGCGCCGATTCGACGACGCCGGAAACCAACTCGGTCATTTCCCGATCGGGCGGTGGGTACTCCAATTGCCAGTCCTCGCCGATCAGTTCGTAGCCGAATTTCGCGCCCCACGACTTCATCCCCGCGCGCGCTCGGTAATACGCGTTGATGCCGCTGGGGCGAACCAACAACAAGGGATAGGGTTCGCCGGAATCCTTCGGGTCGATTTCGCTTTGCGTAAGCCAGTATTCTCTTGTCGCTCGTAAGGCTACATCGAGCGGATTGCCCGGTCCGAGGGGGCCATCGAAGTCGCTAGGCCGGAAGACAATTCCCTCTGGCTGCAGGACAATGGCGTCTTGGCGGCATTCGAGGTAGATCGGGCGGCAGTGGGTCTGGTTCGGTCCTTCGTAGGGGACGACAGCGTAGGACTTATCCGCGCCGATGGCCGATTGCTGCGTTTCGGCCAACAACCTTTGGGCGTCCGACAGCGCCCGCTCGAGCCGATCGAGTTCGGCGCGGAGGTCGCCGCGGCGGCGTCCATCGGCTGACTCGAGTTTATCCAGTTCGACCCAGGCCGCTTCAAGGCGAGCGTGCTGCTCGCGGAGTTGCCGCCAGTGGTCCTCGATGTGCCCCAATTTCAGCCGCGCTTCCGCCATTTGGGCTTCGGTTTTCTGCCGGGAGGCGGAGAGTTGGGAGATCTGCAGTTCAAACAGCTCTTTAGCGGCGAGAAGGTCTTCCTTGGTGCGATCGCTCTGGGTCGCAACGGCGCAGGCGGCTTGGGCGGCCTGCACGCGCGCCTGCCGCGTAATGACGACCAGCAAGACGATCAACGCTCCCATCGTACACATGAGCACGGCGAGAAAAGGGAATAGCGACACGCCGGCGCCGTCGCCGCTGCCGCGTCGGATTGTCACGCTGCGAGGGCGTTTCATGCGGCCTGACTCGATCGCCGCGATGCTCCCAGTTGCACGGTTGGAGCGGCGGGAGCGTCGCCCAGTCGGGCGTTGAGCAGGTGGATCGCGGCGGCCAGGCTCATCACGGTCTGCTCGAAGTTTTTCGCTCCAGCCAATGCGGCGAGGTTGCGATTGAGGGTGTCTTCCATCCTGGCGACTTGTCCCGTGGCGTCGACGGCCCGCCCGAGGACTTCGGCCTTGTCCACCAACGTGCTCTGCATGGCGGCGAGGGTTTCGCTGTAGCGGCCGAGGGCCTCGCGAAGCAGTTCGCTGTGGTGACGGTTTTTCTCACTGGCCGCCGCCTCGGCTTCCGCCAGTGTCTTGGCGTGTTCCCGGAGGCTATCGACCATGGCGGCGGCGACCGATTTCTGCAGATGCCGGCCGGCGCTGTCCATGATTTGCGAGGCGCGCTGTTGGGTCGCTTCGATCGACGCTTGCCAAAGTTCGGCCTGGCGCCGGACGAGTTGCTCGGTGGTTTCCAGCAGGGTCTCGCTCATTTTTCGGATCGCGACAAGCTGCCCGTCCGGTCCCGCTGGAATGCTTTCGAAGCGGCCCAGCAACTCGTCCTCGACGCGGTCGGACACGGCTGCCAGAAGGTTTCCCTCGGCGCGATCCACAAAAAACTGACCGAAGAAGAGAATGATGGACAACGCCAGGGCCAAGGCGGTCGTGTCGAAGGCTATACCCAGCGCGCCCACCACGGTGGGCAGCGAGGTCTCCAGCGCCTCCGGCGAGAGACGGCCAATGGCCATGGTGATGCCGATCACCGTTCCGAGAAAGCCGAGAATCGGAATGGCCCAGATCGCCACGCGGACCAGTCCGTAGCTGGCGTGCGCCCGGTCGGCGTCGAGATCGGCCAGGTATCGCAATTCCTCATCGAGCGATTCGGGGGCACCTCGGCGACAGACGTAGGCCAGCCCCTTCTTCAGCCGATCGACCAAGTATTCATGCTGCCGCCGCTGCGGCAGACGGCGGAGTCGGCCGATCATCTCGCCGGCGGCTTCCACGGGTTGTCCGCCGCCGGGAATCGGCCCCAAGAGCGGGTCGGCCAACCCGCGGAATTGGCCCGACACGTCGATTGCCCGAAGAACGAGGGCGGCGAACCCCACCAGGAACATGACGACCTCGACGTATTCGACCGGGTGGCCCGCGCAGTAGCGAGTAAAGAAACCGCTGCCGGAGGCCGCGGAGTGAATCCATGCATAAAATCCGGCGCTAGCCAGTCCACCCCAGAGGATCGGCGATCGAAACATCGCCTGGATGGCTTCGTTGGTCTTGTTCACCGCCTGTATCCTTCCCCGCTAGAAATGCAACCACTTGCTGGAACTCGAAGCAGCCGGGCTGCTGGAAATCCGCCTTCGACCGGTCGCCAGTTGGTTTGACGATCGCCAGGCAGACGCGCGGCGTCGCGCCGGCGCCACCGTCAGAATCGGTATAGCCGGCAAAGTTTGTGAAGATAAACGGCGAGAAATCCTTGAAGAGGGGGCGGGCCGACAAAGTCCCCGGGGAACGCCAACGGCCCACACTTCTCCGCGCACACGGTGCCAAGACAGAGTGGCGTCGACATCCCCGGGACCGCCTCACCCGATTCGCGTGCAAGAATCGGGGCGACCGGCAAATATTGCCAAAGTGTGAGAACCGTACCTGCCGATGATTGTTTGCGTCGGCAGCACACGGCACTGCCGAGAGAGTCGGACATGCAATCTCACCCGACTCAGCACGCCTCATTCAGCGAGCAACGAATTTAGAAGCATGTTCCCAGGGGGGGAAACAGTCCGGTGCTGGCCCACCGCCGTGGGCCGCCCGGACTGTGGTTTTTTCTTGACCGCCCCCGTGCGTCAGACTTTGCAGCCTGACGGGAGTCCAGAGTCAGGCTGGAAAACGTGACGTACTTTCTTGCTGCCGCGGATGTCAGGCCGGCGCGGCTCTACGCATCGCCGGCCTCGGTCCCTTTGGTTGCCGCCTCCGGCAAGATCATCTCGACCGCAATCTCTCCTGCCTGCTCACCCTTGATGACCAGTGGGACGGTATCCGTGACGCCAAAATCGCGGCGCACCGTATAATCGCGCGACGCGCCGGAACCTGACGGGTCGCCGTAGACTTCGATGCGACGATCGACGAGGTTCACAATCCAGTAGACAGCGATGCCGGACTCCGCATAAAGGCGCTTCTTGGTGGTTCGATCGCGGCGGAGGGTCACATCGGCGACTTCGACAATCAAAGCCACTTCGTCCGGTCCCGGATGATGGTCCAAGTAGTCGCGGCGGCGCCCCCGGATAACGGCGATGTCCGGCTCCGGCTCACTGGTGGCAAGCGTGACCGGTTCCTGGCAACGGGTAAACCACTCGCCCCGCAGAATCCGTTCCACGGCCCAACGCACCAACTCCGTTACCGCACTGTGTGCAGGTTTCTTGATCATCTTCGGCACTACCCAGCCATCGAGCAGTTCCACCTGAGCATCTTCGGGAATTATCCCCCTTTGGGCCATCTCGTGATACTGCTTCACGGACAGTCGGCAAACGAAGTCAGTCGGGATAGCCGCGTCGGTCCCCGGTATCAAGACATTCGCTTCGTCGAACATGGCCATGGCTCTTGCTCCTCCCCCCCATGCTAACCGGCAACTTGCGACCTTGTCAAATAACCCTTCGCGTGACGCAAGGGGGTCGGGAGTCTTTTTCCGTATCGGCCTTGCCGCCGCTTGGCACGTCCAACCCACTCGGCGGCCGATACGGAAAAAGACTCCCGACCCCTTCCTGGTTGCGACACTCAATTCCTGCCAGTGCCTTGGTTACTCATCCTCTCGCCGATAGATCGCGAAGCAGTGGGGTGTTTCCCACAGCTTGACCTCGACTACCGGAAACCCCTGGCTGGCGGTGTACTCGTAGATCAGCTTCGCAATATTCTCTGCCGTCGGATTCGTGTCGATCAAATAGAGCGGTTCGCCCATCTCTTCGAGCAACGGAACAACCGGATCCTTTCGATGCAGAATCATGCGGTGATCCAACGAATCGTCGATCCAGCAACTGACCACGCGTTTGATGTCGGAAAAATCGAGCACCATGCCGCGAGGGTCGAGTTGCGACGCTTCCAGGGTGATAATAGCCTTGCCATTGTGACCATGCAGATGGCGGCACTTGCCGCTGTAGTCCAAGAGGCGGTGTCCATAACAGAAATCGATCTCGCGTGAAACTTGGAACATGGTCTTTCGGCTCTAGGTTTCCACGGGTTGATTCAGTTCAGGTGCCAGACCGGCATAACAGGTTGGATCGTCGCGACCCGCCAGGCGGAACGCCGCGGCGCGCTCCGCGCACTTGTTGCATCGGCCGCAGTGCGCGCCTCCGAGCGGTGCGATACAGGAGAAGGTCCGCTCCAAAGGCATGCCCCAGCCGAGGGCCATCACCTGCCCTTTCGTCAGACCGGCAAACGGTCGAGCGATCCGCACCCGCCGTGGGGCGCCGCAGTTCAGTGCCGACTCGAACCATTGGAAGAACTCGTCGCTGGCATCGCCGAAGGGATTGGAGTTCAAGATTCCCACCGCCAACTGCTCGATTCCGTGCAACTGGCACCACACCGCCGCCTTGATTCCCAGCAGCGCATTGCGCGCGGGGAGGTAGACGGCATCGTCGCTGCTCGCCGCGTCAGGCACATCGTCGCCCGTCATGCTCCAATGCTGCCGGTACAGGTCCGCCAAAGGCATTTCAAGGGTGACCAACTCTGCCAGCCGCGGCGAAGCAATCGCCCGGCAGAACTCCCGCACGGCGCGGAGTTCGTCTTGCTCCCAGGCGACCCCGGTGCGGACGTAAAACGGCTGCACGCGTCGATGCTGTCGGATGAGGTATCCCAACAGAATACTGCTGTCCAAACCGCCACTGAGTAGCAATCCAACCGGCCCGGAGGAAGTTTGCGAAGTCATTGCGGTGTGCGAGGGGTTCGTGAGACGCCTTGAAGGATTCGTGCTTAAACCATTCTAGATAGGGGCACGGAACTAGAAAAGCGACCTTGCGTGGTGGTAGGACGACCGGTAAACTCGCCGCGCGCAACGGTTTCAAACATTTTTTGTCGAGCAGTTCTCGTTCGCGATCGGGGCGGGCAGTGGGGTCAAGCTTTGGAGTTGATTCGTAAGATGTTTTTTTACAAGGACTTAGATCGCTAGCGTCGGATAGAAACGATCGGCGGGCCGGCGGAGCCCAATGGCCGCAATCGGTTTCGGTTGTTCTGGCCGAAAAAGTCCCCCCCGGCGGGCCGTTTTTTTCTTGCATTGGGATTCGGGGCTCTTAGAATGAATAAAGAGACCCCAGTTTCCCTAGTCCACTATCCGGCGAGGCCACTGCGAGGTAGCCGTGCCGGGTAAGAGCCTAAAAGGGTACGCGATGAGGACATGGTTGCTGGGGCTCCTCGTGATTTCAGGTCTGGTGATGGCGGCGGCGGGGGTATTGCCCGACCGCGGCGAGGCACTTGCTCAGCGGATTCCCCCGCCTCACACGACTTTGGCGGATGACGCGTTGATTGCCCTGTCGACGACGGTCGGCGACAAGTACCAGCAACTTTCGGTAATTGATCCGAAATTGCGGGTGTTGAGCGTTTACCACGTCGACTTGGCCAGCGGCAACGTTGAGTTGAAGTGTGTTCGCACGATTCACTGGGATCTGCAAATGACCTATTACAACGGGAAGGGTCCTATGCCGCAGGACATTCAGTCCCTGGTGGAATCGACAAGATAACAGCAGAAGCGGGTGTCGCATGCCCGGAGCGGCCAACAAATCCGAAATGCGACAATGCCGCGGGACCCGGGAGGTCCTTCATGGCCCAGAAGTTCTACAATCTCGAAAAGGCGGCCGAGATGCTCGGCATGGCGCCGGCGGACTTGAACAAGGCGCGGGAGCGGAACGAAATCCGAGCTTTTCGCGACGGCGCCGACTGGAAATTTCGTGTTGAAGACGTTGAGAACCTGCTGACCGAGCGGGTGAAGAAGCAGCGACCGCCGGCCGAGACTTCCGAGGAAAGCGACGACGTCCTTCTCAGCCAATTCGATATGGAAGGGCCGGCCGAGAGTTCCGGCACCGTCATCGGTCCAACGCCGGGCACCGCCGTCGAAAGCGACATTCAACTTGCGGCCGAGAGCGATCTCCGCCTTTCGGAGCCCGCCAAGGCGTCCGGGAAAGTCGAACCCGGCGCCAGTACGGGCAGCGAGGATCTCGACCTGACGCTCGACGAAGATTTCACCTTCGAAGACAGCCAGATCTCGTTGCAGAACACGGCGGCGGGAAAGCCGGCAGGCGACTCCGCCGTACAACTCGGCGACGAGGAAGGTTTCGAAGACGACGACCTCGTGCTGGGCGGCAGCGGCAGCGGCAGCGACATCACCATCGGCGGCGACAGCGGCATCTCATTGGTCGACCCGACCGATAGCGGATTGTCGCTGGAAGAGCCGATCGAGTTCAGCACCGGGGATGATGAGTCGCTGGAACTCGGCGAGGACGACATGCTCTCCTTCAGCGAGGCGACGGATACCGCAGCCCCGACCGAGTTGAAGGCCGACGACGATTTCCTGCTCACACCGCTGGAAGACGCCGCCGATGACGACTCGGAGAGCGGCTCCCAGGTGATCGCGCTGGATACCGAAGGTGGCGCGGTCGGCCCCACCTCCGGCCCCTCGATGGCCGCCATGCTCGACGAGGATGTCAGCGGCGAGCCGGGGATTGGCCTGGACGCTCCGCTGGGCGGTTTTACCCCCACGCCGGCTTCCGGCCGCCCGAGTTATGCCGAATCGCCGGTGCCGGCCGGCGTAGCCTACGTGCCGGAAGCTCCCTATTCAACCGGCGTCATCGTGGGGCTCGCCTTCTGTGCCCTCTTCCTGGCGTTCGCGGGAATGATGTCGTTCGATCTGCTCCGCAACATGTGGAGTTGGCAGGAACCCTATACCTTTAATAGTGCGCTGATGGACATGGTCCTTGGCTTGTTCGGTTGAACCTCCCGGGTTGTCACGGTCTTGGCCGGCGCGGGCGCCGGCCGAGACCGTGTTCCCAAACCCGGCTGTTCGGGCGACGATTCGAAAGGAGTCGAATCATGCTGGTCTCTCGGCCGCTTGGCGGCATGATGCTGCTGGTCCTGCTCGGTTCGGCGTGGGGATGTTCTTCCACGCGCTCGCAGGTGACCGCACTGCAGTCGCAGAATCGGGCCCTGGATGAACAGTGCAAGGCGCAGGCGGCGAGGATCGAGAATCTCCAGATCCACAGCCGCAATGTCGAGGACCAACTGATCCGTGCGGAAGAGGAGCTGGCGCTGATGGAGGAAACGCTCGATCTCGAACGCAGGCAACTAGCCAATGTCGAGCAACAGCAGGATCTCGTTCAGAATCAGATCTTGGGACTAGCCGGCCGGCGCGCCGCAATCCCCGCCGAATTGAGCAACCGCCTGGCAAACATCTCCCGGACTTATCCCAACCTCAAATTCGACCCGAGCACGGGCATCAGCAAGCTCGACACCGACATCCTTTTCGACACCGGCTCGGCGGACCTGAAACCCGGGGCGGAACAACTCCTCGCCCAGTTGGCTCAGGTGCTCGACGCGCCCGAAAGCCGGGATCTGAAGATCCTGGTGGCCGGCCATACCGACGATCGTCCCGTGGCTCGAAAACCCGCTCGCGACAAGTACGACAATAACTTCGACCTGAGCACCGAGCGTGCCCTGGCCGTCGCCTCGACACTGCGGCGACTGGGGCTTGGGGAACACCGCATCGCCGTGGCCGGTTTTGGCTGTCACCAACCGGTGGCCCCCAACCTCACCGATACGGATCGTCGGAAGAACCGTCGCGCCGAACTCTTCGTAATGGTTCCAGACGTGCCGGTGATCGGCTGGACGGAGACGACTCCCGGTCTGTATTAGACTGCGCCGACCAACTGTCGAGTGTCGTGGCGAGACGCGACCAGGAAGAGGTCGGGAGTCTTCATCCGTACCGGCCATGAATCGCGGAGAGGTAAGAATCCAGAGTGGATAGCCGGTCGGAGGGTATCGCCCTTGACGCTCGACTATGCATTGTTGACGCTCAACGGCCTTGCCTATCTCCCCGCCCCGGCGATGATTACCATCAACGAGTCGCGGCGCGACGGTCTTTTCGCCCAACCTTCCGCCCACCTGCCAGAGCAGCCCCGCCTACCTCTGCTATTTCGGAAAGTCGACTATGGCGAGCCCCTCGCACCGTTCCGCCGACGAACGCCGGCCGCTGTCCCTCTGGCGTAAGCTCTATCAAGCTCTGGCTTCGCTTGAATTGGCCGTGCTGGTCATTGCCGCATCGGCAGCCGTGCTGGGATGGGCGACGTTGGTCGAGAGTCGCTACGGCACCAAGGCGGTCCATTTCGGAATCTACGGCACATGGTGGTTCGCCGCGCTGAATGTGCTCTTGGGGCTGAACGTGCTGGCGGCGGCTTTAATTCGCCTGCCCTGGAAGCGCTACCAGACCGGCTTCGTGGTAACCCACGCCGGCATCCTCGTGTTGCTCGTCGGCGCCCTCATCTCGCGTCTGGGCGGGATCGACGCCCAGTTGCCGGTCTTCGAAGGCCGCAGCGGCCACCTGGCATTCGAGGACACGCAGCATTTCAAACTGACTGTTTTCGACGCCGCCACGTCGGGGCGGAGAAGTCCGGGAGATTCGCCGCCGACCGGGAGCGAAAACGGCGGCGGGGTGTCGAAGCGAACGATCGAAATCCCGTTTTCCGCCGGTCCGTTCAACTGGCGGGAATTTGCCCGTTTGTCGTGGTTTCCCTGGCGACTTGCGAAGCGCGACATGGGGGTTCTTTACGACCACGACGGCATCCAACTCAAGGTTCTGGATTATCTCAGCAACTCCACCTATACCGACGCCGGCCTGAAACTACGCGTACAAAGCGGCGAGAGCGATGCAGAGATGGTGGACCTGCGAGTTCGCGGCATCGCGGGCGCCGATTCGCCCGAGGATCGCATGGGCTTGGGAAGTCGCCAAGATCTGCCCGGAGGCCAGCGGATCGTCTTCTGGATCGCCGGCAGCCGTCCGCAGACCGAAGCCTTTCTCAAGGGCAATCCGCGGGAACCCTTGGGCGCCAAGGGCGTGCTTGTCCTCTACGCCGGCGGAAAGCGACACGAAATCTCGCTCGATCGAATCGAGGCAAACCAACCGGTACCGTTGGGCGATACCGGCATGAAAGTGGAATTGGTTGAGTTGGACGCCCGTTTTCTGGCGGCGGTACTGAAGATTCACCACCCGGGCGAAACGTCGCAGAGGATGGTGCTCTTTGCCGACGTGCCGGAGTTCAGCCAACACGACCGGGAACACGGCGTTTACGGCACCTATTGGGTCGACCCGGACAAACTTGCCGAAACCGTGCCGCCCGACTCCGGCGATCCGAAGATGCTCGAGGCGGCGAGGCATCCGCGGATCGATATTCTTCAATCCAGCGATTCCAAGCTCTACTATCGTACCTGGCTATCGCCGCAAGTCGGCGAGGTTCATGAAGTACCCAACGGCGAGTGGACCGTTTTCGAGAGCACGGGCAACCCCCTCACGCTGGCTCTGGAGCAGTACACGCCCGGCGACCAGTCGGGCCGTCGCGTTGTCGCCGGACCCTTCCTCAAACAAGACGGCACGCAGACGCGGCAGGCCCGCGTGCGATTAACGGTGGATGGCCAAAGCGAGGACTTCTGGCTGGAAGGCATTCCCGCCGACCCGCTGGGCCAGGCGCCCCAGCCCGAGCAACGCAAGGTGGTCGTCGGCGACAATCGCCGCGTGGCAGTAACGTTGGCTTGGGACCAGATCGATATCGGCTTTCGGCTCTTCCTGCATAAGTTCGAACGAAAGCTCGACCCGGGAACCAGCCAGGCTTCGTGGTACTCGAGCCTTGTCGATCTGGTCGATCGTGACAATCCGGACAAGGTTCTCCAACAGAGTGTGCTGATTACGCTCAACGAGCCGGTCAACTTCTCCGATCCGCAGACCGGCCGCTCCTACCGCGTCTATCAAGAAGCGTTTCGCGGTCCGTTCAAGCCGGGCGACCCGCTCTTCGATCGCATCGTCGCCGGTCAGTCGCAGCGCAATGAGTTGTTTTTGTCCTGGCTGACGATCAACTACGATCCGGGGAGGGGCTTGAAGTACTTCGGGAGCCTGCTGATTGTTGCCGGGATCGGTACAATGTTCTACATGAGGGCCTATTTTTTCCGTAGAAGAGAGGATGGCCCACAAGACGGCGATTGAGAAAACCTCACTTTTTTCGCGAGGTCGGCGAATGTGGTTTCGTAGTTGGTTGATGACGCTGGCAGCCGTTGCGATGTTTCCCTGTTCCGCGTTGGCGGATGAGAAACCGGCGGAGGTCGACTTCAGCGCCTGGCAGCATCTGCCGGTCTTTCACAACGGCCGCATGATGCCGCTGAACACGTTCGCGCAGATGGCCGTTGAGAAGATCGCCGGGCGGCCCAACCCAAGGCTCGGGCCTCCCGGCGGCTCCGAGCAGCCTTGCGCGTTGTTTCCCGACGGCAAGCCGCGGAAGTTCAGCGCGGCCGAGTTGCTCTTCAGTTGGCTCGTCGCGCCCGAGAAGTGGGAAGACGTGCCGTTTCTGGCGGCTGGCCACGAGGATCTGCGCCGCGAGGTTCTGGAACTCCCCGTGACGGATGCCAAGGGCAATCATCTCAATTACGCCGCGCCCAGTGAGGTGGAAAACCGCTTCACGACCCTCCGCATGATGCTCGGCGATTTGCGGATGAAGCAGCAGCAGGCGCAGTCGAAGGGGGAGAAGTATAAGCCCTCGACGCTGGAAGCCAAGCTTCAGGACTTGTACCAGGCCTATACGCTGTTCAGACTCCTCTCCTTCAATCCCTCCACGGCATCCGACGCGCAGGGCCGCTTCATCGAGCAGCGCAACGGCATGATCGAAACCTGGAACCGGCTGAGCGGCGACATCCACGCCTTCAGCCAGATCGACAGCGGCGGCGATATCGCGGAGTTGGTATCCTCGATGGAGGATTCCCTGCAGAAGTTGATCGACTTGACCCGAGAGAAACCCTATACGCTGGCAGAAGCGGAGCCGCTGGTGGTCAAGCTGCACCAGTCCACGGCCCCTTTGGCTTCCCAGTTCGGCGAGCACAACCGGAAATTGTTCGAGAACCCGCCGGCCGATTGGGAGGCGTCGCAGCTTGGCCGCGTTCGCGCCAAGGTTCATGCCATCAGCACCATGCTGGAGGATATGTCGCGGCAGGCGAACGAGGCTCATATTGCGCTCTACGACAGCGGCCATGCCCTTCGACTCGTGCCCGCTTTGAATCCGGCCGCGCTGGAAAAGAGCCGCGATACCAGCGAAGACGCCCAGCCTTGGCTGAGCTTTCAGGGGCTGATGAAGGGTTCCGATGCGTTGCTTGCCGGCTATCCGGCCGACACGGTCGCCCGCGTCCGCGCCACGTTTGGCGAGGCGTCGGCGGCCTACTTGGATCGCAGCGCCTCGGATCGCGCCGCGAAGTTCAACCGTTCGATCGAGCAGTTTGCCGCGGCGATCCGATCGCTGGGCGAGTCGATCGAACCGGTCCGACGCCATTTGCCGATTGGCGACCGCGACGAGGCCTTGCTGGCCGCCACCGCCTATCCGCCCGTGGGGGCCACCCGAACCGAAGTCCACTACTACGAGTTCTCGCCGTTCTTCTGGTCGTGGCTGGTCAGCTTAGGGGCGCTTGCCTGTTTCGGGCTTTCGTTCGGCGTAATCCGCAAGCCGATGTTCTGGTTGGGGATGTTGGTGCTCGTCGCCGCGCAGTTCTTCACGGTATACGGCTTCGCCTTGCGGGTCTACATCACCGGTTGGGCGCCGGTCACCAATATGTTCGAGACGGTGATGTTCGTGGCCCTGGTGGTCGCCGTGCTCGGCATCGCCTTTACCGTGGCGCCGATCGTGGCGCCCGGGCTGAAGAATGCCTGGCGACTGACGGCTATCCCGGGCACGTGGGAGGCGGAAACGCTATCCGACGATCAGAAGCAGCTTATGGTTCCGGCAGGGTGGAAGGCCGTCAGCTTGGGGATGCTCGTGCCGAGGCTGGTCCTCGCGGCCCTGGTATTCATGCTGCTGGCGTTGACGTCCTACGGCGCGGGCGAGGGCTATACGGTCGTCAGTCTGCTGCCGCGGACCAACGTCGGCTCCTCGCTGCCGTCGGGCAACGACCTCACGGTTTGGGTCGTCGGCATGGCGCTGTTGCTGGCGTCGGTCTGGTATCTGCCCAGAGCGATCCTGGCGGCGATTCTCGGACTGGGCGCGGTTCCTTTGACGTTGGCGAAGCTCGGCTTGGCCAGGCCGCTGGAGCAGGCGCTGGCGCGGAAGTCGTTCGCCATGGCCGGCGCTACGGTCGGGTTCTTCGCGGCGATTCTGGCCTACTACGCGCCGGTGTTCGACGAAAACATCAATCCGCTCATGCCCGTGTTGCGCGACAACTTCTGGCTTACTCTGCACGTGCTGACGATCACGGCCAGCTACGGAGCGGGCGCGTTGGCCTGGGGGCTGGGCAACCTTGCCTTGGCCTATTACCTGTTCGGTCGCTACCGCGAGGCGCCGCCCGAAATCGTCGACCGGCGCGGGCTCGCCTCGTCGTCGGCGGTTTCTCGCCGCCCGCCGGAAGCGGTTCAGTCGCTGGGTTTGTTCATTTACAAGGCCATGCAGGTGGCCGTGCTGCTCTTGGCTGCCGGCACGATTCTCGGCGGTCTTTGGGCCGATGTCTCTTGGGGGCGTTTCTGGGGATGGGACTCCAAGGAGGTCTGGGCGCTGGTTTCGCTGTTGATCTATCTGGCGGTGCTGCACGGGCGTTATGCGGGGTGGTTCGGCAATTTCGGCCTAGCCGTCGGCTCGGTCGTCGGCGCCACCTCGATCCTGATGGCGTGGTACGGTGTGAATTTCGTGCTGGGCAGCGGCCTGCACACCTACGGCGACGGCGCCGGCGGTATGTTGCCGGTAGCGGTGACCGTAGCGCTGAACTGGATCTTGATCGTCCCGGCGGCCCTGCGGTATTGGGCCGAAACGGCGCCGCGAGCCGAGCGGCATCCGCCGGGCGCGGAGAGGGATGAGACTCGCGAGGAAGAGACTGCCAACGTGTGAGCCGTTTCGTCGGCAGTGTGCCGAGAACGTAGTGTCCCGAGGACACTGACGTGCGTCCGCGATCAGCCCGCGGCTTGATTCACGTTCAACCGCCGCAACTTGCCGCGGGCGCGACTGAGGATCGGACCGACGCTATTCTCCGCTACCCCGACCGCTTGGCCGATCTCTTGGTAGGATTTCTCCTCCAAATGATACATCCGCACGACGGTCGCCTCGATTCCCTCAAGCTCCGAGAGCAGGCGCTCGACTTCATCCCGCTGGACGACATGCTCCTCGTGAACGCCTCGGAAATCGGCGACGTATTGGGTGGCGGCATCGGTGAGTTGCGCGGTGTCCTTTCGCCGCAACAGGGCCTTGACGACAATGCGGCGGGCGACGACGGTGAGATAGGTTGCCAGGCTACTCTGACCGCGAAAGTGCCGCAGCACGGCGAAATCGTCCTTGACGATGTTCAGAAAGACATCCGCGGTGAGGTCGTCCCGGTCCGCGGCGGAGATCCGGAAACTGCCAGCCTGAGCCGTATGGCCGACCACATGAACCACCAGCCCCATGAAGCGGTCGACGAAATCCTCCCACGCCCGCGGTTTTTGTTCGAGGCAACGTTCCAGCAAGTTTCGGTCGATTTCCGAGAGAGCCACAGAACTCGTCCTTTTGGAATCGGCGAAAGCCAGCAGAGCCAGTCCTTGCCGGAAGGCGAATCCGTTGTTGCGAAACGCTACCCCGCGCGATCGCGGACGACGTTTCGCCGACGCCCAAACTGCCTTCTCCGGCCGCCCAGTCGGTCGGCATGGTCATTTGCCCAAAGGCCCCGACCTTATACCCGCCAAGACGGACGGAGCCGGCCATCTCGGAGCCTTACTCTTGATTGTAAATGCGATCGACCAGGGAAGCAAGGTTGATTGCCAAGATTGCCCCCCCCTGGATGGGCTGCAAACCTTGACGCTGTCCGATACCCCCACTAAGATTCCCACGAACCGTGCCGTCCAGTCCGGACAGGGTTGGCGGTTACGGCGTTAGACGGTCTCAATACGTAAAAAGTTCCCCCGTTTGCCCTTCCTGACTGACCGGATGTTTCGTACCAAGGGAGATTCGCTACATGACCCATGTCGTCTGCAAGCCGTGCGAAAACTGCAAGTACACCGACTGTGTCGTCGTCTGCCCCGTAGAGTGCTTCTACGAGGGCGAGAAAATGCTTTATATCCACCCGGACGAGTGTATCGACTGTGAGGCGTGCGTTCCGGAATGCCCGGTGGAAGCGATCTTCCTCGACGAAAATGTTCCCGACGAGTGGAAGGAGTACATTGCAATCAACGCGGAGATGGCCCCTCAGTGTCCGGTAATTACGGAAAAGAAACCCCCGCTGTGTGAAGAGTGATCGCCGGCGGTTGCCGTCGGCCGGTCTTTTCCGAACCATGGGAATATTGTCCAGAAGACCTTGCCACAGTGCTCGCGTTTTCATTAGGATGGAGATGTTCGCAACGTCTTCAACTTGTTCGAGGTCGGCCCTTGCCGACCTCACGTGAGGAGCCGCTCTCATGATTCGTTACGTGTGCGATGGGTGTAAACGGGAACTCGATCCGGAAGAAGACCTTCGTTATGTCGTAAAGATCGAAGTCTATGCGGCCTTCGATCCGCAGCGTGTTGCGGAAGACGAGGACGACCGCGACCACTTGCAGGAGATCCAGGACATCCTCGAGCGACTGGAGGATGGCCAAAGCGACCAGATCGGCGAAGACGTCTACCAGCAACTCCGCTACGACCTCTGCCCCGAGTGCCGGAAACGCTTTGCCAAGAACCCCCTCGGCCGCGAAGCCGCCGTCAAGGCATTCGATTTCAGCGAGAACTAGCGACTGCCGATCCTTAGAGGCTGTCCCCGCGTCCGGACAACCTCTCACGGGGCCGCCTCCAGTCGCAGCAGCACCGTTTCCGATCGCTTGAGAGAAATCCGCACCGTGCTGTTTTCGCTGGTGACCGGCTGGCCGGATACGGCATCGACGACTCCGGCGGCCACCGGCAAGCGCAGGATTTTCTCCCCGTCGCCTGCGGCGTGAACGCCGACGAACTCGCCGTCCGTGTAGAGGGCGTCGTCGCTATCGATCCAGATGTGGACTCCTGCGCTGCGCGCGATGCCGCGGATCAAGGCCGGGGGCAGTTCAATCGCGGCCGAGTAGATGCTTGTCCAGCCGTCCATCCGCTTCGCCACCAAACCGGGTTGCCCGCTGTCGACCAGCCGTCCGATGACGCGGGCCTGCGGATCCTCGACATGAAACATCGGAGCGACCGTGAGTTGCTTCGCACCCAACGGCTTACCGACCGGCCAAATCTCGGCCAGCGGATCGGCCTCTTCCAGCAGAACCTGCGGCTTGCCTTCTACGTCGCTGGCCGCGATACGGATGCCGGTCAATTGCCGCATCGTCTCCCGAGGTTCGCCTTCGGAACCCAGATAACCGGCCGCATACACGAATAGCGCGGTTGCACCGCTGCGACGGAGCTTGGCATGGATTGCTTCGCGCCGGGACGGGTCGATCGAAAACGCGTTGAGGAAGATGTACAACCGGTAGTCGGGCATCCAGGGCCGGTCGATGTCTTCCAGAAGGCAGAAATCCCACGGAGCGCCCGACTGCGGCATGGTGGTCATTTGGTTGAGAACGAGCGCGGCGTTGGCCGCGGTCGGCCGCATCCAGTAGAAGCTCCGCGGATCGACGAATACGCCGATTTCCGCGGCAAAAGCCTTTCGGCGGGGGAGACTCGCGCGCAGGATTTCATGGGCGCGGCCCATGTCGGAGAGGATCCGCGGATGGGAAAACCAACCGCCGCTCATGTCGTACCAGCTCACCGCGGCCCGTTTGGTAAGCACTTCGGCGAATTCGCGCCAGAAAACGCCGAGCGTTTCCTCGAGGGTGTCCGCCCGACCGTATCCCGCCTTGGGATCGGTCAGGAAAGTGCGGTGGTCCGATTCATCGAGCCAGAGCTTTCCCCGCAGGCGAAAGGAGTCGGTCGCCGACATGAACGTGCCGGCCTCGCCCGGTTTGCGATACCAATAGTTGGGTGGGCTGGCAAGGAAGTCGATGTCCGGGGAGTCGAACACGCGTCGGGCGGCCAAATGGCCGGAATCCTGCTGGTTGATGCCGTGCGCCGTCAGGTAGCCGTAATATGTGCCGACGAGCGACTTCCCCGCCGTCGCCTCGCGAACTATGCGAGCGAAATGCAGGAGGGCATCGGCGTCCATGTTGCTGATGAACTCGTAGAAATCGATCGCTTGGCGCTCGCGGTCGGGATCGCGGAGCACGCGCGGCCCACCGGGGCGGCGCCGGGCGCCGTCGGGCATGGCGGCGGTTGCCAAAGCGGCGGCAGGGTCGGCCCACGCTGACTGCAATCGATTGTCGCTGTTGTAGCGGTCGCTTAAGAATGCGCGAAATGCCCGCAGGGCCGGTTCGCTATAGTCGTCGCGCGAGGATTGCCAGGTTCCCCACATCTGCCACTCGGCCGTGTAGCCGTTGTAGAAGATGTAGCCGAGAATCCGGTCGGCGTAAGGCGCCTGTCGCAGATATGTGATCAGCTTGCGGAGATCCTCGCCCATTTCCCGCCGCCAGAGTTCCGAGGCGAACGAGGTCGGCCCCCGACTGCCGTCCTCGAAACGGCAGAGTTCGTCGGGATGCGCCTCCTGCCACCAGAGCGGCCCGGTCACGCCGACGTGCGGCAGAAAGTATGCTTCGGGATCGATGTCGAGGACGGCGGCAAAATAGCGATCGAACTTGGAGTAGTCATACTGGTCCGGCGCGACGTGGCCCATGTCGCTGTGGCGCGACGAGCCGAACCAGTCACAGTAAAGGTGGATTCCGGCCTTGGCGACCTCGCGGTGGTACTGCCAGTGCGGGTCGCCGGCCGTCAGGTACGCAAAAACGGGAAACGCCCGGCCGTCGACGAAAACCGCGGCATCGCCGCCCAGAGGGCGGAGTTCCACGGTGGGTGATTTCACCGTGCCGGCCCGATGGTTGGTAAGCATCCAATCACGGCGCGAGACGATCGCGCCGTCGGGCAAGTCCAACTCGTAGCAGCCTACCTCCACCGTCGCCGGTCCGGGATACCAATACGCGGAGATCGCCAATTCGGCCTCGATCCGAAAACTTTCGCCGGATAGCGCGACTGGTTGTTCGACGAGCCGCAGGATTGTGTCGCCACGGCGGAGCCGTACAAACGCCGTACCGCTGGTCAGGCCGGGCGGGACATGCGTCTTCCACTGGGCCGCGACGGTCGCACGCTCGGCGGCCTTCGCCGCGTCGGGCATCTCTAGTGCGGTGAGTTCGGCAGTGCCCCGCGGTTCGACCGCAACACCCTCCCGGAACTCCGTTTCCGCGGTTTGCAGAACCACGTCGTCGATGATGACCCAACGGTCGGCCTGGTTGCCGGGGTCGATCCGTAGCGATGCGACCCTCTTGCTCGGTCCACCCCATTGCCGCGACTGGTTTCCGGTCCGCGTCTCGCGCCACGAGTTCTCATTCAAGTCGATGCGGTAAGTGGCCCAGCCTCTGGCGACAGGAAATTTCCCGCCCAGGCACCAGTGTCCGTCGCTGCTCTGGTAGTAAATATCCAGCACATCGGCTTCTGTGGAAGAGTACATGCGGACGGTGAGCCAATGAAATCTCGTGGCATCGATCCCCTCGGCAGGCAAGCGGAGCCAAACGTACGGATCCCAGGAGACCTGTCCTGAAAGCGTTCCGTCGATCACCCGTCCTGGCTCGATGTTGACGGCCTGGGCAACCTCTGCCGCTGCGTTCATTGGCCAATGGAACGTCTCGGCGCAGAGGGTCGCACGGAGACAGACCAACGTAATCCATCCGGCAATCCATATACGAACGCCGGTCACGATTGCCCTCGGCATAAGAAACCTCGTCATTCTTCCTTCTCGCGAATGTCATAGACGTACAGCAAATCGCCGTGCCGAAGGTAGAGCCTTCCGCCACACACGACGGGATGCGCCCACGTCGGTCCTTCGCCCCCTTTGGGAATCTCGAATTGGCTGACGATTTCGTACCTCTGAGGGTTCGGTTTGATCATCGCAACGTTGCCGCGCTCGTTGACGGCGTAGAACATGCCGTCCGCATAGGTCAGCGACCCCTTGCCGATGCCCCGGTCCGCGTACATTTCACGGCCGGTTTTCCAGTCGAGACAGACCCACCTGCCGTTGTTGCGGACGTGGCAAGCGCCGTAAAGGTAGCCGTCCAGCAAGACAACGCCGCCGTGCTGGTTGTCGAGTTGCTCGGTCCGCCACACGGGCTCTGCAGAGACGCTCTGCCCTTCGACGTTCAGCTTCAGCAAAACGGATCCCGTCGTTCGGGTGCTGACGAAAACATGCCCGTCGTGGTACAAAGGCATGAAAATGCTCTCGTCGAACGGTGTCGTGTGTTCGAACCGGAAAAGCAACGCACCGCTATCGGCGTTGACTCCAAGGATCGCGCGGGCGGTGAGCGTGAAGATCATGCGGAGCCCGCGGTATTTGCCCAGTGAAGGCGAAGCATAGCCGGCGAGATCTCCGGCCGATGGAGACTTCCAGATCGTCGTTCCGTGAAACTTGTCCAGCGCAACGATGGCGGTTTCCGGTCCTCCCGGACAGCAGATCAGCCGATCGCCGTCGATCAGCACCGATTCGGATAATCCCCAATTGATGTTCTGCGAGCGGAATGTCTCAAGCAGGTTGAGCCCCCAGAGTCTCTTGCCGGAACTGGCAGCCAGGCAGACGAGTTCACCCAAAGGGCTTTCGTGATAGAGCCGATCCTCGTCGATCGTCGGCGTGCTTCGTGTGCCCGGCACCGACTTCGTCCACGATGGACCGTTCTCTGCCTGCCAGAGATGGCGTCCGTCGAGATCCAGCGCTGTGATCACCGTTTTGTCGTCGATGTTGCCGCTGGTATAGATGCGGCCGCCGGCGATGGAGACCGTCGCAAAACCGTGCCCGAGGCCGCGCGCGGTCCAAAGAAGTTCCGGGCCTTCCGCCGGCCACGATTTTCGCAGCCCTGTCGCCGCGGAGCGATTGGACCGGTCCGGCCCGTGAAACTGCGGCCAATCCGCCGGCCTCGCGATGGAACCGCTCAGCAGCAGGATGGCCACGGCCGCGATGGCCGCCGGGCTTGGAAAGGGGGCTCTTTTCATCAACGGGCCTCTGCCATTTCTTGATTTAAACTGTAAACGCGGCAGCCCAGGAAAGGGGACCGGCACCGAGCGGGAGGCGTTTTCGCGAGAATTTCCGCCCAAATCATGCTCGGAGCCAGTCCCCTTTTCAGCTACGTTTACGGTTTGAGTCTCTTGAGTTTCCCGCCGATCATCAAGCTATCGTACCCCGACGTTCGCCGCAAGCGAGCCGGGGCAGGGGGGGCGAATTACAGAAGCCACACTTGGCGTCGGCGGCTATTCGACCTCGCGGACGACGCGGAAGCCGACGTTGTCGCCATGACCGTTGGCGGTGAAGTGTCCGCGAACCGCGGACCGTTGCAGGGCAAGCCGTCACATGAAGCAACCGCCGCGAATCACCCGCAAGTCGCTTGTTCCGCCCACCAGCGGATCGTAGCGCGACTGGGAGAGATAGGCGCGGGCGTCGTAGGTGTCCTGGCACCATTCCCAGACGTTGCCGTGCATGTCGTACAATCCGAAGGGATTGTGCCGAAACATGCCGACCGGCGCCGGCCAGGGGAATCCATCGCTGCCGGGAATCGTGGCATAGTCGATCCGATCATCGAATCGTTTGGAAGCCTCGAGATAGCTGCGGTCCGGTCCGTTTGCCGCGGTGAGAAGCGTGGCGGGATCGTCGCCGGTCCAGTAGCGAGTCTGGGTGCCCGCGCGGCAGGCGTACTCCCACTCCGCCTCAGTCGGCAATCGGTAACGGACTCCTTCGACGCGACTGAGCCATTGACAAAAGGCGAGGGCGTCGTTCCAACTCACCAGAACGACCGGGTGATGTTCGCCATAGTCGGCGTGGCCGGGCGACTGCCATGTACGCCCTTTGCGCCCTTCGTAATGCTCGCCCCGATTGGGATCCATGCCGCCTCCGCCGGTTCCGTCTCGCTCGGCGTCGGTGCGGTAGCCGGTGCTCGCGACGAAGCGGCGGAACTGGCCCCCGGTGACCTCGTGAATCCCCATATAAAACGGGCGGGTAATCTGGACCTCGTGGAGCGGGTGTTCGTTCTGAAACAGGCTTTCGGGTTCGTCGAAAGCGGCCGCCACCTGTTGCGGAGACTCGCGGCTTCCCATCATGAACGTGCCCGCATTCATCCGTACCAGTTTGATGCCGGCCGTGTCGTGGATCACGTCGCCTCGGTAGATCCGCGGCTGCCAGATCACCATCGAATCGCGGCGGCCGACGACGAATTCCACCACGGAAAGATCATCGCCGACCACCTCCCGCCATCCTTCTTCATCGCGACCGCCCTCCCCTTCCCAAAACCAGAACTGCGCCGGGGAGGTAAGGCTGAGATGGGTGGTTTCGCCGCGGTCGAGCGTTGCCGTCTTCTCGCCGGCCGCTCCGTAGCGAAGATGCACCGTGGCGGCAAAGTCGGCCGCATTGGCCACCACCACCGACCGCGAGGCGACCGGAGGCGGAAGCACCGGCCGCGCGGCGACATGCCGCACGCGACTCAACAGGGCGACCCCCTGCCAGTCTTCCGAAGGCCGCAACACCACCGTTTGCTGGCGATTCATGCGGGCGGCCTGTTCCTGCACGGCGCTGAAGAGGTAGCGGTGCAACTCGCCGCTGTCGACCAGGCGGTCGTCGTCGCGGTCGGCGCGGCCTTTCAGTCCTTCGCAAAGCCAGTACGTGAACAGCCCCTGCCCCTTCTCCGGCCACTCGAGACTCACTTCGTCGGACTTGCAACTCGCCACGGTCAGCAGCCCTTTGGAACTGCGGAATTCGCGAGCCAATTCATCGCCGGCGCTGCCCACCCCGCCGCCTTTCGTCTCGCCGGCGTGGCAGCAGTCGAGAATGAGCAACTTGACGGGTACGCGGGTGCAGGCATCCAAGAGCAGCTTGACGTAGGAGAGGGGAAGTCCTGTCAATTCCAGATTCTGTCGGTCGCAATCCGGCGGGGCCAGGTAAAGCCGGCCCTTCTCATCCTGGAACCCGTGGCCGGAAAAAAAGATCAACACCTGGCCGTAGTCGTCCGTATTGGCCACCTTCAGCCACAGTCGAAGCTGGGCCGACAGATTGCCCAAGGTCGGTCGAACACCATCCCGAACCGGATCGTCCGTGAGGGTAACCACCCGGGTGAATCCACAGTAGTCTTGCAGCGTTTCGTTGAGCAGCCGAACATCGGCCCGGCAATACCGCAACGGCGAAAGCGATTCGTAGTCCTGCACGCCAATGAGAATGGCCAGGCTCTTCTGCGGCACGGTCGTCTGCTGGCGGTCGCGGACGATTCCCTTATCGTCGTCCTGTCCGAAAGCGAGGGAACTATTGACCCAACCAAGCAAGAGAAACACCGTGGCGGCGAGATTTCCACTTCGGCCCATGCTCCCAACCTCCCCGCGACGGACCAGTCCGGCCCGCCGCGATCTCTGGCGATGGGAAATATTCCTTCGCCAGTTCTTGATACCTGCCAGTATATAACCCGCGGTACACAACAAGTCAAATAACGAAAGCCTTGTACATTCCGCGCAATCGGCACAATCGCGCAACCGGAAAACGGCGAGTGCCGATCAGTGCCCCGGCTATTCGCCTTCGGCCTGCCGCTACGCGATCGGTCGACTTGCTGGTAGCGGCCGGGCTGCGGAAAACTGATTCCCCGCCGGTCGGCTCAACTACCTGGCGATCGCTCGGAAGCGGTGCCGAGATGTTGCCGCACGGCCGCGAACAGGCGCTTGCGATCGATCGGCTTTAAGAGATAGGTATCGCAGCCCGCGTCTCTTGCGGCTTGCACCTGATGCTCCAGCGCATGGGCGCTGAGAGCGAGAATAGGCAGAGAGAATCCCTCGGCTCGGAGTCGTTTGACCGCCTCCAGGCCGTTGACCCGGGGCATCTCAATATCCATCAGAACCAAGTCGACGCCGAGGTCGGTCCGGCCGGACCGAGAGGTTTGCGCGGTGGGCAGAAGACGATCCAGTGCCTCCTGCCCATCCGACGCAATCTCGACTTTCGCGCCGGCTTTCCTGAGTATCACCGAGATGAGCCGCTGGTTGTCCGGGCTGTCCTCAACGAGGAGGATGCGGCCGTTAATCACGGCTTCGTCGCCGGTCGACGTGTTTCGAGCTTCCGTCTTCGCGGAAGTGAGGAACGGCTTGTCCGGGATGTCTTGAGCGGAAGACGCGTCGACCACCACGGTGAAGCGGGAACCCAGGCCGGCCGCGCTTTGCACCGTCAGATCGCCGCCCAGCATTTCGGCGAGCCGTTTGCTGATCGCCAGCCCCAGACCGGTCCCGCCGTATTTGCGAGTCGTCGACAGATCCGCTTGCGAAAAGGGACTGAAGAGCTTTTCGATCTGTTCGGGCATCATGCCGATACCGGTATCGATCACATCCAAACGGAGCCGGCGGCGATCGTCCGGATCGGGACGACAGGTTGCTTCCAGACGGATCACGCCCCGCTCCGTGAATTTGATGGCATTGCCCAGGAGATTGATGAGGATCTGCCGCACGCGGGTCGGATCGGTCACGACGGTATCGGGGATCTCCGAAGACGTCTCGACCGTGAGCTGCAAGCCTTTCGCCTCGGCGCGTTTGCGCATCAGGGCGACGGCGTCGCCGAGGATCTCTCGCAGCGAGCAGGGGATCCGCTCGACTTCGAGCTTACCGGCTTCGATCTTGGAGATATCGAGCACATCGTTGAGGATGTCCAACAGGTGTTCACCGTTGCGTTTGATGATTCCTGCCGCTTCCGCCGCGTCGGGGTCTTCTACCTTGTCCATCAGTTCGTCGGCGAACCCGATGATGGAAGTCATCGGCGTGCGGATCTCATGGCTGATGTTAGCCAGGAACTCGCTCTTGGACTGATTCGCTTTTTGGGCCGCATGCAGGAATTCTTCCGTCGCCAGGCGACTCGCCTCGATCGCCAGTCTCTCCTCGCGCTCCTGGATGGCCTTCATGGTCGACTCCAGATGGGCCATCTTGAGCGTGGCGTGCTCGGCCCGTAGGTGGCGGTTTTCTGTGAGAATGAGCTTTTTTTCCGAGTAATGCCGCACGGCCGTCCAGCCGATGCCCGCGCAAGCGGAGAGCGTCTGGTGCAGCGGTCGTTGCGCCGCGAAATCGGAAATCTCCCGCCGAATCGCGCCTGCCAAGATGAGAACATGGTCGGACTGTTCGACGCGAACACCGAACTGCGTGCCGAGATCGGAAAAACGAGGGAGGTCAAGGACGCAGAAGTCGACGTCGCCCAGTCTTTCGGCGATCGCGAGAAGCAAGGGTCGGGCGGTGTCCGCCAACTCGACTCCCTGTGCGGACTTCGCCGCATAGATCGTCCCCGTCGCCGTGCCCAGGACGAGCAGCGACGGTGAATACAGATCGAGCAAGCGGGCGGAAGCGGCCAAGGCGCCGGTCTCGTCGGCCGGGGTCTCCACCGCTTGGAGCAAATCGAGAATGCTGCGAGGTTGACGGATCATACGATCAAATGTTGAATAGTTCCGAATTGCTGCGAAGTTCCTCGTCAAGGCGAGTGGAGAGAACCTGAATGTCGTCGCGGGTGAGCGAGAGCCCCTCGATCGCCGAGCGGGAAAACGGCACGCATTTCAGGCCGATCGCCGAATGCCCCTTGAGTGTGCAGATGAGATTGGCAACCTCCACGGAGCGGACGGTCCGCAGATGATCGCCCGTGTACTGATCGGAGTCGTGGTGATGGCGAATGGCATCGAGGACCCCGTCGGGAAAGCGCCAGTTCTCGGCGATCTTCTCTCCGAGCCGGGTGTGGTCGAAGCCGAAGTGTTCGCGCTCGAGGTCCACCAGCGGGCGGTCTTCAACAGCGTGGCCCATCATCTCGGCAAAGGTCTTATGTACGTACTGATCTTCCAGGATGATGCCGATGTCGTGGAGCAACCCGGCGAGAAACACATCCTCGAAATCGGCCATGCTTTGGCGCAATGCCAGGAGTCGGGCACAGATTCCGACAGCGACCAGATGACGCCAGAGGCCGATCCGGGTATAGGCTCCCAGCGCGTCGTCCCGCTTGAACAGATCGCTCACCGCTGCCGTCATCGCCAGGTTTCGGATCTGCTTGACCCCCAGATAGGCGATTGCGTACTGGAGATTCGTGATCCGCTGACGTAGACCAATGGCCGATGAGTTCACGTAGCGGAGCACACGAGCGGTCAGAGACGGATCGCTCTCCATCGCCTGCTTCATTTCCGATGCGCCCGATTTCGGGTCGTTGGCCACTTGCATGACCTTGAGAGCGGCATGAGGCAGCGCGGAGATATCACGAACGCGTCGAACGATGCGATCCACGTCGGGACGGTCGGCTGCTGACGTTCTTCCTGAGGAGGACATGGTTGATCGCTCTCAAGTCGCGACAGGTATGGATGCGGCAAACGGCGCGTGCGCTGGCAAGGCGAGCCTTCCGACTGTTCAAGCGATGGGGCTGTTCGGTGCTGCGCGTTACCTCGGAAAGGTAGCATATTCTGGATGCAGAATCGGAGAATCACGCGGCGACGTACTTCAGTTGTATTTGGCATAACCCGGCAATGGGGTTCATGCGGTGGCAAAACCCGCTATGGCATGTCACGCGCAGGCCGTTGGCCGTTGCGCTTGAACGAGTTCAGTTGCGCCCGCTGGCCGCGCCGGGCTGGACGGGGCGAATTCCGCAGGCCACAATGACCCAGCGTCATTCGGACCATAGCGGTTCTCTATCCGCGGGAGCAAATGCCATGCATCGACCAACTCTTGTACGTGTCGCTCGGTTGCGGTACTACCCTTTCGTCCCGGCCGTTTTGGCGTGGTTGTGCTGCGCAGCGGTTCTGGCAAACGATCGATTTGAACCGATCGAGCTTGGACGGGTGCAAGTCGGCGGAGAGATCGGCCGGCGGATTGACGTGACAGCAAACAACAACCTGTTGGTGATCGACGTCGCGAAGGACTTCTTGCATCCGTTTGCGACCAAGGATCGAAGCAGCGGTTACATCGGACTCGGCAAGCTGATCGACAGCCTGGCCCGCATGGCCGCCTACAACGGCGACCCGAAGCTGATCGACCGGAAGAATGAGGTCATCACGGCCGCGATTACCTTGCAGGAACCCGATGGGTATCTCGGGCTCATGGCTCCGCAAAGCCGGATGTGGGAACTCTGGGACGTCCACGAAATGGGCTACCTGGTCTACGGGCTGTCGAGCGATTACCGGCTGTTCGATAATCAGGCGTCGCTGAAGGCCGCCAGGAAATTGGCCGACTATATCCTTGCCCGTTGGATGGCCGAGCCCGACCGGGAATTGGGCGAGGACATCATCACGACGCACATGGCTGCCACCGGTTTGGAGCGGGCCTTTCTGCTGCTTTCGGAGCAATCGGGTGACCCGAAATACCGGCAGTTTTGCGTCCGAAATCGCAAACTGCCCGAGTGGAATCTGGATATCGTTCGAGGCCGCTGGGGGCGAATCGAAGGGCATGCCTATGCCTTTATGGCTCATGCGCTGGCTCAAACCCAACTCAACCGCAGCCAGCCCGACGAAAAGCTACTGGTTCAAGAGCGAAAGGTTCTCGACTTCCTCTGCGGGCAAAACGGCTTGGTCATCACCGGCGCCTGCGGCGACCATGAGTGCTGGCACGATACCCAGCAGGGGACAACCAATCTTGGCGAGACCTGCGCCACCGCCTACCTGCTGCGCGTGCTGGACGATTGCCTTCGGCGTGAAGGCGACTCGCGCTGCGGCGACATCATGGAGCGCGCCGTCTACAACGCGCTGTTCGCCGCGCAATCCCCCGACGGCCGCCGCATCCGCTACTACTCGCCCTTCGACGGCCCTCGCGAGTATTTTTCCGGCGACACCTATTGCTGCCCGTGCAACTACCGCCGCATCGTGGCGGAATTGCCCGAAATGATCTACTACCGGACGGACGGGGGCGTGGCCGTGAACCTTTACACGACCTCGACGGCCCAACTGCAACTCGGCGAGCAGGGCTCGCTCCGCGTCTGTCAGCAGACGAATTACCCGAGTTCCGGAACGGTCTCGATCCAGATCGATCCCGCGCAACCGCTGGAGTTTCCGCTGATGCTCCGCATCCCGCGATGGTGCCGTGAGGCCAATGTTGCCGTGAACGGCCAGCCCGCCGCGGCGGCCCCGCGAGCCGGCGAGTTCCTCACGATCCGCCGTCTGTGGAAGGCGGGCGACCGGGTCGAACTGGATCTGGCGATGCCGTGGCGTCTGGTGAAGGGTCGCCAGGCGCAGGCGGGCCGAGTGGCCGTCATGCGCGGGCCGCTGGTCTTCTGCCTCAGCCGGACGAGGCACGAGAAGCTCAAGGGCGTTGATCTTCGGTTGATCACGCTCGATCCCTCGTCGCCCAGCGGGCCTGTCCCGGACGATTCCGTCCGCCCCGATGGCATTGCCTGCAAGGTGAAGGCTTGGGGGCCGGGCAAGTGGTATCCCCACGGAGAGCCGGACCTGGAGTTGCTGCTCTCGGAGTTTTCCGATCCCGACGGCGAGGCAACCTATTTCAATGTTCCCGACCCGAATGCGGACAGGCTTGTTGACGACGAACTTGTGGCAGGGAGTCGATGACCCCGAGCCATCGCCGATCGCTATGGATCCACCGCTTCGCGGCGCTCGGCGAGAAGTTCCTCGATCCGTCCGCGAAGAGCTTTTTCGCCTTCGGTGCCTTTCCAGTTCAACTCGCCGTACCACCAGTACCGGACGTCGCCGTGCCGGTCGATCAAATAGACGCTGGGCCACATGGAATTTCCCCACGCGTTCCAGTTCTCTTTTTCGTTGTCGACCAGAATGGGAAACGTCAGCCCCGCCTTGGCGGCCGCAGTGCGAACGCCGTCAACCTCGCGTTCGGCCGGCGTTTCGGGCGTGTGGATGCCAAGCACGACCAATCCCCGCTTCGCATACGACTCGTGCCAACCCTTGTACCAAGGGTAATTGCGTACGCAGTTGATTCATCCGAAGGGGTAGAAGTGCAGCGCCACGACCTTGCCCTTGAGTTGCCGCAGAGAGAGCTGCGGTGAATTGATCCACGGTTGACCGCCGTGAAGCTCCGGCGCTCGAAAACGAATGCGTCCGAGCTTGCCGACGTCGATCGGTTTGCCCAGCAGGGCCGCCCACTGCTGTTGTTGGGAGCGCGTGAGGATGGCGAGCAACTGTTTCTGCTCGTCGGTTCGCAGAGCCTTCGCCTTCTTATCCACCGATTCGCGAGGCTCGCCGGACTGCATCTCCTCGGCAAGCTCGACGATGGACTGTTCCGCATCCGTGACGACTTTCACGGCGCTCTCCCGTTGATCCGGGCCAAGCCCCAGACTTTCCTGGAAATCGTCGCGCAGGAACGCCTTCATGCCGAGGGTCCACAACTCGATCTGGTCGAGCCGTTGTTGCTGATCGCGCGAGAGGATGGACGAGAGACGCATTTTGGCCGTCTCTGTCGCCTGCTGCACGGTGTCGGCGATATGTTGCGCGGATCGGTTCCGCATCGACCACAACGGGCCATCCAGTTCCTGGTTTAGCGAATCAACCGCCTCGCGCTGAAGGGCATTCAGCTTCAAATCGCGGTACACGAGCGGATCTCGCACCAGGAACAGATAGGGCTGCTCGATCGATGTTACCGGAAGTTGCCCGTCGGGGTTTTGTTGAGCCAGGCCGGCATGGCCGGGTAGAAGCAACGCAACGAGAAGCAGTTGGAGGCAGGGCGTCTTCATGGTATCGGATTCTGTGGCTGGCGATGTCTGAATGGCAAGGTTTATCTGATTTCGGCAGTCGGTGCCTTGGACGGTTGACAGGGGAGCGTGAAATAGAAAACGCTGCCGGCTCCCTTTTCCGATTCGACCCAGATCGTGCCGCCATGCAGTTCGACAATCGATCGACATGCGGTCAGTCCGAGGCCCGTCCCCGGGAAGACGCTTTCGCTGTGCAAGCGCTGGAGAGGGACGAACACCTGCTCGTGGTACTTGGCGTCGATGCCGATGCCGTTGTCGCGGACGGAAAACCGCCAGAAGCCATCCTGCTCCCGGGTGGAGACATGGATGCGAGGAGGCTCGTCACGGCGAAACTTGATCGCATTTTCGATCAAGTTCTGGAAAAGCCGGCTCAGCAGGGACGCGTTTCCATGGACCGTGGGGAGCGGATCGAAGGTAACCTCAGCGGCGTTCTGTTCGACGGCGGCGTGCAGGTCTGCCAAGGATTGTCGCGCGGCCTCGATCCTCTTCAATTGCGAAATATCTTCGGCCTGCGCCGGTGCCGCCGCGGGATCGGTTGGTGACGTCATCGCGTGTCCCCGCTTCACAGATTAAGTTCTTCAAACGTGTTTCCCTGGGAAACGTCGCCCGTCCTCAGCCCTTTGGAAAACCAGCGAACGCGTTGCTCGGAGGTGCCGTGTGTGAACGATTCGGGGACGACGAATCCCTGTGCCTCTCTCTGGAGCCGATCGTCGCCGATCGCTGATGCGGCGTTCAGCGCCTCCTCGATATCGCCCGGCTCGAGGATCCGCCAGTTCTTCTCGGCGTGGTGTGCCCAGACGCCGGCAAAGAAATCGGCCTGCAATTCCAAACGAACGGAAAGATCGTTCGCTTCCTCCTCGCCCGCTCGGGTGCGGGCGGCGTGTACCCGATCGCTGATTCCCATCAGTTTCTGTACGTGATGGCCCACCTCGTGGGCGAGGACGTAGGCTTGCGCAAAGTCGCCGGGGGCGCCGTGACGCGACTTGAGTGCCTCATAAAAGCTCAGGTCGATATAGACGGTCTCGTCGCTCGGACAATAGAAAGGTCCGACCGCTGCGCTCTGGAATCCGCAGGCGGAACGCACTTGATCGCGGAATAGAACCAATTTCGGCTCGCGATACTGGTTTGCCATGCTGTCGAACAACTGGCCCCAGACTTTCTCGGTGTCGCGGAGGACAACCGCGATAAACTCGGCAACCTCGTCGTCAGGTTGCGGGCCCGGCGCCTGCGGCTGCCCGCCAGGCGGCTGATTTTCGCCGAGAAGTTGAATTACCTTGCGCGGATCCCCCCCCATGAAGAGAACCAGAAGAACAAGCAATATCCCGCCCACACCGCCGATGGCCATTCTGCCCGCGGGCACGGCACGGCGGTCTTCAACATTGCGGCTACGCTCTCGACCTTGCCATCGCATGGTATGTGTCCTGTCTTGAGCAGCCCGGCTGTTGGCCATCGATCTGCCGTCACGTTATCGTCGGACCCGATGGCAGCAGCCGGGCCGCTGTGGTTTCCCGAAGCGACTCGTTTTCAACCTGTGTTTGTTCCCCGTCGCCGGATGGCAATTACGCTTCGCGTTTCTCTTCACTCATCTGCCGACTTTGCTGTGCAATGTCATCCGGATGAGTTTCTCTTCACTCATCTGCCGACTTTGCTGTGCAATGTCATCCGGATGAATTGCCCGAAAAACGAAGGCGGCGACGGCGCCGCCCGCGAAGTTTGCCGCCAGGAAGATCCAGATATTGGAGAGCTTGGAGAGCCCCATCAAGGTGATTCCGACGGCGACCGCCGGATTGAACGCTCCTCCCGAGACGCCGCCCACGGCGAAGGCGCCCACCAGCACGGTGAAACCAATCGCCAGGCCGAAGTACGAATTCCCCTCGGTGGCCTTGGCGGTGGCCACGTTGAGCACCACGTAGCAGAGAGCAAACGTGAACAGGAATTCCGCCAACAGGGCGCGCACCACGTCGGGGGAGGCGGCGGTCACTTCCGCCGGCGCTTTCATGAAGAGAACCGCGAAGGCGGCGACAACGGTGCCCATGCACTGCGAGACCATGTAGCCGGGCACATCCGCGGTGTCGCAGCGCCCACGCATCCAAACCGCCAGCGTGACGGCGGGGTTATAGTGTCCGCCCGATATGTGGCCCCCAGCGTAAATCATCACCATCAGCACGGAGCCGATGGCCACGGGAGCCAGAGCGCCCGCGCCCGGCTCGATTACGGTGAAGCCGACGGTGGCAACCAGGAAAAACGTCCCAATAAACTCAACCACGTAGCGAGCCATCGATCCCTCCTTTGCTCAAGACGGATCGGCCGCATCCGCGCCGGCGCGGCCGATCGTAGTAATCCTTTCATCAAGCCTGTTCCAGGACGGCGCGGAGCGCGGCCTCGTCGTCCCTCGTCAGCGATGTCTGAAGCACTTTGCCCTTGCCGGCGAACTCCTTCAGGCCTTCGAGCACCTTGTCCGGAGTGGCTTTGCGGACCAGGATGAATAGGGCCGACGACCCCGCCTGGAATCGCTCCGCCAACTCTTTCATCATCGCATCGTTGATTCCCAGATCCGTCAGCTTGCCGGCCACAGCACCCGCGCCGGCCCCGACGGCCGCGCCGAGGAGCGGATTGAGAAAGACCATGCCGATGAGCATGCCCCAGAAACCGCCGCCCACCGCGCCGGATGCCGTCAAGTTGACGGCCTGGTGCAGCTTGACTTTGCCGGCCGCGTCCTTGGTCACCACGACCGCGTCTTCCATCTCGATCAGATACTCTTGCTGCATCTTCGCCAGCGCGGTCCGCATGTCGAAGGCCGTTGTTTCGTCGTTGAATACGACCACTACCAGATTGCTCATTTCATTGCCTTTCGCAGTTGATGCCTAATAGTTCTCGCTGACCGGGCGCAAGCGGCTGCTGGCCAGCGACAGTATAGCGTTCGAAGCCGCAAAGGCGGTAATAGAAGATGGCGCGGAACTCGCAGCAATGCCAACCACCCCTCGGGGAATATATGGACTTCCCGGCGAAGATGGTTTCAAGCAGTGTAGCGGCGGGAGAGAGTGGGCCACGGAGTGTCCCGCCTACACGGAACAAGCGTCCTGGCGTGGACTGTGCCCATTTCTTGAACCATGCCCCTTCTTGAACTAAAATTCCCATAGCCTTTTCTTCCGGCCGCCGCGGCCGGGCTGTTTCTTTTCTCACCAGAATAAGGACTGTGACGATGAAACCCCTGTTGTGGATGGTTACCGTGATGCTGGTTTTGCTGGCTGCGTCAACGGCGTCGGCCGGATGGGGTCATGGAGCCCCGGTAACCGTGTACAGCTTCTATCCGGTCGGCCCAGTCTACGCTTATCCGCAGGTTGTTGCCATACCGGTGGCACCGGCCCCCCTTTTGGTTCCTGCCGCGGTCGTCTATCCGCCGCCGCCCGCCGTAGTGCGAGCCAGGGCGTACTACCACGGCCGGCCGGTCCGCAATACGATCCGCGTTGTGGGATGGTGAGGTCGCCCGGCGGCCATGTCCGATCGTTTACGATCTACGCGTCCGGCTCAAAGAAGTGATCGGTGCCGTCTGATTTGGCGATGACGGTAATGCCGTTTTCGGTCACCGTAAAGCCGCGCGCGCGGTCCATGTCGTGGTCATAGCCGATGGAGATGCCGGCCGGAATCAAAACGCCCTTGTCGATGATCGCCCGACGGATGCGGGCATGGCGGCCAACGTCGACGTGGCTGAAGAGGATCGCGCTCTCGATCTCCGCGAAACTATTGATGCGGACCTGCTGCCCGACCACGGCATGGCGAACCCGCCCGCCCGAGATGATCGTACCCGGGCAGACGATGCTGTCCATGGCGTAGCCGCGGCGTTGTTCGTCGGCAAACACGAACTTGGGCGGCGGCAGGTTCGGCTGGTAGCTTCGGATCGGCCACTCCTCGTCGTACATGTTCAACTCGGGATCGACGGAGACGAGATCCATGTTCGCCTCGAAATAGGCGTCGAGCGTGCCGACGTCGCGCCAGTAGGCGTCGCGCTTGCGGTTCTCGTCGATCTCGACCAGGAACGGGAAGGCGAAGACGCGATTCGTGTCGATGATCGCCGGAATCAGATCCTTGCCGAAGTCGTGGCCGCTGCCGCGTCGCGTCGCATCGCGGCACAACTCCTCGAAAAGAAAACGAGCGGTGAAAACGTAAATTCCCATTGAGGCCAGGCAGTGAACGTCGTCGCCGGGGACGGGCTTGGGATCCGCCGGTTTCTCCTGGAAACCGACGACGCGGTTGTCGGTGTCGACTTCCATCACGCCGAATTGCAGCGCGGCCTCCGCGCGGGGGCGGCGCAGCACGCCGATCGTCACGTCGGCGCCCACCTCGGCGTGGTAGTCCAACATCCTCTGGTAGTTCATCTTATAGATGTGATCACCCGCCAGAATGATTACATACTTGGGATGCTCTTTTTCCAGTGTGTAGATGTTCTGGTAGACGGCGTCGGCGGTCCCCTGATACCAGTTCTCGTCGATCCGCTGCTGCGGCGGGACAACGTCGGCGAACTCGCCCAGTTCGCGGCAGAAGTAACGCTGCCAGCCCATGCTGATATGCCGATCCAGACTCATCGCCTTGTACTGCGTGAGTACGAGGATCTTGCGAAAGCCGCTGTTCAAGCAGTTGGAGAACGTGAAGTCGATGATGCGATAGGCGCCGCCGAACGGCACAGCCGGCTTGGCACGGTCGCGGGTGAGCGGCTCCAGCCGGGAGCCCTTGCCGCCGGCCAGAATAATTGCCATCACCGGATCTTTCATGATCGCTTCCCCCACCTTGGCGAGCGGACTGCCGAAAACACAGGATGCATTTTAGCATCTGCCATCGGGAACCAAATAGGACGCGCCGATTTGCCATGCGTATGCTGCCGGCGCGGCGACGTCACCAGCCCATTATGCCGCAACCGGGTACGACGATTCGGCAGAATGTTCGGCCATCGCAAATTGCCTTATGGCCGCTTCCGACCTCGGCTGCCACATCAGTGGAGGTCTCGCGTGGGGCCCTTTCAAAGAATCTTCAAAGGCATCCTGATCTCGCCGGGCCAATTCATTCGAGGGATCCCAACGCAGCGCGGCCTCAAACGCCGATCGCACTAAGTCGGGCGGAAAGCCTAGTTCGGCTTGAGCGATGGCACGCCACTGTTCAAGCTGGCTTTTTGCTGTGCCCGATCCGCGCATCCCGACTCCAGCCTCACACATAAGCCGGCATTGCTCGAACCGGTTTGTGATTAGGTAATGGTGGGCCAGGAACAGATAGGGCCAGACTACGGGAGAACGTAGCCTTACCGCTTGCTCGAAGTCCTGAATCGACCGTGGGCTAGCGCCGTATTCGAGAATCCCGCGTGCCACGAGGAGTCCATCGTTGTCCGGGTTCACTCGAAGGCCGCGAGTGTAGAAATCGACTGCCGCTCTAGCATTTCCCTGCAATTCGTGGCAGAAGCCGAGCAAGCAGACCGTCATCGCGTAAGCCGACTCGCGACTCGCAGCTTCTTCGTCCTGGTCGATCCTAGTCTCGTTCCTCTCGAGGATCGGGATCAGTCTTTGACACTGTTGGATCGATTCGGCGTCTGAAACGGTTCGGATCCGGTTGAACAAAATGTCCGCCGCTCGCGCAACTACCACGGGAGGATGCTGTTCATCGTCAGCCAACACCCCTTCGGCCAGCTTTCCCGCGGCATCCGGGTCGGACTCCGCCAGAGCATGCATGTAGATCGCGCGGTAATTCGCATTAGCCGGGTCGCTCTGCGACGCGTGGTGGTAGAACATGGCCGCTACGTCGGGGTTCCCTGCTTCCAGCCAGATCGATCCCCTCAGATAACTCAGCAGAGCCGGTGAGATGTAGTCCCTCCAGCGTCGAAGCAGCGTCAGCGCTTGATCCCACTGCCGATGGTGTCGTGCCTCCAAGGCTTCGTTGAGTTGCTGCTGAGCCTGGGGATTCAGCGCCTTCGGGATCGTCGTCGCTGACGGATCGCTGACGGAGTACAGGTCTTCAGAGAGCCATTGGGCCCGCTGCTTCTCAGCCGGGCTCAAAACCTTTAAGGGCACATCCAAAGCGTCGCGAATGGCCTCGGCCGCGGGCGAGTCGTCTTTCCCTTCCTTGATCAACCGATGGAGGGCAACGAGCCCTTTCGCCACTCGCTGGAAGCTGGGACTGCTGAGTTGGGAATGCGCAAACATGGTCACTTCTCGTCAATCTGCCATTCGGCGCGCGTATTCTCAAGATCTGCCTGGTACTGGGCCCGCGCAACGACTTGCATGGGAGCGACAACTCCGTGGGTAACCAGGGCTTGTCCTTGATCAGGTATCAATTCCAGCCTGCTGGCAATTATACCGCGATGGAATGGCCCGGCCCCCAAGGTGAAGCAAGAGGTACTGTTGGCGCCCGTCGCCCCTGGTACTATATGCCGGAGTCGCCGTGGAATCCGGGTAAAGTCCAGATCCCGCCAGCATGGGGCAACTGACATTCCGCTTGCATCAAGCACTACACTGCCGGCGGCATCAATCGTAATATCTACTCCAGGGCGCGCGCCCAACTCGGAAGAGCTTGTCGAACCAACGACGGGCAGGTTGTCCGATGGATCGCGCTTCATGGCTCGATACACTTTGGGCGGCTGGTGGCCCGGGCTGACAGTCGGTGAACTCATACTGATATTGTAACGATCAGGCGTTCCCTGCCTACTGATAATGCAGCGCTTCGCTCGGCTTCAGTCGGGCGGCCCGCACGGCCGGGATCCAAGCCGACGCGATCACAATCGCCAGCGCAACCGCCAGACTGCCTCCCAGCATGGCAGGACGGAAGATGAACTCGACCGTGTGGCCCGTCACCGGAGTGGTAGCCAGGTAGACGAGGTAGGCCACGCCGACACCGGCCACGGTGCCGGGCACCAGTCCGATCGTGCCCATCAAGACGGCCTGCAAGAGGATCGTGCGGCGAACCTGGCGGCGGGTCATGGCGACAATTCGCAGCAGGCCCAACTCGCGGGTCTGTTCCAGGACGTTCATCGTTAGCGTGTTGACCACGCCGATCGCAGCGACGACGAACCCGAGCACGAGTACGCCCCACAGCGCCCCCTCGATCCGATCCACCATGGCGTCGATCATGCCGCGAACATCGGAGAGCGAGTGCAGCAGCGCGCCGTGCTCCTCCACCAGCGACTGAAGTCGCTTTTTCACTTCTGGCAGTCTGGCTTGGTCCGCTTGCACGATGTAAGCATCGACTCCGCGCACGTCGAGCAATCGCTCGGCCACCTCGCGCTGCATGTAGATGGCCAGTCCGCCCACCAGGTACTCATCGGCAAGCCCCGCGATGCGCAGCGTGCGGGTTCCTTCGCGCGTCTCGACGGGGATCTCGTCGCCGACGCCCAGCCCGGTGCGTTGCGCCAGGACGGTTGCGATCACGACGTCTCCCGCGTGAAGCCGACGGCGGACCTCGCGCGGATCCCCCTTTTCCAGGTCGAAGTACATCTGCTCCGGATCGCTGAACTGCCGGACAATAATCACGACCGACTGCCCCGCCGCTTTGGCCTGAACGAATCGAGCCGTGTCGATATTGGTGATGCCGGGCACCCGGCGAAGTTCGTCGCCGAGTTGCTGCGGCAAATCGGCCGACATGCCGGTGGCCATGTCGGGCATCATGGCGCGGATGAAGAAATCGGCGGCAACGGTGCGACGGTACCACTCGCGAACGTCGCCGACGTTGTCGAGAATCGCGTTGCCCAATCCGATGCCGGTGCTTGCCGCCAAGAACAACACGCCGACGGTCAACGTCGAACGGCCGCGGTGCCGAAGAACCTGCCGCTGGGCCAGGCGAGTCTCCGCGCCCAGCAACGGCCGCAATGGCCAGGCAATCCATCCCGTCAAGCGGTCCAGCCCCAGCGGCAACAGGAAAACAAGGCCGATCAGCAGGAAAACGCCGGGCACCGGCCCAAAGCTCGCGGGCAGCCAGCCGGCCATGGTGGCGGCCAAGAGGCCGGCGCTGGTGAGCGAAATCAGCGCGCCCGCCGCGGTCGACTTGTACGAAACCCCCTCCATGTCGTCGGAAACCGCGCCGCCCAGCGCTTCCATGGGCGTCAATTGGGCGGCGCGCCACGCCGGAATGGCGGAACCGGCCAGCGACAATCCGAATCCGAACAGTCCGGCCAACAGGAAAGGCTGCGCCGTGAGAATCATCGACGGCAAGGCGACTTGGAGCAACTCGTTCAGCGCGCGGGTGAGCAGGTAGGCGCCGAACAGCCCCACGAGAATCCCCAGCGCCGTGCCGATGGCGCCCATCATCAGGCTCTCGCGGACCACCAGCCAGGCGATCTGCCGCCGCGTCGCTCCCACCGCGCGGAGCACCGCCAGTTGTTGTCGCCGCTCGCCGACGTTCATGAGAAAGGTGTTGAGGATGATAAAGGCCGCCAACAGCAGCGTAAACGCCGTGGCCATCCGCAGACCTTGATTGCTGGAGCGGAGGGTTTCCTCGACCAACTGCGAGCGCGCAGCCGGACGGCGGACCTCGAGCCCCAGCGGCAGACGGCCGGCAATCGCGTCGCGAACGGTGTCGTTGTCGGCATTGGGTTCTACGACCACTTGGATCGCGTCCAACTCGCCCTCGGCGTCGAAAAGGTACTGGGCCACGTCGAGCCGCATGAAGGCCAGCCCGCCCAACCTCAGCGCGCCGGCGCCCTTGGCATCGAGCAGTCCGGCCACTTGCATCCGCTGCATGCCTTGGCGGGTGAGAAACTTCACGTCCCGACCGACGTCGACATCGAGCGTGGCCGCGAAATCGGCCTCCAGCAGCACCCCGTCCCCTTCGTCGAGAAAGTCGCCCCGGCGCACTTCGTAACGGCGCACGGCCCGGTCGCGCTGCGGATCGATCCCCAGCGCCACCAGTTTCACGCGGCGTCCTCCCAGATACATGATCGTCGGGCGCTGCACGATCGGCACGGCCGTTTCGACCCCGGGCGACTGATCGATGGCGTCGAGAACCCGCTCATCGAAACTCCCACCGCCGTTGGCCACCACTTCCAGCGAAGCGCGGCCGGAGACGTTGGCGAACATCTCGCGGTACGCTTGCTGCGTGGTTGACGTGGCGATGCTCACCGAAACCACCGCCGCCACGCCGATGACAACGCTCAGCAGCGTGAGCAGCGCCCGGCCCGGTCGTTTGCGCATGGCGCGAGCGCTGTATTTCCAGAGGGCGGGCGTCATGCGGTCCCTTCAAGATGGCTGGAGAGAACCGCTGCCGGAAGGTCTTCCGACTCGACCAGTCCGTCGCGGAGATGGACGATCCGATCGGCCAGCGCGGCGACCTCCGGATCGTGCGTGACCAGCACGATCGTCTGTCCGCGCTTCTCCACGAGTTCGCGCAGCAGGCTCACCACGCGGCGCCCCGTGGCCGTGTCGAGATTGCCGGTCGGTTCGTCGGCCAAGAGGATCGCCGGTTCGATCACCAAGGCTCGGGCGACGGCGACGCGTTGCTGCTCGCCGCCGGATAGTGCGCTGGGCACGTGGTCGCGGCGCTCGGACATGCCGACCAGATCGAGCATGGCCGCCGCGCGCCGGCGGGCTTCGCCAGCGGCCATTCCACCCAATTCCAGCGGCAAGGAGACGTTTTCCTCCGCGGTGAGGATCGGCAGCAGGTTGAACTGCTGGAACACAAAGCCGATCCGTTGCCGCCGCATCAGCGTCCGTTGGTCATCGTCGAGGCTCGCCAGATCTTCTCCCTCCAGAAACACCTGCCCGTCGCTCGGCAGATCCATGCCGCCCAGCAGCGACAAGAGCGTGCTCTTTCCGGACCCCGAGCGGCCCATGATCGCCAGCAGCTCGCCCCGTTGAACGGCGAAATCAACGCCGCGCAACGCTTCCACGCGCGCGTGTCCCTCGCCAAATGCTTTTCTCAGTCCCCGTGTTTCCAGCACGTACACGGCCGCTTCGATGCTAACCACACCCTGACTCCGATCCACTGGGGGATAGTCCCATCTGCCGCGAGCCGGCAGCAAAGCGATCATGGTGAAACCACAGACGCTTCCTTCTATCATAGCCCGCAACGGTCAAATAAGGAACGACCCCCGTAGATCCCGCGTGCCGAGCGGGATTCTTGGCCGTCCGGCTCCGCCCGGCAAGCAGATCGCACTTTGTGCCCCATGGGAGCAGGGGCAGGCTTCGCCGATTACAGCGGTTGTACCGGTTGTCGGGGCTGGATACGGTCGCCGAACCGGTCTCACGCGCCGTAACACATCGAAGGCAGATCCTCTCCGGCCATCTGCCGCAACCGGTCGATTTCAGCGGTATAGCGGTTCATCAACTCTTCTTGAGCCAAATACCACTGTGTGGCAGCTTCCGCCTCGGTCGCATAGGCAAGCCTGTGTGCGATCGCCGCCCGTTTTCGCCGTAATTCATCAAGATCGTCGAAAACGCGGTAATTGCCGCTCATCCCGTCCTCCTCGTTTGCGACCACTTCGGATCCTCGCAAGAGCTTCGCAGACTTCATCCATCTTGGAGTCCGTTGTTCACGGCGTCTATTCCTTCTCCGAGGGGCACAAGCGGCGGCATCGGCAGCCTTCGGCCGAACCTCTTGCGCCGGCGGCAATTGCGGCAACGTGCCATTCGCCTTTTCTTTCCGGCGGTGTGGCACGATGGCTATGTGCGGGGGGGATATCATGTCGATAAACGATACCAACCTGCCCCACGAACTCCGCGATCTCGACGATGGTCTGCAAAAAAGCCGCGGACAACCCGAGGGCAATCCGCGGCGGTTTCATGCAACGGCCGTCGATCTCCGCAAAAAATCACACTTCTTTCGGCACCACGTACGGCTCGCGATACTCGGGTTCGTTGAGCATGCGATTGGCCTCGTCGTCGTTGAGTATCGACTCCGTTGCGGGGTCGAATTCGAGCGCCGGGCGGTTCAACTGATAAGCGGTCCGCGGTAAGAGACAGAAGACCATCGTCTTGTGCCCTTCTTCGATGTCCGCGTGCAGCAGCTTATGGTCGCGGGCGCGGATCGCGGCGATCCAGTTCTCGAAGTGGGGCCGGTCAGCCATCGGGTGACCTTCCTCCTTCTTGCTCGGCCCCGGTTCGTACTTCGGACCGAGAAAGCTGTAATAGCTCGAATAATCGGGAAAGATCATGTAGCCTTCCGTACCGAAGAAGATCGTGCCGACCGGGAACCCCGGTTGCACGAAAGGATACTGATCGCGGAAGCCGGCCTCGCTGTTGGTGTACCAGGAACGGTGCTCGTACGTGACCATCGGTTTGGGATCGCGAAAGCGGTAGCTCATGGCGACGTGCGTCGGCGATGTGCGGTCGTCTTCATGGACGAACTTTCCGCCGCTGGCGGTCACCACGGTGGGGTGCTCATCCAGGCCCAGGCCCCAGCGGAGAATGTCGAACTCGTGGACCGCCTGATTGGCAAAACAACCGCTGCTGAGATCCAAAAGCCAGTACCAGCGCCGATGCGAGAATTCGCTGTAGGGCCGCATCGCCTTCGGCCCGAGCCACTGATCCCAGTTCAGGCCTTCCGGCTGTTCGGTCGGCTTCATCGCCCCAAGGTTGGGACGGATCTTATAGTCCAGCCCCCGCGCCATGTACAGTTCGCCGATCGCGCCCTCTTTGAGTTTCTCGATCCCTTCCCGGATATTGGGGCTGGAGCGGTTCTGGGTGCCGTGCTGAACCATGCGGTTGTACTTCCTCGCCGCCGCTACCATTTGCCGGCCCTCAAAAAGATTGTGGGAACCGGGCTTTTCGACGTAGACATCTTTGCCAGCCTGGCACGCCCAAATCGTCGACAGTGCGTGCCAGCGGTCGCCCAGCCCGTTGCTGACCGCGTCGATCGAATCGTCGTCGAACATTTTCCGCATGTCGCGGTAAACGGCGAGCTTCTTGCCCTCCAGCGATGGATAGATCCTCGGCGCTCGGTCGATGCTCTTCTCATCGCAATCGCAGATGGCGACAATCTCGACGTTCTGTCCCGCCTCGGCCATTTCGGCCAGAGCGGCCACATGCGCTCGCATCCGTCCGCCGAGGCCGACCAATCCGATGCGAATACGATCGTTGGCCCCGGCCCGGGCTCGCGCGATGGCGGGCGCGGCAACGGCAGTGCCCGCCGCCACGGCCGACGCCTTCAAGAATTCTCGCCGGTTCTTCTCGTGCATGGTTCATCTCCTTATCAGGCTCGGTGGTCGGATCGAGTCGGCGGGATACTCCGTCGCCCGCCTTGCCATCAGGGTAAGCGAAACCAGTCTTGGCTCGCGCGCCCCGCGACGGAGTGTCCAGGCTGTAATCTCCCCTATTCTGACAAAACCACCGCCGGATGCAACCATCCGTTGTCCGCGCGGTAGCGGGGATGCTACCATAAAGGCGACGATACGTTCCTGAAACGGCCTTGCGTGACTCCGGGAGTTCCGGTTTTCGGTGTGGCACTGCTTGTGATTGAATCGACTTCCTATTTGTGCGAAACTTACCGCAATCACAAGCAGTGGGACACGATAGTCCTTCTGCTGCCGCAATCGTGTAAGGTTACTTGAAACCCGGTTTTTTCGTTCTCGACTTCGAGGAGGCTCCCATGCGACTTCGGCTATGGCTTTGCATCGCGATCACAATCGGCTTAGCTCCCACTTCCTTCGCTCAGGAGGCGGTCCCGCCGGAAATGGCGTACATTCCTCCCACCGCCCTGGAACAGATCCCCGACGACGGCAAACTTCGGGTGATTGTCTTCGGCGCCCATCCGGACGACTGCGAGATCCGCAGCGGCGGCTGCGGCGCCCTCTGGGCCACGCAAGGACACCACGTGAAGTTCGTCTCCGTGACCAACGGCGACATTGGTCACTGGCAAATGGCCGGCGGACCGCTGGCCCAGCGGCGCTACGCCGAGGTGCAAGCCGCGGCGGGTGTGCTCGGCGTGACCACCGACGTGCTGGACATCCACGACGGCGAACTGGAGCCGACCCTGGAAAACCGGCGAACCATCACGCGACTGATTCGCCGCTGGCAGGCCGACGTGGTCATCGCCCATCGGCCCAACGATTACCATCCCGATCATCGCTATACGGGAGTGCTGGTCCAGGATTCGGCCTACATGGTGGCCGTTCCGTTTTTCTGTCCCGACACTCCGCCGGTCCGCGGCAATCCGGTCTTCCTTTACTCGGAAGACTCCTTCGAACGCCCCAACCCCTTCCGGGCGGACATTGTCGTGGCGATCGACGACGTGATCGACCAGAAGGTCGATGCGCTGGTGCTGATGGAGTCGCAGTTTATCGAAGGCGGTGCGCTAGGCTATCTCAATCCGTACGACAACAGCGAAGAGGGCCGCGCCAAGCGTCGCGAGCAGGCCCGCGAAGGCTTTAAACGCCGCGCCGGTCGCAGCGCCGATCGCTTCCGCGACAAGCTGATCGAACTGTACGGCGAAGAGAAGGGCAAGCAGGTGAAGTACGCCGAGGCGTATGAGGTCTGCGAGTACGGCCGCCGGCCCTCGAAGGACGAAATTCGGCAGCTTTTCCCGTTCTATCCGCAAGCTGAAACAAAGAAGTAGTTTCGCGATTCGCTCGATGGAACGTGATCCCAAAGACGAACCGCCCGCCGGCAATTCCGATCCTCGCCCTGCTGAGGATCCGATGGCCGGCTACTACAGCCGCTTCCCCGAAGGCGAAGTCCCTCCGCCGACAAGTCCTTTCCGCCGTCCGCCATCATCGTCGGCAGCGGGATCGCGAACCGTCTTGTTCATCGTGGCAATCCTGTTTGTCGCGCAACTGGCCCTCTGCGCGGGACGTGGCGGAATCGGCGACTTGTTCTTCGGTCTGGTTCTTATCGCCATTGTCGTCTCCGTCGCGGCCAACGTGGCGGTCTGGATCCTGCGGCCGATCGACCAGGCGTCAAGAGAAGTCCGCGCGCCGCTGCAATTCTCGCTGGTGGATTTCCTTTGCCTGTTCCTCCTCGTCCAGTTGCCGATGGCCCTGATTCACGGCCTGCTCACGGACGAGGAGGCGGGCGTTCGCTGGACTTTCGACATCTATGCCTGGCTCGCCGTGGCCGCATTCTGGAGCGCGAGCGTCCACGTCCTTTCCCGCGCCGGAATCCGCAATCCGCGGCAGCGGGCCCTCTTTCTCGCTTTCATCGCCCCATCCGCGCTATTCGGAGCGATCGGACTTCCCTGCCTGACGGGATACCTGCTGATATCGCTGTACCAGGCGTTATTTGAAGGGACGGGCTTCTCGCCGCAACCGCCCGGCGCCCGTGCAGCGGCAGTGGCCGTGTATGGCCTGTTGCTCGTCTGCGTCTACGTCTCCGGTCGACTGACGCGGAGAATGGTGGCCTTTCCATCCTGCTTGGGCGACCGGAAAGCCTGAAATCGTAGTACGTCAGGCTTTCTAGCCTGACTTGGTGGGCGGTAGGACTTAGGATCGGCGAATGAGTAACTGTCGTGTTTCCCGGCAATGGCGGGGCCGAGGGGGTCGGGAGTCTTTTTTTCCTGTCGGCCGAAAAAGCGTCTATCCATACAGGAAACCATCGCCCGTCCGGCAGGAAAAAAAGACT
>JAAYEH010000217.1 GCA_012728855.1 Rhodopirellula sp. | reverse complement strand
CATCCTGGACTGTTTCCAGCAATACAGCAAGAGTCGCGCCGCCGCACTTCTGCACGCCCACAGCCACCCCTTTACCCAACGGGCGGCCTTCAGCGGAACGGACGATCATTATCTTCCCGGGGAAGTCGACAGCCTCGCAAGCATCCTGAAGATGACGGCTTCAGACGCGCCCCTCCGTTTCGCGCGGATGGTAGTCGGTCAGACCGAGGAAGGCTTTACTGCAGAGGTATGCTATGAGCGCCATACCGTCTGCGAGCGGATTGGCGCCGTGGACGTGATTGGAAAGAGCGGTATCCGGACCATCGTATGCGGAGCACGACACCTCACGAGCGGGTTGCCCGGCGCGCCGGACACGCTGACGGAAGCGGACAGACAGCGGCTGGACCGCAACCTCAACTGGCTGGGCGAGGCCGGACAACAGAGGATTACGCAGACGCATATCGCATTGTGCGGGCTGGGCGGCCTCGGCGCGGAAGTGATGAAGAACTGCAGGGGACTGGGCATCAAGCACTACACCCTGATCGACATGGACCGCGTAGAAATCAGTAATATGAATCGCCTGCCATACCCCGCGACAAGCGTCGGCAAGTACAAGGTAGATGTGGCCCGCGATTTCCTGCTCGAAGCGGTCCCAGATGCCGAGGTAATCGTCATCAATCGTCCTGTAGAGGACCTCATCGCCCAGGAGGCGCTCCTCAAGGCCGACCTCATCGTCAATAGCCTGGACGACGACGGAGCGCGGTACAGTACCCAAATACTCGCCGCGCGCCACCTCATTCCGTTGCTTGACCTGGGTTCAGGCATCGCACTCAGGGCCGGCCAGCGTGAAGTAACTCGCATGGGCGGGCAGGCGATCTTCTACGCCCCCGGGGAGGCCTGTCTCGTATGCCAGGGCCTTGACCCTGCCACAATCGAGCCTCGGCACATTCGAAAGCTGTACCGTCAAATCGGGTACGTACAGAACACAGACGAGACACCTGTGTCCGTGGTCACTATCAACTCTGTCATGGGCGGTATCGCCGGCGACATCATCATGAAGTATTTGACGGGGTTCAGCAGCATTCCTTCCTGGGTCGCCTATGACCTGCTCGGGCACACGACCCAGACCCTGTCCATGGAACGCCGTTCTGACTGCCCCATTTGCGGAGAGGATGGGATCGAAGGCCTGGGCACCGACACGACGAAGCCGATCGAAGCCCGGTGCCAGCCGGTACGTTCCTTCTCCTTTCCCTGCGCCGAAGACTCAAGCCAAGACCATACGCCGACGCCCGTCACCTCTCCGGCACCCGCGGAAAACCAGAGCGTCGAAAAGCCCGTTGAACTGAACGAAGAAAGGTCAACATACGCCGATAAGCTCTTTCCGGCGTGCGCCGACTGGTTTGAAAGCTTTCACCCTGCGTGACCGGTCCGGGCGTCGCGGTCCGCGTTGAAGATCCGACCCTGCCGGGCCGGCTACAACCTGGCATGCCCCTGCGCGTATCCCGGCCCTGCTTCTTGCCGGGATATTCAAGGAATACGCAGTGCAGGCGCCGCCCTGCTCTGTCCCCGTCGCCGTCCGGGCGCCGCCAGCAGTTCGTCAGTTGATTAGTGATCCGCAAGCCCCAGGAATTACCCCAAAACCAACGTCACAGGAGCCACGCCATGCCAAATCGCAGCGAAAATGCACTTGCCTGTCCGGATCACAATCCATACGCGGTACCCGAACATGCGGATGAGCCACTGGTGCTGTTGACGGACCGGCGCGACCGGGAAGGCCAGGAAGCCGTGTTTGCGGTCGAGTTGGCCGGAGTCGCCGCCTACGGGGAAGAAGGAGATCCCCGGTCCTTCAATCCGGAGGCGCACACGATGCCTCGATTGTTGGCAAGCGTGTTCGCGGGCCTGTCTGCTGGTGAGGGGATCGAGCTCGTTTACCGTTGCGGAAAAGACACGCCGTTCATAT
>JAAYEH010000216.1 GCA_012728855.1 Rhodopirellula sp. | reverse complement strand
GGCTCAGGCTCGATTGCGGCCTCTGTGGCGCGTTCTGGCTCTGCAACCGTCTCTGTAGTCGCCTTGGGCTCTAGGGCTGCTGTGGGGGCCTCTGGCGGCTTGGGCGCGGCTATCTCTTGTGGGGCAGGCGTTACGGGCGCAGGAACAGGCGCTGGCGGTTTCGCCACTGGCTCAGGTGTCAAGGATTCCTTGACTACTGGGGCAGTCTCACCAGTCTTAACCGCAAGGGCTTTGTCTTTCTCTGGCGATTGCTGTGCCGGCGGCGGCGTCATTACCGCGTCAGGCGCTGGCAAGCTCCCGCCTTTGGCGTATGGTATCGGCTTGCCGTGGACGAAGTCATAGTTTCTCAGGAAGTTATCCGCCGCCGCGCTTACGCCATCGGGCGATAAGTCAAACCGGCTTCTCATGTCCTTTGGTGCTTGGCTTGCCAATTCCTTGTACGCTCTGGCGACATCTCTCTTGCTTGGCCGTACCCCAGGTTCAAAGCCCATGCGCCGCATTGCCTCATCAACGTACCGCCTGGCGGGGGTGTCACTGACTACCATATCGCGGCCTGTACGCAACACGTCAAGCCGGTTCTTGGCCTTTCCAACTCCGAACATGGCAACTGGAATCAAGGCCGACATGATAATATCTTCCGGCTCGCCACCCTCAATAGCCGTCATGCCGCCAAGCGCAGCAGATTCAGAACCAAGCTTGAGAGCCTGTTGTGCTATTGTCTTTGCCGGTATCTTCTCAAGAGCGCCAAACACCGCGCCTTGAATCGCACCCTTGCCAAGCCAATCTTCGTTCAGCAGTTCAAATGCGATGGTGTTCGACAGTACTTTACTCTTCAGTAGAAACGATGGAAGACCGGCCTTTACCGTAAGAAGCTCCACGAGGAATGCTGCTGTCCCTCCAACGGCAATAGCAGCCTTGTCTCCAATGCCATTGGGAACTACATCGCCAAAAGCCCTTTCGTGTTCGGGCGTCAATTCGCCCTTAACGAGCATCTTCGCGCCTTCGGCCATGCTCTGAACTGATTCAGGAAGCATGTCAAGGAACGACTTCTCTTGTTCGGGCTTGTTCCTTCGCGCGAGCACGCGGTTCTTGAGTTCCGCCGCCGTTACCTGATTCATGAAGATGCTGTCGCGCAAACGCTCAACATTGCTTACAAGGGAATTGCCAAAAGTCTTTGCGCCCTTGGTAAACCATGATTCGTCGGCAAGTTCCTTTGTCCGCTTCTGTTGGGCTTCCTGCTCTGGCGTCAGCAATATCGTTGGCTCTGCGTTCTTTGGCCCCTCCTTATATCCCTGCTGGCGCATCAACTCCCATTGTCCAGCCAAGTCGCCCAAACGATCCAACGCAGTAGGCTCAACTTCCGCCGGTATAACCGTACCTTCAGGCGTATCCCACGCTACTTGGGGAATGACAGTGGGAGCGAGGCTATGCCCCTGTCCCCGCATCCGCTGGACAATCGCATCCCTGTACTCGTTCGGCAGATTCCACCAGATATTGCCAACATCTTCCGGCCTCATGTCGGGCTTGGCCTTGAATTGTCCGATCAAATCGCCAATGACATCGCGCGGAGCTTGCGCCTGCTTGGATTGTTTTGCTATCGCATCATGAACCGCTGCCGGATCAAGCTCCACGCCGCCAAACATCAGCTTGGGACGTTGCGGGCTGGCGGGTTCCGGCTGTTGTACCGGAGGCTGTTGCGCCGCCGTTTCGGTTTCAATCTCATCGAAGATATCGACCCTAGGCTTAGCAACCGCAACACCCTGCTCTTGTTCTATCTGATCGAAGATATCCATTAGAGTTGGTATCCAGCTTCAATTGCCAGTTGACGAGCCTTCTCCTTATCGCCGCCTGCCTGCCGGTAAAATTCCAAGGCTGTTTCCCGGTCCAATGGTTTGCCTTGAGGACGGCTTGTGGGGCCACCGTCCAATTTATTCGGGTGCTTTATATCCTTCGGCTGGCCAGAGTTATTTACATAAAACTCATCAGGTACGTACTGGCGGGGCGGAATGGGTGGTTTCACACCCGGCATCATGTCCTTTGATATGGCAACATCAGGAACAGGCGGCGGTGGAACAACTTCCTCTTGTATTCCGGCAAGCTGATGCATGGTCGCCTCAGCTTCGGACAGTTCGTCCATCGCCTGATAAATGCGATCATCCAGAGCCTTTATCCTGTCGTTTATCGACTTGCGCCGCTCGGCATCTCTTGGCGGAACGTTCTCAAGCGACTTCTCCAGCGCCTCACGCTCTGCTTTGAGCAGGGCTATCTTACTCCGTTTGGCCTTGTAGACGCCCTCTACCTTCTTGAACTCTGCGTTCGCAACGCGGGATATCTCTTTCTGTTTCTGCAACTCCAGGTGTTCACGCAACCGCGTTTCTTTCTCTTGCTGACTCACCGCCCCCGTGGCGTGCGTCTGCAATATCTGCATCAGCCGTTCATACATAGGCTCAGTCATGCCCGGGCGCTGGGCAATAGTCTTCTTGATGCTGTCAATTCGCGAACGCACCGAACCATCAGGATCGGTTTCGTCATTGATCCCGTTGGCGTCCAGTATGTCCGGCGTCAGGTTAGCTGCAAATTCCTGCATTTGCCTGCGCTTGGCGTCTCGGTCCTGGAGTTTGATGTTGTAGTCGAGTTTCTTCAGCGCTGCTTGTCTCTGAAGCCTCAAGTCATGTTCCTGATACATCCGCCTGTCACGGCCTGTTTCGGTAACGATCTGCCTCTGATTCTGCGCGTCAATGCTTGCCTGCTGTCTCTGCGCAGCAGCGGCCTCGCGCGTCAGGATCTTCTCAAGGTCCGCCGCAAGCTGTGCCTGTTCGGCCTGCTGTTTCTCAACAGCCTTGCGCTCTCGGATGCGGTTAGATGCTTGTGCCTCTGCACGCGCCGCCTCTGCCGTTGTCCGCTCCAGTTGGTCGTAATCGCCGTGGAGTCTGGTAATCGCCATTGTTACCTCGTGGCCCGCGCCGCATTCAGCCTTCGAACCTCGTCAAGATACGCGCTGATCGGGGGCGGCGCGTCGTTCACCCGCTCCAGCACACCGGCCTTTGTCGCTGCTACCCGCTCGCCAAGCGCCTGTCGCTGGAACCCCGCCGATTCGGCAATCCGTTGCTGTATTGCGTCAAGGATGGTCGTATTGCCAAGCCCACGGTTGCGAAGTGATTGTACAGCCATGGCCCCGCCCTGCCGTACTTGACGGTCGATAGCCATGTTCTGCGCCTGCCCCATCTGGTCGTACATGGCAAGAACTGCCGCGAGCCTTTGGTTTGCAGCGCGATTGTACTTGTCCACCTGTTTCTGTGCGCTGGACTTGCCGCCAAACACATCTAAGACCCGCTGGCCCGTCTTGACGTTAGTCTCGTCATCCGGTAACGTGATGTTCTTGACCGGCTTGGGCTTCTTGACCGTGCTCGCGGAACCCAAAAGCTGGTCCAGATTCTCAGATACGGCAGGTTTTTCCCATGGCCGCTGGATGAGCGCGCCGTAGTCAGGCACGTTGGGGATCGTGTTCCGGGTGATGCTCTCAATCAGATCGTCTATTTCCTGCTTGGTTCGTTTCGCCATCGAATTCTCCTATCTTTGCACGCCGCCGGGCAGTATCTCGGCATGGATCGATTCAAGACTCCACGCCTTTCCGGCTGTTGAATTACTCGCCGAGAACACCAACGCGCCGCCGCGCACGCGATCCCTTGTAACGTTACGCCCAGCGGACCACGTGCCGGTAACCTGTGCGGTGGCGTCTATTGACGCTTCAGGGGTAGCGCCTGAATGAATACCGTATGTCACTTCATCCGAGTCTGCGCCAAGAACGCCCACAATGCGGGAAGTAACCGCCTCACCAATACCGCCGCCAAACCGTGCAGGCCCGATATACACGTAGGAACTGATTGCCGTGGTTGTCGATCCGTCAACAACGTCGCTTTTGGTCGCATCGTCGAACTGGTAGACGTATCCATTACGACCGCCAATCAAGAGTTGACGATAAGCCTCGGTAGTCGCGTTGTAGAACACACCGCACGTTGGACCGACAACATTCGGGTATGACTCAGGCCAGAAAGCCTTGTTGCGGACATCGTAGAAGTAATGCGTTGCCGTCCCGCTGGTGTATGGCGAGAGCATGATCAATATGCCCTTGCGATTCAGATCGTAGGCAAGGCAAACATACGTCTGGCCCGTTGCGCCAGCGGCCCCAGGATGAACCGGCGTCACGTTGCCAAGGCCGGGTATCCTCTGGTCAGTCAATGGGATTACCCCGCCGCCTGCAATCGCGTACAATCCGCCTTCGCCAAGGAAGTACATCACGCCCTTGTCGTCCATGGTCCAAGCCGATTGACAAAGAATGCCAGTCTTGTCGCTCAGGGTGCGAAGTCCGCCACCAGCTGCCGGATCACCATGCATTGCGTACACACCGCGAGTTGTCCCGATTATCAGGGTTGAATCACTCAGGGGGCACAATGCGGTGATCGGATTGCCTATCCGCCCAAGGGAACCAGTATTGCCAGCAATCGCAGTACCGCTATCATCCATGCCGTAGGCGAAGTCCCACGGATCGTCAATGCGGGACATGAAGTAGTTTTGCGGGTCATCCAGCGTTCGCGCAAGAACAAGGCGGTTTCGCCAGTTGACCACGATAGAACATGCGGTATCTATGGTCCCCTTGCGCGCGGTCCATGAATAGAGCTTATCTGTCCTCAGGGGGTTGTAGACTCTTGGCGTAGTTCCATCGACGACGAACATACTGCCGTTGCAGTGAGCCATCGAGTACAGCGGAACATCGGCCATTTGGTCGGCATCATCGGCGGTAGCGCCCAGCGCATTGCTTGAATCAGACCACACCTGACGATTGCTCAGGACGACGAGCTTGCGAGTTGTGGCGCTTGCCGCCTCTTTGGTCAGCAAATGCCAGTCAAGAAGCCGGAATGATATTAAATCGTCATACGTGCTCTCGCCGGTCGTGTTCGACTGCGAAAGCTTGAATCCGGCTTTGCTGCAATGCGCTGAAGCCGTGGGACGCGCAACGGAGATTATCTCACTGTTGCGGGCGGTGTAGCCAATGCTCAGTCGGTCCAACCAGTACACGCGAACAGTAGTTGAATCAGCAATCACCTTGAACCCGCCGCCCTGCAAGGCAACAAGGGGTCCAAGGCCCTGAACAAACTTCTTGGTTGTCGTCGTCACTCCGCCATTGACGACAAGCGTTATCTCAAGCGTACCATTGAACCCGATCATCGGCGAGGGCAACGATTCCGACGTATACGCTACCGTTAACGTCATGCCATCAGTGGGATTGCCGGACGATGACGATACCCACAGGGTAATGCTTCCGGTTGTCGCGTAGTTCCAGTTCAGGCCAAAATCCAAATCGAAGTTATCCCATTCAGCGCCTGCAAATGACTGATACTCACCGCTGGAGAGGTCGGTTGCTGGTGTAGTCGAAGGCTTGACTTGACCACTCGTTACGGTCAAATCAGCGCTTGCACCAGACCACGCGGCATTCCCGTTCAATGCGCCGTTGGCATAGTCGAATTCATCCTCGAATAGCGCTGTCTCGCCGAATCCGAAGTCAAACCATCCCATTCCCTGAATCGGGTTACCGCTTCCTACCTGTTGCGTGTAGGCGCGCTTAAGCCCAGGACGACTACCCCCACGCGCCCTTTGTTCGTCCACGCTGTACGCGCGAACGTTCAGACACTTGGGGGTAGTCAATCCCGGCTGATTCGCATACGCCCAATTGCTGTCATAGCCCTTGAGCGGGAACGGAATGTTTACTTCGGTCGCCATGTTACGCGGCGGTCGTGCTGTTGATATGGAGCCACGTGGAGCCGGTCCACCAAATGATGCACGAATCGCCTTGAAGCAGCGTGATTGTACCTTCGCCGCCGCCGAATCCATCAGCATAGACTACACTCGCGTTTTGCTCGCCGTCGTTACCGATGCAAACCCACTTGCGCTCAAGCTTGGCGTCGCCATCGGGGATCGTCAACACAACAGCGGTTGAGTCATGCCCGGCCACAATGAACCCTTCATACAGTTCAGCCGTTGTCAGGGTTGCGGTTTCGGTCTTCGTGACGATGCCCGTGCTTCTTTGCAGCTTGCTCTGAATGTTGTTCACTGACATTTCAATCTCCTAATCTGTGATGTATGTAACATTTGTTCGACGTTCGAACGGTATTGCTTCTTGGGCTAACGATCCTGCATAACGGGGACGCTTGGAGACATCTCGCGCAATCGCGCCTACCAACGCTTCCTTGTACTCCACCGCATTCACGCCGATGGTTTGGGTCAATCGCTTCTCGGCTATCGCCAGAGCGGCCATCATGACGAGTTGCGCGAACGCTGCCCCGCCGTAGATGTACCCGGCGTCAAGCGATAGCTCCGATGGATCCACCGAGTATGCGTAATTGAGCACAGACACAGCGCCGGGAATTGGATAGAACAACACGTTGTGCCTCTGGCCGGCGGTCGAATCAAGGGCAACGGGTTCCACCGCAAAATAGTTCGGGTAGCCGGTAGCAGTAGTTCCCGCCATGCACTCGCGCAGCCATTGAGCCGGGCGCTGTGCAACGCGGACCAGCCCGGAAGTTGTCGAGGGGGAGTACGTGAATCCAGACGCCATGCCGTCGTAATCATCCGGCAGGCGGTAAACTCCATCGGCGATAATCGTGAATGTGCCCGTCTCGGCTTCAGCATCGCCAGACACTACCACCACAGTTGACGATGTGTAGGCCGTGATCGTGTAGGAGTTCTGGGTAAACTTGATATCATGCCCGATCATCGAAGGATAGAACACCGCAGTGGTTGCAGTGATCGTAGTGCTTCCGCCAGATTCAACCGCCGTTGACAATGTGCCTGTGGTAGTCGGCCATGCGGTAAACGTGGCGGTCGGGGTCAGAAACGTCCACCGATGCGCGGTAGGACCGCCCATAAGGGCAGTGCGATACCCCTCGTTTGCCCATGCCTTCACATCGTGGAACGATGGTGTCTTACCGATGCTCTTGGCGTACCCCAAAACCTGGTCGATGATATCCTGAAACGTCATGGCAATCTCCGATCAAGATCTATGGACGCGGCAAGCAAGACCTTGGCGTGTTCTGTCTTTTCGGTCTGCCCGTCATTTGCGGTTTGCTCAGCAGCGGCCAGGCACATAGCGCGGATTGTTCCACTGTGCATGCCACCGCCGTAGGGGATATCGCCATCGACGGAAAGATCAGGCGGGTTGATGCGATACGTGTAATTGAGCGTCACTGGCGCTGATGGTGTCGGATAGACTAACAGTTCGCATCGCAACCCGCCCGATTTATACCGCACAGCCGCGTATCGAATAGTCCCGGTGGCAGTCGATCCGGCCTTCATTTCTAGAAGGTACTCAGGCTCAACCATGATGATTTCGGATGAAGGCCCGGTCGCCCCAAATGTTGGAGCATCGACAAGCCTTGCAAAATCAATCGGAAGGTCGGTATCGCCATCCGCAACCGCAATCGTGGTCGCCACGCTCAGGAATCGCCATTCGTAGCCGAGCCCGGTTCGAGGGTCCACCGGAGTCCTGAATCGCCGATATCCCTCATTGGTGTAGCGTTTGGCGTTTGTTAGGGCTGTGCCTGAAGGGCTTAGGCCAGTGCCAAGATACTCGGACACTGCCTTGTACAGGTCAGCAAACGTCAATGTCGATGTGGGTTCAGTAGGCTCAGCCATGGTTATTCCTCAGGATCAGGAAGCACCCACCAGCCGGCAGGGAGCTTCACGCGATCCGGACTCTTGATGCGTTTGCCGTCAACCGTGATGAAGACGTATGCCTTGACATCTTCGGCAAGCTGCACAGGCTCACCCGGCGGTATCAGGTACGTTCTTTGCGGCCAACACCCGCAGCCTAAGACGATTGGCGCGATCAGGATCACGCTCAGCAGTAGACGCCGTATCAGGTTCATTGGTCTTCTCCACGAACAGTTCCGCCAGCGCCCGAACAATCGCGGCAATCACCGGCGCAAGAACGGTTAAGAGGGCTTGCATAGGTTCCCGTCCGCTTCAAGCTTCGCATGGGTAATCTGGACGCCCTGCTCAAGCTCCGCTTTCTGCGCCGGTGTCAAATCGCCTTCGTATTTCTCAATCACCTTGCAGACGTATTGCATGGCGGCATTGAGACGTTGCACGCTGGTATTGTCGGAGTTGTCGGGTATCTGTTTCTCAGCCCACTTGATCCCGGCAATAATCGTGCCTTCGTACTTCTTCCACGCCGGTTTCTTGGCGTACAGGGCATTAAGCGCCCACAGGACCAGAGCCGCAAACGCGGCAATCACGATAGGTTGATTCAGGATGTTCAACAGTGCTTCCATGTTCGATGCTCCTTACTTGGTTCTGATGTAACTCAAAGCCCATCCAATAACAGTGCAGACAACGGCAAGAACTGCCGTGAATACTTTCCATCCGCCCTTGGCTTGGTTCACAGTCTCCTTTACCGGGCATTCAGCCGCATGCAGCTTGATGGCTTTTTCCACGTCCTTGCTCACGCGGTCAGCAATGATCTCGCCGACGCGATATGCGATCTGCTCTATGAGAGCGATCTGGCCCTTGCTGAACTCTTCGTCCGTCATGATCTCATGCCTCGACCTTTGCCAGTTGTGCGTCGATCCTGGCCCTCTGCCGCTGGAGCATCATCGCGCGAATGCTCGATACGCAGCCACGATTTACATTCAGCTAACGTCATTGTTCCGCCACCCCCGAGTAGTCAGTAAATCCGCTCAAATCGACATAGGTCAATGCCCGTTCATTGCGGCCCACGTCATCTATCAATTGGTCGATCATGGCAATATGCTCATGGAATGCCGTCACAGCCACGCTCCTGTGGCTAAATCGTGCAGGGTCACACATTTCAAGCTGCTGTCCGCCAACGCGTCTATCGCAGCCTTGCACGCACTAATCTGGTCTGTAGTCGCGTAATGAGTGCCTAGCACCAGCACGCTGCCAGGAGTTCCCTCGGCCACTGCGATAGCGTCGGCGAGCCAAACGGGAACGGTTCCGGGGCCTGTATCTATGAAGCCCGTCCAGGGGAACACACCACGCTCTATGTGTACGAGCGAACATATCGGATGAGTTCCCGATCCTGTATTATTTCCACCGATCAGCGTGTAGCGGCCAGCCAACAGATGCTCGTCTGACGGCAGCCAACCGCCCCCTCCAGGTATCATGATTTGATACGCGGCATTATTCGGCATTCCATTTTCCGCGTAGGTCTGATATACATAATCCAGCCGAGCCAGCTTAGCCGCGTCGGTTTGTTGGCTCCACGCGGTCCAGGCATACCCCGGTGCAGAACCGACATATGCTGAGACATCCATACCCATGCGGTTTAGATCGCGAGCTTGAGTCCACGATATCATATCTTCATTGCCTATATCTGATACGGACAACCCAAATGACGCACTCAGCCCCTTTTTTCGCAGATATCGTGCAATCTCGATTGCTCCCAATCTGCTGCCGTCCGTGCGCAACAACCACGCTGAAGGCGTGCTGCCCATGTGCACCACCGCCAGCCGATCAACGGTCACAGCCGTCGTCGCCGTGGTGGTCGTCCATGCTGGTGCGACGCGGATGCAGTTGATGTCGCTGATGTCCGCGCCCTCTCCGATCAACGTGCCGAACTCACTGACCGCGCACGCCCATCTGTGCCATCCGGCGGGGCTGCCTGCTGGCGTGCCGAGGTACATCAATCGGTGCGACAGTCCGTTCACGCCGGGCGACTCGCTCGTATACAGATTGACCTGCACGTATGACAGATTTCTCTCGCTGGCCGTGCCCTCGCCTGGATGCAGATACAGGTCCACGTGTATGACCGCTCCCGTCATGTCCACGGACTCTGACAGCGGTATATTCAGGCGGCAGTCCAGTTTTTCTCCGTTTCCGGCGATCTTGATTCCGCCATTGCCGCAGAATGAGTTGGTCGTATCCAGTACGGGAGTCGCGCTGTATTGAGTGCTGATTGCTGTCAGATTGTCCAACGGATGCAGCAAAAGATAATGCTCGGGCTGCACGTATCGGCGAACCTTTGGGGCAGATCGCGTCATGCTGGTTGCGGTCACGCGCCGCATCGCGTCAAGCCCCGCAACGCCGTTGGGCTGGTTAATCCATCTTTTTGGTATGCGGTTAATCTCGGCCATTACCGCACCTCCACGATCAGCCCATCAATAGCAGTGCCAGCCGTCAGCCGGCGGATGCGAACATCTGACCCCTGCGGTATGGCGATGGCGATGTCGTCGGAGGTGTCCTCGGGCCTGGTAAGATGCACGGTCTGGCCGCCATCGAACGAAAGCTGAAATCCAGACGCCCCGACGATGTAGAACAGCCGAGTGCAGGCGCGAGTAATCGGGTTGGGCTCAAGCGGGGCCGACCACTCATTGTTGCCGGCATCAGCCAATGGCAGCGGGATCGGCAGACCGGTTCCGGTAATCGCCGCCGCAACCGCCGCTACATCGGATGATTGAGCGGGGGTGTTGAGTGCTGTACCATCCTCGTTGACCTGAAGCACGCGAACCGCGTATTCGCTGTTGTCCGCGCTGACCGATACTTGCTCTTTAGGTATGAACGTGCCCATATATTATTCTCCAAAGCCCACGAGCGGAGCCGGGGAAAGGGAGCCCGGCCCCGCCGTGAGCATGGCACTAGGCCATCAGGCTCGCGTTCTTCAACGCAGTTATCAAAGCCGCAATGTCAGCCTTTACCGCGTTTAGCTGCGTGGCGAACGTCTTGCAGTTGTTAATCAACACGGTATTCAAGGCCCGCTGCGTTGTGAGTTCCGCTTGGATTTCCTTGAAGTTCTTGTTGATCTCGTTCGCCTGCTCCTGCGACCACGTCGCATTGAACGTCACGTTGGTCAATGCGTTATCGAGCTCGCCGGTAAGAGTGCCGGTCAACGTGTCGATATTGGTCTCAGCCGCCGGAGCGGTGTTTGCCGTGCCAGTCATGCTAGTCAACGTCAAAGTGTCTTGGGTAGCAGTCACAGCCGCCGCCACGTCAACCGCATTAGGGTTAACCGGGCTAAGCTGCGCCAGCACGGTTCCGTTAGTCCCGCTTCTGTCCACGGTCTGCATTGCGATTGCACAGCCGGGCACAGCAGCGCCAGCAGCGCCTAGGGCGTAACTGGCATTTTGGGGGCCAAGCTTCGTTACAAGGATGGTGCAGTTCTGGTCGGTGAAGCATTCGACCAGAGCGCCGGTAGGCTGGACAATATCAATGTAGCAAGGTCCAGTCTTGCCGGCTGAGCCAGCATCGACGACACCGGCGAAGTAATTCAGGTTCGCCGTTGCCGGTTTCTCGACGTTGATTGCGCGATTGATATCGGACTCGCTTGCCGTTCCGGTGTCGCGGTCGTAGCACAGGGCATAGCCCGTCTTGAGCGTGTCTGACCCGGTGTAGTAAACGCGTTTCTTTGAAAGCTTCTCGGTCTTGTAAGTTACTTGTGTCATGTTTGTTCTCCTTCGAGGTTTACTCGCTAGGGGGTTACGCCGCGGCAACGGAACTGATCACGCCGCCAGCCCGCTGTCGGTTGGTGCAGATGTAGTTGAACTGAAGGTCCACGAACGTTGTGAAGACGTCCTTTTGAGTCCTGTCGTTCATGGGTCCGGTCTCGCGGAAGAAGTCGCCTTCCATCACGAACGGATAGAAGAAATCGTGGTTGATCGCGTAGAGCGGGTTCGAGGTGTCCGCATCAAGCTGCTCGGTCCAGATGATCGGCAGATTCTTGATGACGGTCGCGCCGGCAAACTTACCAACATCCGTGCCGATGTTGTCATTGCTGTGCACGGCGAATTCCTCGATCGCCTCAAGAACCTTCTCGTTCGTGTACAGCCGCATGTTCTTCCTGGAGTCGATGCTGGCATCGTTGAGCATGATCGGTGAACGGAATCGCAGATGTCGAAGCATGCGGGTGATCTTCTTGATGTCGTCGTACTTGATGTCCGCAGTGCTGTTCTCCCACACGTCGTTGTAGCTGCGCCAACGGGCGTTAGCAGTGGCAGAAGCATCGATCCCGCCGCACGTGCTGAACCCGCTTGGATTCGCGCCCTGATGGCCTGACGTTCCCGCACTGACTTGCGCGCCGGTGATGGGCGTAATCCAGTACGGTATGCCCATCGGGTGAAGGTCATCCGATGGGCTTTCTGGCGCTTGCCATGCGTAGTCCTCAAGCAAGTTGGCCAGGTCTGCCATTGCAGATTGCCGACGAGACTTGACGAGGTCAATCAACTTGGCCTTGCCGCGGTTGCGCATCATTTCTTGACGACTGATTGAGTAGTCGGCAGTCGCCTGCACCCAGTCAGCCTTGAGTCTTGCCTGCACGTCAACAACAGTTGGTGACGATGCGGCATACGGCCGCGTGAACTTGGCAGATCCGTTTTCGCCAAGCTGCACGTTGCGAATAATGCTTGTACCGCCGTCAAATGTGACGCGGTCCTTCTGAAACCACTGATTACAAACAGGGTAATCGTGATATTTTTGCAGGGTCTCGAACTTGCCATCCCACGGATAATTCGCGGTCGTGGTTTTTAGCAAGTCCAACAGGGTGTCGTTACCCAATGAGGTGCTGTCATTCAGGCTAATTCCATCTGTACTCATGATTCACTCTCCCCGCGCAGCCTCTAGCGTCCGAAGAACGCAGCGGCCCCAGGCACTTTGTCCAGCGCGTCGTAGACCTTTTTCATGGGGTCTACCGGCACGGTGTGCTTAGCCTGGGTTCTCTGCGTCAACTGCGACTCGCGGCTCTTTGCGCGTTTTTCTTGTGATGCAACTGCTTTTGCGTTGGGGTACAGCAGGGTAAGGGCTTGCTCGAATGCGTCCTCATGGGCCATCGGTTGACGATGGACAGCCATGTATCCAGCTTGGATTTCAGCAGCCTTTTCTAGTACCGCCGTGCGAGCCTCAAGAACGGGATCACCGTCTACGAGGTCTTCAGTTTTTCCGCCGGCAAGCGCCGAGTAGGCGTCTTTGTCTAGAGCGTTAACGAATTTGTCGAACGCTCCGATGACGCTTTCACGGCCCTTGCTTGCAAGCTGAGCTTCAAGCTGTTCTATGCGTTCCTGCATGGCCTTGAGATGCTTCGCCGCTGCCTCTCCCAACATGACAGGATCAAATGGATCTTCACCGGCGTCGTCCTGTTCGGCGTCGGATTCTTTGGCGGGTTTGCTGGTCAAGCTGCGTTGGGCTTTTCCGATTTCGGCGTACCTCTTGCCGATGTCGGATTGTGCCGCGCGCAGTGTTTCAAGCACCCGGGCCCGCTCCGCATCAGGAAGCTTCAGCAGGGTGTCTTGATCGACCTTGAACCGCCGTGCAACTGACAAATCCCTGTCGCTGAGGGTAGGCGCATCGTCGTCGCGGGTGGACTCGGGCACGGTAGCTTTCGCATCGGCCTTCGTCGCCTCGTCTTTGTTGACGCCATCCTGAGTTGTGGTCTCTGTCGTCGCCTCTGTGGCAGGGGCATCCTTGCCGTAGGCCGCGTCTATCGCGGTCTGTATCGGGTCCGGGGTAGTCTCTGCCGCTGTTTCTGTCGCTTCGTCTGTCATTGTCTCTATCTCCGCAACATCCGGCGGAATTGCCGGGTAGTTTCAGGACCAACAAAAAAGCCCACCCTCACCCTTCCGGAAGTGAGAGTGGGCTTCGTGCTATTCAGCAACCGCGCCTGGCCGGGCGCGTTTGTTGGTCTAAGTTGTCAAATCAATGCTTTGTTAAGTTCTTCTCTTTGCTGCATTTTTTAGGGTCAATCCAATATGGAATGCCACACGCAACCGGTCTGGCGAAAATGCATTCAGCAATAAGTTCGCCCCATTGCCTGTCCATGTTCTTCTTGAACCGCTCAATCTGTCGCTTTGTGGCCGAGCGATTCCTCATCCGCGCACCTCGTCTTTATCGTACAGCCGCATGCACCTGAGCGCCCTCAATTTCGCGTCTCGGTTGCGGAATATCGCGTCACCGGTCCGATGGTCGAATCTGACAAGGTCCGATATCCCACGCCGCGCAGCCTCACGGTTCGCCTCTGCCGCCTGCTCAGGCATCACCCCGGCAGCAACAGAAACAAGTTCCCCCGTATCCGCGTTGCCGCATCTGGACTCTCTGGCGTAGTCTCTGCGAGCACGCTTGCCGCAATAATCGCATTGCTGATGCTGGGGAGCGCCGGGCACATGACGGAATACCTCTGTCGGGTGTCCGCAGGAATCACACACATAGCAGTAGATCGGCATTACACGGCCTCCATGAACTCTTCAGCGGGCATCGGCGAAGGTCTGCCACTGCCTACAGCAGCAGGCTCAGGCCCCTGCATGCCCTGCGATTGTGCCTCAATTGGCGTCGGCGCGGCATGAATAAACAGGTTTTGCCCATTGGGCAATCCGCGAAGCTTTGCCTTGAGTGCTGCAATCTCGGGAACATTGAGCATTACACCCTGTGCAGCGCCAGCTTCCATGAGCGGGAGCATAGACGCAATAAACTCGTCGTAAGCCCGCAGCATCGCCTCTGGACTCGTCGGGGGCACGCTGTACAGGTCAATGTCAAATCGGTATTCATCCCATCGCCCCTCTTGGTGGTCAGTCGAAAACGTGACTGCTATCTGCTCACCGCCGAAGGGAACACAGTACCGCTTATGAACGCCGGGTTCGGTCCACACATACCACGCCAAATCTGACGCTACCCCACGCGCGAAGCGGCTTACCTGACGCCGCATGTCCTCAACTCTTACCGAAGCAGCGCCCATGAGCATCTGATCTTGCGTCGCCGTCTTGCTTGCCGGCGCTATGCCACCAAGCAAATCAGGGGAACCCCCCACGGCATTGATATCGTTGCCAAGCTGTGCCAGCACGTTGAATAGTTCAGGGCTAAATCCCCCAACTTTGACGTTCGCCCACTCTGAGGGATTGCGTGTCGGAAGCACTGCCCCATCGGACGCGTCCAACACTGCCTTGGCTTCCTGGTCATCAACCGTCGCGCCGAACAGCACAATCTCTTTGCTGTTCCGCGCCTGATTGACAAGCTTCCGGCCTATCTCGTTGGCCATTTCAGTTTCGTCGAAGACAAACGCCAGCGGCGGAACCGGCAGCACGCTACCGGGCTGCTCATAGAATCCCAAAAGGTGGAAAGGTCCAAGTTCAGGGCCGTCCCATTCGACTTCTCGCATAATGCCCCGGCTGTGGTGATTGCCCGGTATCGTCAGGATTCGACGCTCGCCGGGTATCCACAACTCACAGAGGTAAATCGACTCGTAAATTTCGTCCATGCGCCATGACGGGCGGTCCTTGCCATCCGCGCGCGGGCGAAGCAATGCCTGCTCCTTGGCAACCTTGATAGCCGTGTCGGCATCATAAAGGCCGCAATCGCAGACGTAATCAAGCGGCAGCGTGAAGCAGTTGCCCTCAAATCTAGCTTCCTCACGGTTTCGCGCGAGGGGATCAACTACGTAATCATCCAGATCCACAAGGTCACAATACGGCATGCCCACATCATGGCGTCGATCGGGGGCGAACTCCTTAACATTGCCGGGTGACAGGCCAACCTTGACGATGGACGCCCCGAAAAACGCGTCGAATATCGCCATGCGAAGCGTCCGCACGAGCCCTATCTGCTCATACAACTGGCCGCATGCGTGCTCAGTGGCAAGCGCCTCGGGCTGAAGCCACTCATTGTACGTCGAAATGATCGGCATGATCTTGTGCGAGTACAGCAGGTGGGGGAGCAGCGTGTTGACGTACTGCGCGACCTTGTTCAATGGCCTTCGTGTGGATTCCCGCTGATCGTAATAGTGCGTTGCGTAGACACCACGAAACAGCCGACGCGTGTTGCGGGCATGCTCAAGAGCTTTGCCGCTCGCCTCAAGCGCCGTTGATAATCGCTGATCGTCCCATTTAATGGCTGTCACCACTGGTCAGCCCTCCTCTGCGCAAGCTCGAATTGACGCCGGCGATCAGCAAACGAATTGACGGGCGGTGGTAATTCCTCGGGGCGAACAAGGGGCATTTCGGCCATGCACAGCACAATACCGGCAGCGGCAATAACCCTATCACCATGGGCAGCGCGTGCTCCGTCAGGCTCATTGGCCAATCTAGAAGGTCCAAGACCACCAGCCTTGTAGCAGATGTATTGCTCCATTTCGGCGATTGTCGCCTCGTCTCGAATGATGTACTCGCCCCTTGCAACGGCACTGCGAAGGCTGCCAAGCAGCGCCTCTTTGCTTCGGCGAGTGCTGAACCAGCCCAGTTTATCGGTAGCTTCCTGCGCGGCGGTCTCAAGCTCACGCATCCTCAAACACGTACCGTAACCTAATCGCTGAACCTCAAGGCCGAAGATCCCGCCTGGGCCATTAGCTTCCCACCCAAGAAGCGGCGTCTTATGCCCGCCTAGCCACTTGCAGACGGCCACAGCCACGCGGGCAAGCTCGTGAGGGGGTGTGTCAGGGCAGGCAAACGAGGCGATTTCCTCGCGCGTCTCACAGCAGGCGACCTTGATGACGCTGTTTGACGCCCCTTGACCGTTGGAAATGTCGGCAAACACAACATAGGAACGGTTCTGGAGGGGTCTGCCATTGACAAGATCGCACCATAGGCTGAGCCGCTGGGGACTTGTGTCCTCAGTGTAGCGAGCATTTGTCAGTCTTTCCCGGCCCGTCTCTACACTGCGAACCATGTCATAGGTGATCGCCCCGACATGCAAGGGCTTGCGCAACTGCCCACTACCGCGGATCGTCTGGAGGATATCCAGATCAAAATAGGCATCGCCAGACGCCAGATAGTCGATATCCAACTCCTGGGCAATTTCCTTCTTCGAGGTTCTGCGGGCGCACTCGGCGCGATACCAAGGGCTTGTCCATTTGCCGTCTACAAGTTCCGCCCCCTTGCCTTTTTCTGGGTGCTCCCGCCAGTGCAAGGTTACAATTTGCACCTTGCCCGAAAACCGCACTTCCGCGAACGCATTGCCCCGCCCCTGTGGAGTGCTGTTGAATAACCTGCACGGGGTAGCATCGGCAGTTGCGGCAAGGATTTCGTCCCCATTTTCGCACGCGGCAAACTCGTCAAGCAGAATTGCTTTCCGTCGTCCGCCACGGCCCAAATCGCCGTTAGTGCTCTCGCCGGATATCAGCGAACCATTATTTAAGTTGAGCAAGTGCATATGCTTGCGCTCAACTCGGGGCCGCATCCAGCTCGGCAAACGCGCGAGAAGATAGTCCAGTTTGGCGAACAGGGTATCCATGTTACCCTTGGAATCAACGTACTCTTCTTTGCGGCTGGCTATCAGAAATGGGCTATCAGGCATAAACCGCCACCACCAGGCAAATACCCCCAGACATAGCCAGGAAGCGCCCATATCGCGGGATTTGTCGATCAACGCATCATGCCCATCGGCAATGGCATGCCAAAGCTCAGTCGCCGCCCGACGCTGCACCGGCCACAGCACAAACGGCCTATGTTTAATTACTGCGCGGGGGTCAAACGTCCAACCATAGGCTGACAGCCAAAATATACATGCTTCTGGGCACGGCTGGGCGCACGCCTGAAGAATTGCCCTACGCTCATCGCGTGAAGGCGATATAAGCCCTATCCGAGCCTCAGCATTGATAGCCGGGTCAGTCGGAAGTGAATCAAGCAGGATTTTCGGCGCTGTCGCTACCATCGTCCTTCTTCATGGCTGATGCAATCTGGGTGCACAAATCGGTCAATTGGCTGTCAGACATCTCGTTTTCAATCTTGCCCCTGACGTCCATCTCTACCCCGTACCGCTCTTGATACGACCTTCTCCGTGCCTGCAACGTCCTATGCAAGCTCGGCTGGTATCTGGGATCGTCCAACGCCTTCTTAGCGCAACTCTCCATGATCTTTTCCAGATCATCCGCCCCATCTTCCCACGCGCGGACGAACATCTCGTTGTACCATGGGTGCTCCCGACGCCACGCGTGGAATGTCATCCTGGATATGCCGCACTTATCACATGCGTCTACGATGGACACGCCATCACTTACAGCATTGATCATAGCCACCATCTGAGGGCGGCTATCAAGTACAGCTTGCATCTCTGGCGTAAGGTTGGCTTCCATGCCCCTATTTCCGACCCCCTCCCCCCTCTCATCAACAATATTCACCCTATGTTTTTCGCTTGTACAACAATATTTTTCATTTTCCCTAGATTTTGCTGTTGACTTTGTAGTACATGGTCGATATAATGACGGTAGATCGGGCAATTAAGCCCGGCAAAGAAAGGACAAGAATTATGACAAAAACTCGCAGGAATCTAAAGGTTGGATGCACCCGCAACGGCGAAAAACTTATCGGTTATCAGGTGTTCCGCTCACCGGAGGGCAGCGGCGAAACTTACTTTGGCTTTGCCACTTCTCTACGGCAGGCCAGGCGACTGATGTGCGAAATCGGCCTCCACGAGAGCATGTACGGAACGGCCAAAGCAGGGGGCGGCATTTGCGGTCTCAAGCCGCCGTCGGTCCCCGACAATTGCTATGCCGCCGACGATGATCCAATCTCGCTTGGCGGCGATTACAATGCGGTTATGGTCTGGCGGCGGTGGCAAAGACGGCAAAGGTTACACTGATTCATGATGATGGTACCAAAATGAGGATGAACATGAAGGTTTATTTCTATAAACGGTCAGGTCAACGCGTCACAAAGCAGGCAGTGCTAAAGGCTCGTGATCAATACGCGCGTGGTAAGCGTACTGGATTACTTGGAGGTTTGAGTTGTCGGATCCAGGTGGATGTGGCTGATCGTGTAGAGAAGATGACTGCAATTGAGTTTTGCAATTGGTCTGGGCAGTTTACTTATAGAACGAGATGATAATGGCATTGGAGTATATAACAGACCGAAACAGGCGGCGGTGGGCAGCGAAGACCGATGAACAATAGCCCTTATAAGCAAAGGACACGATCATGAGCGAGAGTAAACACACACCGGGAAGGTTGGACCCCACATGGCACTTTATCCCGCAAGCAGGGCGTTACATTGCGGCCTATTGTACTGGCAAAGCATGGCAAGAACCAGAGCGTTTTTACGCCGAGGCAAACGCCAACGCCCGCCGCATGGTCGCTCTCTGGAACGCTGCCGACGAACTCGGATTGAGTACTGAAGCGATTGAGGGTGGGGCCATACAGGGATTGGCCAAGGCATGCAGGGCTGTCATTTTATCGCCATGTAGGCTGACACGCGAAGAGTGGCTACCGCTTGCATCCATAGTGAGCACTGTGGGCGAAATATATACAAAGGCTTTTGGGGAAGATGCGTGCAGGGAATTGTGGCAGCCAAAAGCCAAGGCAGGAAGTAGAAAATGAGCACACCACAACATACACCGGGACCGTGGAGTACAGACGACGCCATAGTCAAAGCTGAAGGTGCCAGATGAGCCTCAAAGACAAAATACGCGACGGTCGTATTGCCGCCCAGATGACCCAAGGGGAAGCATCCGCCAAAATGGGGTGGGGGCGCACCGTCTGGGCAAACTACGAATGCGGCAGGCGTCGCCCGTCACCCGAAACTCTAGCCCGCATGGCCGCTGCCGTCGGCGCTAACCTCCTAGAATGGCTTGCCGACCGTGAGTAGCATGGCCGAATTTCGCCGATTTACCTAGCGCCACAACGTCCTGAGGGGTCAGATGGTATCAGAACACCCCTCAGGACACAGAACGCGCCTACGGGGCTGTTTTCGGGGATAACCAATCGCGGACCTCACGCCAACGACCTCGAATGATGCAGTAGCCGTACCGCCAGCGGAGCTTTTTCTTGCCGTCGTCGTCGTCCTGATACTGCACCAGGCCTACCAATTTGGCCTTCATAAGCGCGTCCAGCCCGTGCTGTATTTCGGTTCGAGTCCTGCCGGTGGTCTTTTTTAGTACGTCGTGGGCTATTTCGTCCATGTCTGCGCCGAACTGATCAACAGCCGGGGGATTCTGCCGGGGCAGACACTCGAGAATTTGTAGTTCGATTTCGCTAAGGTTACTAAGTTCGGTCATCCTTGACTCGCTTTCTTGCACTATCAACACTTCTTGGATTTGCCCATATCGCGGATCTTCCACGAGCTTGCCAACACCTGTTACATAGCCAGCAAAGTTCATTCTTTCGCCTTCCATGGCAACCATTCGCCGTCTCCAAACACGCGAACCTTGCCGGTCTTTGTGATGTAAATTTGGATTCCGTGCGGGTGCTTTTTTGTCTTAAGCAACAATGTCACCCAACCCTTTTTGTCGTCGCTGAAGCATCGCTCCACTTTCACCGGCCCCCAGTCGAACCCGTATTGCGTCAGCCTAGTATCTGTGCTCATAAGGTTAAATGTCCCATCAATCGTGCTCATTGCGATTCCCTTCGCCTATAGTCTTCCTTGTCATCCGGCCTGTAAATCTGCCACGTCCCACCGTAGAGACGGGCGAGTTGTTCCGCGTATTGCTTCGCTGACTCGATGAGGTGATATTCCTGGGGAATGTCTCGCTCGCGGGGCCATATCAGGGGCATCTTGCATCCGATGCAACTGGCCTTCTCATGATCGACACATTCCACCCACCAGCCGGTAAGCCCGACAGGCTCTTCCTGCCTCTCGCCTGGGGCAGTCTCACCAGCAACAGCCAGGGCCTTACTTATGTCCGGCAGGATTTGAGTTCTGAACCGGTTGCTTGTCTTAACTTCTTCGATGGCCGCGCGAAGCCGCCCCATCGACGGCGCACGCATGAAAACCTTCAGCCACAACGCGGCCTCATCTGGCGTCTGCGCCGCCTCAAGATCCTTCCAAAGCCGGTAACATAGGGCTAATGCCTCTTTCGCCTCGTCTTGAGTTAAGCCGCTTGCCTGAGTTGGAGCACCAACGGCTTTTTCGTCCTGTCGCTTTCGATTCGCGCAAACATCGCAGATGATCCGGCCCGGCATGCCCCAACTGTGTTTACTCTTCAGGGCAATGCGCGCCCCGCAAATGTTGCAGGCTGTCTCAATGTCGATCCATGGTTCAGCGAATTTACCAAGGGTGCCTATCGCCATTTGCGGAGTCCTTTCCCGCTAGTTTCGCGCTCGCTGCGTCCACCATGGCCTGTCTGCGTTTCTCCGCGGCGTCCGTGTCCACGGATGGATTACTGCGCATCGTCCCGCCCCTGTCCTGCTGTCGCGTCAGCCAATTTGAGATAAACCGCCGCCAACGGGATTTCTTGGCCTTCCGTGGGTTCGACTTGCACCAAACCCCCATTTGAATTAAGCACAGGTCGATATCACAGGCTGGGTAGGCTTTGCGCCATTCAGCCTTGTCAGCCTCGGTAATGCCCTGCCAACCGGCTTCGGGTGTCCACGTGATCGGGTCCGGGGTTTTGGTTTTCGTGGGTTGAGCTTTAGGTTTGGAGGCTTCTGTAACTTCTACGTGCTCTGTCACGTCGTTACGTGACGGAGCTAATGCTGTTTCTTCTTTGTCTACGTTTACGTCTACGTCTACGTCTACGTGGGCTAACTGTGGTTTACACGAGTTAACATCAGTTAACACGGTGTTAACAGCCCTGCTTTTCGCCCTAATGTTTTGCATGTAAGTCCGCATGTACTCACGCCTTGCGGTTTCGTCTCGCATGCGATGGTATTTCTCAAAGTTGACTATTCGCCATCCCCATTCGGTGTTTTCTCGCAGTTTGACAAGCCGCGCCCCGTCATGCTTATCGGTTCTTGAGTTAGGGTCTGGAGATGTCAAAGCCTGTAAACACCTGTTAACTATGTTAACTGGGACGTTGGTTCGCCTTGATATTGCGCCGACCGTCATGTCCACATTGCCTTCCGGGTCAGCCAGTACGAGCAGGTCCATGAAAACATGACGAACTTCATAATCATCAGCTATCGACGAATCGAAGATTTGCTCAAACACCTTTGCGTACATTACTCAATCTCCTTCCAATGCCCTGCGCGCTATCGAACCGTAACCACCAGCATCCTCATCAAGCGGGCCAGCGTAACCGCCGGGCATTAAGTCGCGCTGAACCCCGCTGCAGATCTCGCACTCTTGCGCCACTGCGTTTGGGTCGCGGCGGATAGGAGTTCCGCATACTCGGCAGTAACCACGCACCAGCCTGGATCCTTTGATAGGGGAACCCGGTTCCCCATAGCGGAGTATGGTTTCTGGCGTTGGCTTCATTTGGCCACCGGCAAAGCGTCGTGATATCGGCCATCTAGCGCGCGGCCGGCGGCCTTTTTTCCGACGCGCTGCATCCAACAATCGACCTCTGTGCAATGCACCTCTTCTGGATAAACAGGCAGATCGGGCACCATTGTGAACCTACCATGAGGCTCAAGGAGTCCGATTGACGACAACTCAGAAGGGCTGGCCTTATATTTCACCCACTTGTCGGAAGTCTGTTCTCTCCATTCCCCCCACTGCTTGAAGAAAAACGGCACGCCAGCCGCCGCGCAGTCATCGCGCACCTGTCGGAACCAATCTGGATTTGCAGGACGAGCATTGGGTCCGCTCTCGCCGCCGGCAATAACGCCCTTGACGCCTTTGTAAATATACTCGTCGCCCGCTTCGTCATGGATTGATACATAGTCGAGCCACTGCGATAGGTCCACTGGGCCCAGGGCAGGTTCATAGCTCACGAATCGCACGGCAGCAGGCGTTTGCAGCAGCAACGGTATTCGCTCGTCGGCTGTCGCCTGATCTTCTATCGACACGCCAAGCTGGACGTTGGGAAGCGGAAGTCTTGGCCCAACAGTCCTACCCTTGTCGCCAAGCCAGCATTTGCCGTGCTCGCAATCAGCAATCCGCTTGATCCGATCCGATAGGGTTTCGCCAGAGCAATACTCCAGCATCCTTTCGGGCCGCTTGGTCAGCAGCATGAATGTCAGGTCGGGTCGCAGTGCCATCGCGGTGAATATGTTGTCGAGCAAGTCGAACGGGATCAGCGTATGAAACAGGTCCGTCATGTCGCCCACGAACACGCGCGAGCCTGCGGGGGCACGGCTTTTCAGAATGCCGCGTAGCGCCTTCTCGTCCAGCACGAACCGCACCTTCGCTTCGTTCTCGCGGGTAAATCGCAAGCCGTTGCCGATACCGTTGCCTTTGGCGTTGCATCGCATGTTCATGCGTTCGGCGTAGCAGTTGGCACAACCGGCTGACACCTTCGCACAGAACCAGCCCTTGCGCTTGCCGTTAACCTCTGGCCGGATCGGGTTAACCGAGTAATCGCACCATTCGATTGATGTCCTGTTCATTTTGCTTTCCTCTGGTCGGATTGTCCTGTGCGGCAGCATGTGCTCATTCTTCCGCTCCTACCGCCTCTGCCGCTGCTATGAGGGCGTCGAGACGGGATGGATACCACATTGCCGATGTATGAGTAGCATAGGCAGTGGACGCACACCACGCATACGACGAACACTGCGATGCGCGATAAACACGAATATCCACATCGTCGCGGCCCTCCAGCCAATCCGTGAGATGCTTTTCGATGATGGCCTGGGCTTCATAGTCTGTTAAGAGATAAGCGGGATCATCTTGCCTGTCCCAAGACGCACCCCACCTATTCGACTCCTTAAACCAGGCTAGTTTAAACTGGTCGTTTGGATTGCTCCACTCCGGCCAACCGATCTTGTCAAACAACGCTATGATTCGCTGTGTTTGTTCGGGGGTCATGAGTTTGCTATCTCCAGTAGTATGTCCGCATGGCATGGCTGGTCCAGCGGACACCAGCAGGCAAGGTTCTTGCCGCGAAGCTCGTGCAGGTCGAATCGTAAATCCTGCCACGACCCGCCGCGCGTCATCATCTCGTGCCGGTACAGGTCAACGGCGGTCTGTGCGTCGGGAACGCCAATCTGCCCGACGCGGAAGATGTTCCCCCACTTGCTGCCGCGCCCGACGTACACCGTGTTTGGCGGCATGCGCCAGCCCTTGCTGCGCTTTCGTTGAATTCTCTGGGGGGTCATATTGATTCCTTTGTTGCTTGAACGCACTCCAGAATGCGTTTTCCGCTTTTTGTCCACCCACAGGGCTTATAACCTGCCACTATGTAACAATACCCTGGGTTGCGGCTTCTCACCGCTACTGGATCCACATAGGTGTACAGCCGCTCGCCCGGCCATCTACGCCACGCTACTACGTTTGCCTCTTTAATAAGATCGCTGGCAAGCACATCGCCACCTTCGCGTCGAAATATGCAGTTGTTAACGCCGATTTGACGAGTCCCATCGACGATATTGACTGCGTTATCTATGAACTTGCGCCACGCAAACACGGCAGGCCCATCCGCCACAAGCAATATCTTTTGACCTGGTCCAATCATAAGATTGCGGTTGCGATATGTAGGATCATCCATGCGGCCATCGGCATAATGCCGCCTAGAATAGTGTCGGCGCACAATTGAGGCCGCGAACACATCGCCGTCACGGCTGACCCACCAATGTTCGCTAACCTGTTCAAGACCGGGCCAAAAGCGTGATGCCGCCAACGTCATGCTTTGCCTTTCTGTCTACTGTCAACTGCTCTACTTTCTCGGCCCCAGGGGCCGCTGCGAACATGCCTATGTTGCCTGATTCCATTGACGCGGCTATAAACTCTGCCGCAAGTTGGGGGACTATTGCGTTACCAAATCCTTTCAACAACGTCGTGCGCCCTTCGCGCCAGTCCGTAAGCGGGAATGCGCTCTCAGGCCGCATGTCACCCACGCAGACGGAAAGCCCATCAGCCATGCGCTGAAGTATGGATTCAGGCAAGGCCGGGATGCGGCGGTACTTTCCGTCTCGGCAGGGGATGATGTGAAAATCGGCCCAAGGATTAACGCAGCTTGTCGCGGGAGTTGATCCAGTCGCTTGCGTTTCGAGCCGTCCGGGTTCACCGCTTCCGTCGCCATGCCTATCGAGTCCTTGTAATCCCTCGCTGAGCATATTCCCCATCCCGCAAGGTTCGCCGTCGATTGCAAGTCGATCCCGCCGGAATTCCTCTTTTCTTTCGATTCCCGCGATTCCGCTCCACGTTCGTTCCCGTTGCAAGTCGGCCATCCCGAACAATCTAAGCCTGATGTTCGGCGAGTTGACGCTGTGTGCGCCCAGTATTTCAAACCGCCCGGAGTAATCCGTTGTTTCCAAGTCTGCGAATACTCCATCGATCCACCGTTCAAAGTAGTGCAGACTCGAGCTCCGCCAGAGTTTATGGGCGATTTTGTTTGCCCTCGCGTAATCGCCAGCCTGAACCGCGACAACGAAAGAAGCCTCAAGCTCTGTGCCGACAACGTCTGCCGATGCAACTTGCTCGAACCAGATGACTTCCGGCCTTTGGGCGATAATGAGCCGCCGCCAATCGGGCCACAGGTGACGCTCGTCTTGCTGCGCCTTGCGTTTCCCGGCGATGCTGAACGGCTGGCATGGGCATGATCCTGTCCAGCAGGGTCTATCGTCGGGCCATCCGGCGATTCGAAGGGCAAGAGGCCATCCGCCGATGCCTGCGAAGAAGTGGCATTGTGTGTACCCGTCAAGATCGTTTCCTTGCACATCGCAAATACTCCTTTGGTCCACGTCTCCGCGCGGAATCAAACCATCGTCCATAAGTTCCCGCAGCCATTGAGCCGCTACGGGGTCAATCTCGTTGTAGTAGTTCATGCTTTGCCTCCAGCGGCAAACATGCCAACTGTCCCTGATTTGGCCTGCCATTCAGCCTCGATGCGTTTGCGGGCGATCTCGAAATAGGCAGGGTCGAGTTCGATGCCGATGAACCGCCGCCCGGTGCGGATGCAGGCAATGCCTGTCGTGCCTGAGCCCATGAAGGGGTCGAGAATTGTCTGTCCAGGCAAGGTGTGCAAGTCGGTAAAAACCTTCACCAGTTCGACTGGCTTTTCGTTTGGATGAACGCAATCCCTTGGTTTGCTGATAGAAATAATGTTGCGTTGTTTTTTGTCGGCGTTCGCCCATGCCAATCGCCCACCTTTGCGGTGTGCTACCATCACCATTTCATGCTGGCGGCGGTATCGCCAGCCCATGCCGGGGTTTTTCTTGTCCCAAATCACCGAGTGAAAAAACTGCAACCCTTGAGAGTCCATCCTGTTGGCAACCCATGCAAACGTGGGGCGCGGGCCACCACCACAACAACAACAACAACAACAACAACAACAATCTGGCGAAAGCACCCGCACGGCCTCTCGCAACATTACGTCAACGCATTCCCGCATGGTGTCAGGAAGGTCATTTAGAATCGCCACAGCTGTAGAATCGTAACCATCGCCCACGGCGGCGGCTCTTCGGCTTAACAAATCGCCGTCGGCGTTTCCATGCCCATAAGGTGGATCCGTCCAGATCATGGTCACGCTTCCATCCGGCAGCGTCGTCATAACCTCGCGGCAGTCGCCTTGATATAGTGTGCATGGGCCTATTGTTACCGGGGTCATTCTCTCTCCATTGACGCGGCTATAAACTCTGCCGCTACGGGGTCAATCTCGTTGTAGTAATTCATCTATCATCCCCTCCAGCCTCTTGCAGATTTCGGCGTAGTCGGGTTTGCCGCTCTGTTCTGCTGCCCGCACGCGGTTCCGCAGGTACTCTCGATATCGGTTTGGCCAGCTATGAGCATTGTTGTGGCATATCCTGCAAAGCCCAATGCCGTTCGTAGGTTCATGCCTCAGCCATGGATGTGCCTTACGACCATATATATGATGTGCATCCACACTCGACAAACCGCATAAACACCGTGGGTACTTTAACAGCACATACTTGCGCCATAGTGCATCAGCCGTGCGCTTCATTGCTGCTGTAGCGCCCTTGCGGACCTTGCGTAATGGGGTTTTCTTCATGCTCCACGCTCGATTCGTATCTCAACGCGAGGGAGCTTCTTGTCGATCAGCCGCACTACTGGCATGTGGGTTATGCCTGAATCGTTGGCGACTACCCCGGCAGATGCGATACCATCAAACGCGGCCTTCAAACTTGCAAGAAGGTTGTCGGCGTCTCGACGATGGTTGGTTGCATGGTAAAAGGTCGCTTGCGCTGTGGCAGTGCTCCACTTAGGTGCGCGGTATTTGCTCGCGGACAACGCAGTTGACCACGCTTGGGCACGATATGCTTTCACGGCCTTAGCTTTCCGCGCCCAGTGTCCACGCCAGTTGGGGCTTAGTTCTTTTGGTGGCAGAGTAAGGACTATGGTTATGTGGTCTCGCATTATTTTCCTTCCGTGTTCGGTTCCAACTCAAGCGGCAATTCCAAACCCTTGTACAACTGTCGCTTAATATCCGCTGTCCATGCGGCAAGTAACAGGCGCGCTACTTCGCGTCATCCTAATCGTTATCAGAAGGCCGGGCGGAAAGCCGTATATCTTGGTAACGGACCCATCACATACTTGCCCGTCGTCCTTCCACATCCCAATACGCGTCAATACATCAAGCACAGCCTTTTCAAGGTTGTCACGGTCTGGTTTACATGTGTGCCAATCTGGCGCGTCTGGCTTTACTTCGCCGCTATATTTCCCCGTTCGGTAGTGAGATTTAGGCCGTGGCATGCAGAAAATTAGCGATACCATTAACGGGCCAGTAAGTGGCGTTTTAGGAAGATGTGGCTTTGCCGCCAGAGCAACCGCACCCTTCCATGCTTCCGCCGTTCCAGCCTCATACACACGCGCTTGGCCAAGGTGCTTAGGCTGTGCCTTGGGGATACCGGGCACAAAGAACTCAATTGGTTTTATTGGAGTAGCCATTACCGCCCCTTTTCCGTGGTTGACTCGCCATCTATGTTGTTTGCAGCCGCAAGCAGGGCCTGGGCGAGCTTGCGTGCGGCGTAGGGAGTCAATTCTGCTGATGAGTAATCCCAGAACTCTTGAACCCCTATGATTACCCGTTTTGCCTTGCGCGTCTTGATATATACCCTGTCGCCTAAGCAGCCTCCGATCACGGTCATAGCTTGCCCTCCCCTACTACTTCATCGATGATGAATTTGTCGCCTGGAACAGTGGTCACATACTCCCTGCGACCTGTGCCATGGCAACTGCTGCAAACCCCCTCAAACACCCCATCAGTCGCGTAGGCTTCCAGCACTTTGCCAACGCCAAAACATGTATTGCATGGCCCTTCTGTGGTTATGCGAATCATCAGGAACCCTTTCCCTATGTTTGGTCAAAACGGAATGTCGTCCGGCTGTTCCGGGTCGTAAGGCGGGCACTCGGCTTGCGGTTCCGGCTCGTGTGTCTGCTGTTTCTCTTGTTTCTGCTCGCCAGCCTTGCCCATAAACGACATCGCTGTCATGGTGACGCTATGTTTGCTTCGGTTGCCGCCCTCTTTGTCGGTCCACCGCTCAAAGGTCAACCGGCCTTCAACAAGCAGGCAGTCACCCTTGTGGAGATACTTCTGGACCGCTTCGCCCTGTTTCCCCCATGCGGTGACATCGACAAAACATACTTCCTCGCGCTCGCCGTGCTTGTGGTTGACGGCCAAGCCAAACTTGCAAATTGCAGTCTGGTTTTTTGTGTAGGTAAGTTCTGGATCGCGCGTCAGGTGGCCGACGAGAATTACTTTGTTGAAGTTAGGCATATATCATGCTCCGGTTGCGGGGCGCATACCCCTAGTTTTTTGGCTAAGTATGTAACTGTGAAATCTATCAGGTGGCTCATTTCATCAACTGACATCACTCGTTTTTTGGGCACGATGATGCTCTGCGTGGCATGCTGAAACAGATGCTTAAAAGTCATATCCATAGTTGCGGAGTTGGTTTCAAGATCCACCTCAAGGGTGGCCAAGGTGTTGTAGCCTTGTGCCCTGAATTCCTGCTCAGCAAATGGCATCAACACGCCATACCAGTACCCAAGCTGTGCAAGGCTCTTTGGTTGCCTATGTTCAGATATAGTGACTGTGAATACTGCGCCATCAGGCAGGCCAGATACGAACGCGGTGTACATGCGTTGCTGGAGATCGCCGGCGGCGATAAGGCGATTGCCCTGCTTCTGCATCACGAATTTTGCTGGCTTCCGTGCCATGTTGAATTATCCCAATGCTGCAACTTGCTCGGCTTCTTGTGCGTCCTGGGTTTGAGGGATGACGATCTTGACGCCCTTAACCAAGTCGCCATCATCCTTGATGAGTTCGTACGTGGCTTGGCTGGCAAACTTGCATGCAGCCTCGGGCGTCTTGTATCCAGCGGAAAAGACTTGTTGGCGGATGATTTCAATGTCGGCGTCCGATATCTGCCCACCCCTATGTTGAGCCTTGACTGCGTTCTCAACGGTGATGTCAAAGCGGGTCTTAGCCTTGGGTTTGGCATCCGATCTGGGTGCGGCTTTCGGGGCTTGTTGTTGTGGGGGCGGCGGAGTTGTTGTATCAGGCCCGGCAGCCACGCCATCAGTCAACCATGCCTTCAGTGTGTCGGCAAACTCCTTGCCCGGCTTGGACATCACCTTCCCATCAAGCGATTTGCACCGGGTCTTTGTAACTACCATCTTGTGCTCCCAATCCATATCACAGACAACGTCGAACTCGTATTCCATGCCGTCCCGCTGCACCGGGGCCATCCCCACCTTACGCGGTATCGAACGTCCGCGTTCGTCCTTCTCGACCACGTATTCAGTCTTTGTGCGCATCGTGGCTATGATGTGAATCTTCGCCCCAACAATGGCGTCCACCATCTTGGCATGCAGTGGTGACACCTCTCGCCACCCGGCAGAAAAAGCGTTGCCGCTTTTGCTCCGGGCTGTAATGTTGTCCACCTGCTCAAGCACGCCGCCAGTTCCGCTCCATGCATGGGAAAGACTGTCGATGATTAGAACGTCATATCCGCCCTTCTCTGCTGCATGGATCGCGTCCATGTAGACTTGTGGACTGAATTCAGTAGGCGTGAAGGTGTCAAACGAGAATTCATCGGCGTACTTGCTGGCGCTTCCATGCTCACTGTCAAGAACGGCAACCTTTGTGCCAAGTACCGATGCAACAGATAGCGCGGTATATGTCTTGCCGCTTCCCGCAGGGCCGCACAGCCCAAGCCGCAATCTGCTCATTGTCTTATTCGCTTTGTGAAACATTGTCGCCTTCCTTTGTTAGCGCCATGTATGTCAGTGCCGGATAGAAGTGTTCTACCTTCGGCGTTGTTATCAGTTTGGTTCCCGGTATCTCTTCGCCTGTGGATTCGACATAGGCTTGAAGTACGCTCTTGATGATGGTTCGCTTGATTGCATCAGGACATGCCATTTCCGCAGCTTCAATTGCGGCATTTTCATCTTCGATAACGATTTGAGGCTTACCACCAGAGGAACGGTATCCAGCCCGCCCCGTCATGTAGTCGATGCTCTTTTTCTTCCCGCCCTGTTCGGCAAGGTCCGCATCCACTTGTGCCTTGAACGCTTGGCCCCACTGGTATTCAAGAGCTTTGCGCCGTGCAGCAACTTGGGCAAGCATGCGCTTGGACTGTTCTTTAATCAGCGATTCAGCCGCTTCCAGTTCCGCCATCTTTCGCAGATACCACGGGGCAAGCCAGTTGGTCTCGACCTGCGCCTCTCGGTTGGCGTCGGCCAGAAGAACTTCAAGTTCCTCCATGGCCACGTCTACAGCTGCCAGTTCAGTTGTTTCGCTTGTCTCGTTCATCTTTGCCCTTTCGCGTCTCTTGTTCCGCCAGCAACATATCCCGTTGGGCCGGATCTGTAGGCCATACTATGTTCGGGTTGTACTCGTGTTCTGAAGTGGTCATAGTTTCCCTTTCTTAAATCACTCCCGGCGGGGCAGGCATACGCCGCCTCTGGTCGGCTCATGACCACAGTTCCCGCCGGGAACGTTCACCACAGCGACGGGCAGGATTCGAACCTGCAACTCTTGGACAACTAGTAAAACCAATGCTCTGCCAATTGAGCTACCGTCGCATATGCTGGCGTGACTGGTCTGTTTACGCACTTAGGGTCCGGACAATCCCGTGCAACCAGTTCCGGGCCCCCTCACGAGGGCAATGGGACTATTAGTGCATGGTGTCGCATGCAGACGTAGCATGCACGCTTAGCACGCCAGCAGTATTAAAGCTGGCGTGTCCGGGGCTTGTTGGCACTGTAGTTGACCCCGGAAAGCCTTGCAGTTCCACGCCAGCAGTATTAGTGAGAGGCGGGCC
>JAAYEH010000215.1 GCA_012728855.1 Rhodopirellula sp. | reverse complement strand
TTGAAATCGCGCTTTGCAGCGCAGACGGGTCGATCGAGGCTACTGGTGGGAATCAGAGAAGAGGCACCGGTACTCCCCGGGTTCGCGACTTTCCATCCTCGCAGGTACGCGTCAGTCGGATGAACCCGTTTTAGCATCAGTTTACGCCCGCGGCAAACAGTACAGTATCCCGGACGCGTTCGGGTTGCACTACAGTTCGAACCGACATAGGACTTCACGCCGCACACCTGCACGTCCCTTGCGAATCCGGGTGGCTGGTCCGCTCGTGCCCCCACGAGCTATAATTCCTCTGCAGGAGACTATGGTATGCAGCTTTCCGTTTCATTTCTGTCCGAAGCCGAACAACTGCGCAAGCGGCTCAACGCCGTTCGGCCGGTTGACGAATCTCTCGGCGGTAAAGATGCTGCTCGAAAACATGGATCTTTCCCTCTCATTACCGCCCCGAATTCTCCTTGCCGTCGGAAGAATGTTCCCTTTGAGTCAATGGTCCAAAGACCGGCGTAGCGACTCCAGTTCGGCGGCGGCGTAGGCACGCCGTTTTTCTTGAAAGTAGTCGTATTCTGTCTTTTCCGCTTCGGTCCATGTGTTGTGTTGCGAGTAGGAGCCGCAGAAGGGGATCAGCAGATCCAGCCAACAGGCGAACGTGCGTTTCTCGTCGTCGCCGACCTTCACGCCATAGTGGGTCGTTTCGAAGTAGTCCATGATCTTGCTCTTGCTCGCGCCGGCGTGGTACGGCGGGATCATCACCGCCCGGCTGCGGGGCTTCAGCCACGTCATCCACGGGTTCTTGTCGGGATTGCCGGAGGTGGTGATCGTGACGTAGGATTGCGTGTAGGCGCGCTTGGGATCCACCTGTCCTGCGCCGATCAGCTTCACGCTCTCGGGCTTCGCCACCTCGCCTGTCAAGCTGATCTTGCTCGTTTCCATCTGCGAGGCGTTGTGACAGCTCACGCAGTGCCTGTCGAAGATGGGCTGGATTTCCTGGACGTAGCTGAAGCCGTCGACCGGTGCGTTCGCATCGAGCGAGCGAGGGGCGTTGACCCCGAGGTAGTTCTCCACACTGTCGAGCCACGACTCCGACGCCAGCCGCCGGACCAGCGGATGCTCCTTGCCCGCGAAGGGCTGGAGCTTCTGAATCGGCTTGGCGAGAGCCACCGTGGTGTTTCGGGCGGTCGCCGGCTCCGCCTCCGCGTACATCTTGTTTTCGTGGCAGCCGATGCAGGAGAAACGTTCGCCGCTTTGGAGCGTCGACCAGCTTCGCATGGACTGGATGGTGTAGCCCTTGGCGTCGAGCACCTGGAAGTAGACCGGCGTGTGCGCGGGCACTTCAAAGCTGCAACTGCCGTCGGCCTCGATGTCGACCTCGCCCAGCACGTGCTTCACGTCCCAACTGCCGCTATTGAGCGAGATCGGCGTCTGGCACAGCCCGGTCTCGCACTCGCCCCCGTTCTGGCCGTATCCCATCCGGCAGACACGGTACTCCAATGCGACGACGCGGAGCTTCTTGGCCGTGCCGCGCGGAATGCCGGCAAGCCCCGGACCTTGATAGACGTCCTGCACGGTGTAAACCCCGTGGTTGTCGCGCGGGCGGACCAGCGACGCGCGCACCGGCGGCGGTGTGCGGGCCATCACGGGAATCACCTGGCCAGTGCCTTGCCAGTTATCAAACGCCAGCAGCTCGCGCGCACCGTCGGGCCTCATGAAATAGACGCCCAAGGGAGGATTGAAGGGGCCGAAGGGCGGCAGATACCCCTCCGGGCAGAACGAGCACAGGTAGTTCTCCTCATCCAGCGCATAGGGATGCGAATATTGCGGGCCGAACTGTCCGAACACGTCGATCTTCAGATCGAGGTAGGGTCTGGACGGGTCCGGCGGCTCGGGCCGGATGAAGTCGGCGGACTCGCGCCCGAGGGCCCCGCTAAGCTTCATGTTGACGAACTCAATCCCCTTGCCTGCCTGGATCCCCTTGGTGCGGTCGATCAGCCCGAGCTTCCCTTTGTAGATGGAGTGGTGCCCGGCGATCACGGCAATCGCCTTTTGCGAGCCCGGGATGCCACGCGCGTGGATGATTGCCGCGGGGAACATGCTGTTATTGCCGTAGTATTCCGTTTGGGCCGTGCCGTCCGGGTTCATCGAGATGAGCGGATGGTTGAACAGCGCGCTGCGGTCGTTGTACTCCCAGCGGGTAAAGACGATGCGGCCGTCCTCCAGAATCTGGGGGTTGTTCGACATGAGCTGGTCGGACGTCAGGCGGCGGATGTTGCCGCCGTCGGCGTCGCAGCAGTAGATGTTCCCGCCGGCGCGGTACCAGCAATCGCTGATATGCACGTCGCGGGTGGACGTGAAGACGATGCGGCCGTCCGGCAGGAACGTTGGCTCGCAGTCGGCCACCGGCAGGGGCTTGCCCTCTTTCACGATCGGGAAGGTGATCTGCGTCACCCGGCGCGTCGCCATGTCCATCGTGTAGAGGCAGTAGGAGTCGGTCTCGAAATTGTCGCGCATGGAAAACACAAGCGTCCGCGCGTCCCAGGAGAGGTTCGGGTAACAGATGGCGCCTTCGGGCTTTTCGAGCAGCACCTCATGTTCGACCGTGCCGTCCTCAAGCACGGTTCCCATGCAAAGCTGCCCACCCTTCTGGAAACCGTACGTGTAGTCGCGGATCTGCTCGTCGGGAAGGTCGTATTTTCCGGCAAGTCCTTGCATGCAGCCGAAGATTCCGTGCTTGGCATAGATGAACCGGGTGGCCTCCCCGCGCAGCGTCTGAAGACGCGCTTTCCGCCGCGCGGCGCAGGCATCGAGGTACAGCGAGCGCCAGCGCGGATCGCACGCGGCAACCTTGCCCTCGGCAAGCTGATCCAGCCGCTGCCGAAGGACGTTCAGCCGGGGATCGTCGTCGGCAACCTGTCCCAAGACTTTCCGCACCAAGGATCGCTCAATTTCACAATCGCCGGCCGACGTGAAGACGCGGGCAATGTCGAGCCCCACGTCCTGATACAGCCAGTCGCGCTCGAGGCGGTGGCACGGCAGTGCGACATCCGGCGGGTTCTTGAGCGGGTAATCGGCGGGCCGGGCGTCCCAGCAGGCGATTTCCGCGATCTGCACGTTCAGGTTCTTTCCGTCGCCCGCCGTTGGCAATCCCACCTTGTGGCACCAGGGGATCTGCGACTCCAGCATCCAAGGCCCGGGGTAACGCTGCTGGTACGAATCGTTGACGCGCACCTTCAGGTAGCGTGTCGTGACCGGCGACCACTCCACGAAGACGGAGTTGGAGTTGGACGTTGCCGACAGTTCCCTGTCCTCCGCCAGCGGCCGGATTCGCTCCCGGCCCTGCGCGTCGGCACTGGCGGAAACGCTTACATTCTTCGCCAGCACGTAGACCCAGGCGTTGCGTGCCACAAAACGCATCCCGGCAACCGTCCGTTCCGCTCCCAGATCGAGCACGAAGGTGGCGGTCACGGGCGGCGCCGCCTTGGGCGGGCAGATCCGCGTGTCCTTGCCCGTCCGCGTGTCGTCCAGCAGGCAGGCGTAGGTGCCCAGGTCGCCGTCGATCATCTTCTCCGCCGCATACTTGCCCGGCGGAATCGAGAAGCACTCCGCATCCGTCCACACGGCAACGGGCCGGAACTCCGTCGCCGCCAGTGGGCAGGCGAACAAGACCAACGACAGGCCAGCTTGTATGATTTTGGTTCTCATCTTTCACTCGACCGACTCACTGCGAAAGCCAAGGACACGAACCATACGCGTGAGGTGCGAGTGGCTCAGAGGCCCTGTCCCCGCTTGGTTATCTAAGATACGGGACGATTTTCTTTCGGAACCTGCCCATAGCTATGCACGGCCTCCACGTTCAATTGGATTTCGTCCACATAACGGGGAAACATCCCGACGATGACGCCGTCGATAGGCTTGATGCTGGAAAACGCGATTTTGAACGCCTCACGAACCCGGCGATCGTTCAAACACGCTCTGCCCGCCGCAAGAATCTTAAAGCCAAAACACGGCTGCTTGACCTGCCGCATCACCTCGGTCATCGCGGTCGGGTCGTCTTTGTACCAGACATAATGCGTCATATCGAGGGTACATACGGGCGGGACTTTCTCCGAGGCGCCCGGAACGCGCTCCCGCGTAATGAAATAGAAGCAGCCCATGAAAAAATCGACGTCCCAACCCTCGTCGGCAATGCGCTTGATGCAATCAGGATTATGGGCCGAAACGCCGGCCAGGATGCCGTTGTCGTGTACCGCCTTGACAAAGTCATGCACCTGTTGGTGTTTGCCTTCCGCGAAAAGGGTGTCGGTCGCGCCGCCGTGATGCACCAGGCCGATCGGTCCAACGCTCTTGATGGCGTCGGGAATGTCGGCGATGCCGCTGTGCAGCGCCCAGAATTGCATCCTCACGCCGCGGTCCCGGGCAACCTGGATATACTCGCAGTCCTTGTACGACGAAAACTGGTGCGCCGTAATACCCAACCGCTCGCAGCGCTGGAGATACTCAACCCGCCGTTCCAGGGTGAAGTATTCCTTCATGCAGTTCGTGGCGTGCGCCCCTTGATACGAGTATCCGCTTAAGGGGTTGGCACCGGCGACCAATCGGCTGACGCGATGCGAGCCAAGCTGAATCGAAGGCAACGGCTTTACCTCCGTCGGCGGCGCGGCTTGAGCGGCAGGTTCGTTATCCGCCGCGTTGGCGGTGGAGGCGTTCTCGCGGCCCAGCATCGCCGACGCCGCGACTGCCGCGGTGCCGGCAGCCGCCGTGCTCTTGATGAAAAAGCGACGCGATACGTGGTTCTTATCCTCTGGCATCATATGCTCCTTGCCGATGTTTCGGCATGTTCAAGGAAGTGGCGGCAAACCACGGTGGTTGGGAAAGGCTATACCAGCAGCGAATGAGCTTCCCTGAGCTTCTCGACGACCGCCAGCCCGTTTGGGCACGCCTGCTCGCATTTGCCGCAGCGGCTGCACGCGCGGGCGTTGCGATCGGCTGGCAAGGCGGCGTAGTACTCGCGGGCGTCGGCCCGGTGGCCGTAGTTCTTGTAGTACATGCGGAACCGCAGGATGTCGGCAATCGCCACGCCGTGCGGGCACGAGGGCATGCACGTCTCGCACATGCGGCAGTAATCTCGCGTAGCGGCCGCCGCGTACAGGTCCAATAGCCGGTAGTGCAACGCCGTAAGCTTCTTGCCGACGGCTGCGCAGTTTTCCACGACCTCGTGTGGCGTCGTCATGCCCACGGCCGCGCAGCAGACGTTGGGATTCTTCAGAACCCACATCAAGAATGCCTGGTAGAGATTCTCGCTGCCGAATTGCCGGAGTTCCTGCATCAGTTGGGCCACCTTGGGCTCGGAGGTCTCCTTGGCCCAGTTGGGAATGAAATGGCCGGTCATGGGCTTCATGCAGATCACCCCCACGTCTTGCTGCTTGCACAGTGCAAAAAGCTCCTCGATTCCTGGCAGGTCGATCTTCTCGGTCCACTTGGCCAAGGCCATGTAGTTGTAGGGCTGGAAGATGAAGTCCACTTCTCCCGCCTCGACGTGCGGACGGTGCTTCGCGGGCACGTGGCAGCTCATGCCGATGAAGCGGATCTTGCCCTGCTGTTTGAGCGACTGCGCGGCCTCGTAAAAGCCATCGCGCCAATCGCCGTGGGAAAAATAGCAGTCGATATAATCGGTCTGGAAATTCTTCAGGCTCAGTTCACAGGCGGCGACAACGTCCTTGGCCTTGTCCTTGCCGGTGGCCGTAAAGATGATCGCGTCCTTGCGACGGCCCTTCAACGCGCGGCCGAGGATCTCTTCGGTATCGTGATAACTCTGCGACGTGGCCACAAAGTTCCCACCCCGCTCGAAAAGCCGATCGACGATCGCCGGCAACTGTTCGCGGTAGCGGTCGAAGAGAAACGGGCCGAGCGTTTGCGATTTCAACCCGCTTGCGCAACCCAGGCCGATCTCGGAAACCGTCAACCCAGTGGCGCCGAAGCGACGGTATTGCATCTCGCCTTTCCGCGGCTCTGCGCCGGCCGACGCCGCCGCGCCGCTCAAGGCTGCGCCAACGGCCAGGGCCGAACCCGACTCCAAGAATTGCCGTCGGGTCACCGGTTGCCGGTCGTGTGCCGAAGTCGATGGTTTGTCTGCAAAACCGTTCATCGAAGGGCTCCTCGCGGTCTGAGATGTTCCATGGGACCGAAACACGGCATGGCTCTTCCGGAAGCGGGCGTAGACGGCGCACAATCCGGAGACGGTAACCGTTCACGGGGCGGCTGGGGACTGGTCCATTTTTCGGCCCGCTCGGGTCTTTTGGAGTCAAAGACGTTGGCCGAAAACATGGACCTGTCCCCCTCTCTTCCGCCCCGTGAACGGTTGCCGGAAACGAACAATGTTCAGCGTACCTCGAACTTGCTTCTCGTTCAAGGAGTCAACGCCCGCCCTGCTCGACCTCGATGGCGCTGAGGATCGGCATTTGGGCGTTGTCCGGTTTCGGGTTCTTGGGCACGAGTTCGATGGAGAGCACATCCTCCACGCCGACTGCGGTAAACTCGCGGACGACGGCCTTGTTCGCGCCGCCGGCCGCCGCGGCGACGTCGAAGTTTTCGAGCACCGTCTTCCCTTGCAGCTTGACGTCGAAAACCCGCCGGCCCGCGTCGGACTGCTCGAGGTCGGCGAAGTGGAGCCGGACGCGGTAATCCGCGACCGGCGCTCCCGCGTCGCGCAGCGGGATTTCGCACTTGGAAAGCCCGCGAGCCCAGGAGGTGTACAGCCAGTCGGGCTGCGCGCCGGCGACCCGGTTCGACTCGGCGTTGACCGCGACAAACTTGCCTCCCTCCAGAAACGTTGTTTTCACGTTGAGCTTGATGTCGAGTGAATTCTCCCGGTAGGGCTTGGGGCGGAGATTGGTCAGCCAAAGGTTTCCTTGGGCGTCGCGACGGTCGCCGGGGGCGCCGAGGTTCAGCTTGAGCACGTTGACCGGAGTCGTTGAACCGGCGGCACTGAAAATCGCCCAGGCATTGCGCGGCTCGCGCGGTTCGAGTACGACGGTCGTCAGGATCGAGAAGAGGCAGACGCATCCGGAAGATGCCTCCGGCATCATCACCAGGCCGTTGGCGGGGATGCCGTTGATCCAGCAACCGAGCCGATGCCCGGCGAAGTGCCGAGTTCCGCCGTCCCCCGCGAGGTCGTAGAAGCCGGTGTCGCCGGAGCGGAACAGAAGCATGTTCGGCGAAGCGGTGACGATTCCACAATGGTGGCCGGTCCGCATCAGGCTCCAGGGAACTTCGTGGCCGGTGATGGGATGCGGCTGCGTCTTTTGTGCGCCGCTGCGGAGATCGTAGGACCAGGGTTCGGCGATGACCTGGTTTTCGACGATGATCGGCCGCCCCTTGTAGTTGGCGTCGCGTGCCCAAAGCTTGTAGCCGTCGTCGGCAGACAGGGCGACCAGCCGCCTGCGTTTGAACTCGCCGTCGACGAACTGCTGCCAGTAATGCCCGTTGGCGTTGGCGCCGCCCAGGACGACGACGCCGTCGTGATACATCAGCGTCAGCGCCCCGCCGCCGATGCCGATATCGCTGCAGTCGGTGACGTCGACCGGCTGCGACCACACCTTTTCTCCCGTATGGGCGTCCAGCGAGATCGCCGTCCGGACGTCGAGCCGCTTCATACGTGCCTCCGCCTCGTCGCGTTCTTTGCCGGTGAGCATGGCCAGTTCGCTCTTGTCCTGGCGGAGCAGCGCGTCGCGATCCTCCTTGGAGATGGAACTGTCGATATAGAAGACCCTCTGGTCCCCGATGGCGATGGTATGGTGGGCAATGTTCCTTCCCGGATGCTCCCAGAGGTGGCTGCCGCTCTTGGCATCGATGGCAAAAAGGACGTCGGTCAGGTCGTCGGGCTTCTTGCCGCGCCGCCTCAGCGCCGCGTCGAGCGGTTTGACGATGGTCGCCGCGCCGTAGAGAATGCCGTCCTCGTAGGCCGCAAAACCCCACAGGTGCGTGCCGCTGTTGCGCTTCGATTCGGGAAGCTCGTGGGCCGCTTTGACGGCCCCCGTTGCGGCGTCGTACTCGTAGCACTTGTCGCCCATCATCAGCAGCACGATCTCGTCTGCGGCCACCAGGTTTCCCGGAGCGCGGTTCATGAAAACGCCGACGCGGATCGCCTCGGGATTCTCTCGTTCCCACAGCAGCTCGCCGTTGTAGGCGTCGTAGGCCATGAGGCTGTCTTCACCCTGGATGAACAGACGCCCGTTGGCCGCCACGGGAGCGACGGCCCCGTCGTGGCGATTGACCATCTTGTCCTCGCCCGGATCGCCGTACCACAGCACCCCCAATTCGCCGTGGACGCGCCGGTCGTCGCTGCACCCGGTGTTGCCCGCATTGCCGTACTGGTGCGACCAGCTTCCCGCATCCGGCAAGGGGCCGCGGGTGAGAAGTGCGGTGAACCCCTCCGCGCGGATCGCTCCTTGCTGGGCGAGATCCAAGGCAACGAGTGTCTCCCGCAGTGCATCCGGTGAAACCGCCGCTCCCGGGGCCCCTTCCGGACGCGTGAGACAGACCGCACCTCCGAGCGGCTTGAGATGCCGGGCGGTCTTCCGCGGATCGGCGGGAAACCGGCCAGTGAGTAGGTGAGTGTCGGAGACGATCAGATTGGCGAAATAATTGGAATAGGCGATGGCGTCCGGGTCGACATGATGCACCGTCACCCGGTGGCCGTACCATCCGGCCTTCGCCAGCGCCTCGCGCGCGGCGGCGACCTTCGCCGCGTCGGGTTCAACGCAGTAGACCTTCAGTTCGCTGGCCTTCGCCAGTTCGTAGGCCAGCCGACCCCGTTCGCCCCCGACAACCAGGCAATAGCCCCGCTTGACGTCGGCGAGCCCGAGGATCTCTTGCGCGGCGGTGCGATAGAGCGCCGTGAGTTCATCCTGGGGAAACGGTTCGTCGGTCTCCGCGGCGAAATACATGCTGTCTTTTTCGATTTTGCCCGGCCGGAAGCACAGGATCTTTCCCGACGTCGTGCTGACGAAAAGGTTTCCGGCGGCAACGGCCAGTCCGCGGGCGTCGCCGTCCACCTCGGCTTGCCACAGCATCTCGCCGTTTCGGGTATCGAAAGCAAGCACTTCGCCGTCTCCACCGGCGATCAACAGCCCCTCGGTGACGATCAGCGCCGCTTCAGCGGTGGTCGGTGTCTGCCAGACGACGCCGATGTTGCGGCTCGCTTCGATCTGCTGGTTCAATTGCTGGATGTCGGCGCGATACTTGGCGGCAGCCTCCTTCGACGCGCCAGCGAGCTTGCGATTCAGCGCATACGCCTCGAGACTCTTCTCCTGGCGGACGCGGCTCGCTTCGGCAAAGCGGGCGCGATCCAGCCTGGCCGCCGCACTGCCGGTGAGCACGTAGGCTGCGTCGCCTTGAACGGTCATCTGATAGCCGTCGAACCAGCCGTAGCCGACCTTTCCCGTGCCCTGATCGACCGCCAGCAGGTGATGGGCGCCGGAGGAGATGATTTGCCCATCGACCAGCATCGCCTCCGTTCCGCCGACCACTCCGCCGGCCGTCGTTCTCCAGGCGGCGCGAGCCTTGAACAACAGGGAACCGTCTTTGCGGTCGAAGGCGGCAGGCATGACGCGCCCCGAGGGCACGAACAGCCGCTCCCCTTCCAGCAGCAGATAGCCCTGCGGAGAGAGGTCGTCGCGGCCGGCATCGTCCTGGCTGAGGTCATCTCGCACCCAGAGCACCTCGCCCGTCCGCGCATCCACGGCCGCGAGATAGACCGTTTCGTGCGGAAAGATCCCGGCGCCGAAATAGGCGACCCCGCCATCGACGAGCACCCCCGTGCGAACCGGCCAGCGCGAGATCATCGTGCCGCGGGCGATGAGCCACTCGTCCCGCGGTGAGACGTGTCGCTTCCAGACCACCTGGCCGGTTTCCGCGTCGAGACAATAGGCGAAGCCGTCGTCCGAGCCGAAATAGACTTTGCCGTCCGCCACGGTCGGCGCCAGCCGGATCGGCCCGCCGGTGAAGAAGCTCCACAACGCCTCGCCCGTGTGCGCGTGGCGGCAGTGAAGCTGATGGTCCGACGTTCCGAAATACACCCGATCCCCGACGATGGCCACGTGGAACGCGTCGTCGTAGCCGATGCGGTCCCGGATGGCCTTCCCTTCCAGGATCCGCCCTCCCGGGTCTGCCCATGCCTGCTGCGGAGGAGTCACCGCAGTGTAGGTCCACGCCTGGGCAAGCGGCAGTCGCACTGTCTCGGGCGAGGAGCCGGTGCGACGGTAGTCGCCCCGGTACGTGGGCCAATCGGAAGCTACCGCTGCGGTGTGAGGGGACACAAGAAGAGCCGCTCCCAGAATCGCCGCGACGATCAGAGTTCCTGGAAGACGGACCAGAACCGGATTGCATCGCTTCATGACCAGACCTCTTGAGAATTCAGAAAACTCGTGAACTTGACGGAGCAGGTTCCCCGTCCACTCAGCGCGGCCTCGCTTCGCTCGGCCGCAACCAAATTGAATGAAAAGATCCTTCCGCAGAATTTGTGGGTGAGTTCAAGCCGTTGACACTCGGGAACACCTAATCTCGCGTGAATCAGACAGACGCGGTACGTGGTTCTCCTGTATCGGAAAGACGGCAACAGAGAA
>JAAYEH010000021.1 GCA_012728855.1 Rhodopirellula sp. | reverse complement strand
GGGGAGCCGGCAAAGCTCCCGGTCCTTATCCTCGGTTGATGACTCCGAGATTCCTGGACCCGCTGCGCCCAACAGGAAACGTCAGCCTACCATGCTTATTCCCGGCAATTTGGCGTGCCGGGGGTTCGCACGGTTGCGTTGAATACCAGCCAACGACTGCCGCCGGCCGGGAGGAACCGGCAACGCCGATCCGCATAGCGTACTTTGCGGTTTTCTCCAAATTGTGCTATGCGACCGGTCAGAAATGACACGCAATCTCCAGCAAGGAGGATCGACTCTCATGACGAACCAACCGCCCACGTCAAAGACGACCGCCAGCCGGCGGCCGCAGTCGCCGATTAAGGTCATCCGCTCCGGGGCCATCGCGGCCAGTATCTGGCGGAGGCAGACCTCGACCGGCTTCGAGTATCTCGACTTCTCGCTCAGCCGATCCTGGAAGCTCAAGAACGGCGAACGGGAGGGTTATTCGCAGAACTTCTTCGACTCGAATGCCGACGCGCTGGCGGACGTGATCCGCCAGGCTCGGGATTTCATCGCCGGCCACTCTGCAGCCGTCGCCGACCAACAGACGACGCCACCGCGAGGTGGACCCCGCGTGACGCCTCCTTCGTCAGAATCGGTGGACCGCGCGTGACATTTTCGTGAAATCAGGTGGACCTCCCGTGACAAACGCATGACCACACGTACCCGATGAGCGTGAGGTAAGCGTCCGAGACGCCTCGCGGTTTTCGGCTCACCGGCGGTACGTTCGGGCGCCTGTACAAAGTATTTGTTACAAAGAAGTACTAGAAAACAAAGGAAACGCTGCCTGCGGAAGGGGATAACCAGCGTTTACCGGAGCGGCTGTTTCGCCCGTCGGCGCCGCTGCGTGCGAGCAGACTCCTCAGCAAATCGCTGGGCGTTTCGCCGGGCATCGGACTCAGTCTGTCCGGCCGCCAGGAAGTGAACCACCAGGTCGGCAGTCAACTCGTCAGGACTCTGGTACAGGTCCAGGGCCCGACATGCGGATAGTGCCGCCGGAGCACCGGTTTTCTGGGTAGACGGCAGCCGGCGGCCTCGCATCCGCCGAGCATGGTCGGCGCGGCGTCGTTGCTCCGCTCTGCGAAGCTCCCAAAACCAGTCGGGTGGCGTTCGGTTCCCGTCGATTGCGTGCTGGATGTTGTCGATGAAAAACGCTTGGGGGTTCCTCCGGAAGAACGATGGCCCTTTGTGTTCCAATGCAGCCAGGGTGACATCGGCCCACAGTTGAATTTGATCCACGGAAAAACGCATCAGAATCCGTCGGATCGCCGCAGTGTCGAAACCGATGGTGCGAAGTGGGTCGTACAAGGGCGAGTCTTCGACATCCGCCGGCTTGCGTTTTGGCCGCTGGTGGTCGAAATAGGTCCCGCGGACAAACCGTGCTCGGTATCGTCCCTTGCCTTGTTTACGAAAGGACGGATCGGCGGCGTCTGTTGTCGCGGCGAGCACGTCGTGTTGCCGCAGCACCTCGGCGCAACGTTTCACCTTAGCCTTCAATGTGCGGGTCGCGAGGTTGGCGGAGAACCCCAGCACGTTGACCGCCAAATGCCGCACGTCGAAATGCGGCGAGAGCGGACTGCGCCAGAAGACTTTACTGAGAAGCAGGAACAGCCGACGGCTGGCGTGATCCAGGCGGCGATACGTCTCCAGGTCAAAACGCAACTGGCTTGCGGCGGCTTGGCAGAGTTCGAACAGCAGCGGATCCCAGACAATTCGCCAAGCTCGCGACGAGTCCAAGTCAAGCGGCAGGCTGTAGCTGAGCAGCCCGAAGCTCACCGCACGGTGTTCACGGCGAATGGGATCGTAGAACCGTTCGTTCTGATAGCGGACGGCGGACAAGCGACGCAGCGCCTCGCGGAACAGTCGATAACTCTTGCCGCCTTTCGAGTCGGGGGAGATCAATCCCAGGTTCCGCAGGCAGAAATGCGGTGTCGCCTGGAACTCCGCCCGCGGATCGAGCTGAGAAAAGGTCAGGGCCAGCAGGCCCCACAGGTAAAATTCGTCGCCTGGCGACAGTCCCGCAGGGCAGTAGACGACGACTTTCGCGGTCTGCGCACGTCCGTCGCCACCCGTGAACCGGTATTCCGCTTCGTGGCGAAGGTTTTCGCGGAGCGAGGTCCGCGAGTCCAGTGGACACAGCGCATGTTCGACGAGGGTAAGCTGGCCCACGCCCAATCCAGCCGACGAGCGCGATGTCGTGCTCTCGCCGCTGGCCCGTTTTGCTATCCCACGTTTCCCGCTAACCATCCCATCCCAACTAATAACAGCCAGAACGAAATCCCGAAAGCCCCATTCGCGGCGGAGGGCCGGGTGATCGGCTGGCCCAGCCGGGGATGCGTTTTTTTCTTGACGACCTCATGTGCCCTGTGCCACGGTATCCCCAATGATCCCCGGTGCTTGGACGGAATTGCCAGTGGCAATCGACCAGCGACACCGGCCGAACACGCAACCAAAGGGGGCCATGCGACCGATCACGATTTGCCTGATGAACCAGAAGGGAGGGTGCGGAAAAAGCTCCACCTGCTTTCACCTCGCGGGCCAGTTTGCTCAGGCCGGTGATCGCGTGCTGCTCGTGGATGCCGATCCCCAAGGGTCGCTCAGCCAAGGGTTCTTCGGCTCCACCCTGGTCGAGTGCCTGGAACCGCAGGAGACGTTGGCGGCCCTATTCCTGGATGACGCGTTCCTGGCACCCGAAGCCCTCTGCGCTCGAACGCCGCTAGAGAACGTCGCCAGCGTGCGGTCCAACCAGCACTTGGCCCCCCACAACACACCTTGTCCCCAGACGACGGGGCTCCGGCAGTTCGCTCTGCGGACCTGCCTGGATCGTCTGCCGGACTTCGACCTGGTGCTCATCGACTGCCCGCCCAATCTTTACCAGTGCAGTTGGAACGCCCTGGTGGCGGCCGATTTCGTGATCATTCCCGTCCCGCCGGAAGATTTCGGGACCCAGGGTCTGCGCCCCGTGCAGCAGGCCATCGAAGGTGCCCGCCTTCTGAATCCCCGGCTCTCCCTGCTCGGTCATCTCGTCACGCGTTCTGACGGGCGTCTGCTGGTGCATCGAACGTATGAACAGAACTTGCGGCGGCTGTACGGCCCCACGGTCCTCCAAACCGTCGTCCCGGAAGCCTCGGCCTTCAAGGTCTCCCTGGCCTGCCGACAACCGGTCAGCCACTACGCACCGCGATCAAAGGCCGCCTTTGTCATGCGCCGGTTGGCTCAGGAAATCGTCGCCCGCATCGAGGGCAGCAACCGCGAGGAGAAAATAGCCTGATGGCCACGACACGCGGAATCCTCGCCAGCATCGAAACTCACCTCATGGAGTCGATGGGAAGCCGTCCCGATACCAGGACGGTCGCTCTCGGCCCGACGCCGCACGCGAAGGACATCGGCCGGCGGCCTTTGCCAGGCTTCGGCACCTTGCAAATCGATCAGGTTGTCCCCGATCCCGAGCAACCGCGCGTCGAGTTCAATACGGACGCTTTGCACCGTTTGGCCGACAGCATTCGCGATCACGGCCAGTTGGCCCCAATCCGCGTCCGCTGGTCGGACGAACTGGACAAGTGGGTAATCATTGCCGGCGAGCGGCGCTGGCGGGCGGCGAAACTGGCCGGGCTACCCACGATTGAGTGCTATTTCCACGCGGTCGAGATATCCCCGTCAGAAGTCCTGGAACAGCAATTGATCGAGAACCTGTTACGGGAGGACCTGAAGCCGGTCGAAGAAGCCCGGGCCTATGCAGCCCTGATGGAACTGAACGGCTGGACTGGCAAGCAGGTCGCCGAAAGACTCCGCGTGCCGGCATCGCAGGTGAGCCGGGCCCTGGCGCTTTTGCGGTTACCTGACGACATCCGCCAGCGAGTCGATGCCGGAGAAATCGCCGCACGGGTTGGCTACGAGCTGTCGAAGCTCGAAAACGCTTCCCAGCAGCGGCAACTTGCCGATCGGGCCGCCAGCGGCAACCTGACGCACGAGGAGACCGCCCGCCTGGTCCGTCAGCACCGATGCAAACGCCGTAGCAAGCACCGCGAGAGCCTGCGCCACACGAAGTTGTGCTTTCCGACTGAGCAGGGGTGGCAAGTCGTCGTCTCGGCTCCGCGGAAGGGCAGCTACGAGGAGATCGAGCAGGCGCTGGAGGAGGCCCTGGCGGAGGTCCGCCACCGCATCCGAAACAACGTGCAGATCTTCTGACGCTGTATCTGGGGGGTCGTCCATGCACGTGGGCATTTACCCCGAGTCGCACACTATCGACCGCAATCCAGCACGCCAGGTTGCCAATCCCGCCGGTGCTTTCGACGGCACGTTTCCTGCGGTTCGGGAGACCTCCGGTGGCGGGTGTGGCCCGGTCGGAGACCGGCCATGGCGAAGTGACCGGCGATTGCGAAGTCTGCGGGCGTTACCCTTCGGGCCGGGCTGCTCCGGGCTCCGCTGCCGCTCGGTCTGCCGAACGGCAGACCGCTGCGCGCCCTGCGCATCCCTAACGCGGGATTCCTGGGGAGGAACCCAGCGTACGTGTCACGATCGGCCGATTTGTCCGGTCGAGCCGTCTCCCCTGCGAACGTTCTACACGCGGGATGATTTCGCGACTACCGACTCAGGGAAGCCCACCCGGCAATTCTTTGCATTTTTCTCGGAAATGTGATACGGCTCGTCAGCCCAATCGCTCCGAGCTGTTCTTTCTCCCCACCGCTTCGGGTAGATGCGAGCCCACTGGGCTTTGCGTCGCGGTGATCCCGCGACGCGAAGCCGGTGGCGTGCATCGGTTTTCTTGTCACGGTTTTGTGCCTCGAAGCTATCCCAAAACGCCGGTCGGCTCAGGAGAGCCACCCTACAAGGAGATCGAACATGCCGCGTGAGATCCGACTCGCCTGTTTCTATTGCGACACGGCTGACTGCGACGGCGTCGACGAAGTGCCCCCAGATTGGACCGAGGTCGAGGAATTCCAATCGTACGCCGCTTCGCTCAAAGAGGTGGCGCCGGACGATCCGACGCGATCGCCGCTGGACTGGTACACGCATCTGGGCGTCTGCCCGGAGTGCCGCAAAGTCTACGGCTAGCTGCCGCTCGGCCCTTCTGATTGTGTCACGGCGGTCAAGGTCCGCACTCGCGAAGCGGGTGCTGCTGCTTTGCCCTGCGGGCAAAGGCTCCACCTTGACCTGCCGTGGGCGGCTCGCAGAACGGGCCGCCGGCAGGCCCGCTTCTCTTGATTCATGGCTGCACATGCCGGGTGCAGCCTTTTCTTACGGAGACACGTCATGAAACGTGAAGATGCCAAGCAAGTTGCAGACCGGGCGCTGACAGACCTTCAACAAGAACTCCAGGCTGGACGCAGCACGCTGCTCCAACGGTTCCTCGACTGCATGAGCCGGTTCCACGATTACTCGTGGCACAACTGCATGTTGATCGCCTTCCAGATGCCGGAAGCGAGTCTGGTCGCCGGTTTTCGCCGCTGGCTGGAACTCGGCCGACACGTGCGCAAGGGGGAGAAAGGGATCGGCATCCTCGCCCCGCTGGCCTACCGCAAGAAGGAAGAAGCGGACGCCCCGGACATCGAGTCCGAACACGTCATTCGCGGTTTCAAGGTGGTCCACGTGTTCGACGTCAGCCAGACTGAGGGAGAAGACCTTCCGCAGCTCGCCGGAATCCACGGTGAGCCCGGCCAGTCGCTCGCCGGGTTGGAGGGCTTGGTTCGCCGGAGCGGTATCACGCTCAAAGACGAAGTGCTGCCGCTGGGCACCAAAGGGCTTTCTCGTAAAGGCGAGATCGCCATTGCCGAGGGACTGCCCCCCGCTGAGCGTTTCGCGGTGTTGGCGCACGAACTGGCCCATGAATGGATGCACGATGATGAGCACCGTCTACAGATGCCCAAGACCGTCCGCGAGACGGAAGCCGAAGCCGTAGCGTACGTCGTCTGCCGGGCCTTCGGATTCGACTGCTCGACGCGCAGTTCTGACTACATCCAACTCTACCGGGGTGATGCGACGACGCTGGCCGAGTCGCTCGAACGAATTCAGAAGGCGGCGACGCGGATTATCCAGTCGCTTGACGAAACACCATCTGTTGAGGAGGGTCAACGCCATGTTGCATAGCAAACGTATCTGGTCCGTATTCCCAGCCGCAAGTCCTGAGTGGTTAGCCGAACGACTGACGCAGTACACCTACTGCGGCTGCAACGGCTTCCGGTTGGGCGACTACCTGTTCGTCAACGACGCCACCTGCGCCGATGGCGCCCAGGAATACGCGGCTTTGAAACTGGCCGGCGACCACTACGTGCAGGTCGAATCACTGACCTTCTCCTGGATGACGCAGGGGGAGGCACTCGACATTATCCGCGGCGTGTTGGTTGGCGAGTTCGATCACGAACGGTATGGTGCGATCGACCCCGGCCGCATTCAGACGCCGGAGGAGCACGGCCGCTGCTACCTCTGTGCCTGAGAACCATCAGGACGATCCGCGCCCGGCGGTCGCTGACCCCGGTTAGTCCATCAGGTTGCGCACGCCACCGGATCGTCCCCACATCCCCGCCAAACACGCCCACCTGTTGCACTCCGATTTCCCTGTATCTCGTTTGCCATCTCTAGCCCCCACTCCGATGTCAGCCATATCGTCGTTCGCCCGCGTCCGCGCCCAAGAGTCGCTGAGACCACCCTGGGAGACCTCGCGGTCAGCGGTTTCGGCGGGGTCGGAGACCCGCGCCGAGCAGTCGTCACTGGGGCGCTTGCTTGCATTCCCGGCCGAAGTGGACGGGAGATGCTCGCTCGCTTCCCGATCAGCAAGCCCGTGCCGGCTGAAGCCCGAGCGGCGTCGGCGCGTCGGGCCGGCACTTGGCTTGCACGGCCCCACCGCCACCAAGCCCCCGCCGCTCCGCCTCGCTCCCGGCGACTTTCGTCGCCGCCTGGTAACGGGGACTCGCACGTTGTGCTCGGCGGCACTCTGCGTGGCTGCTGCTCGGATTCCCGGCTGAGACGGGAGATCGCTCGTCAGCGGCCACAGCTCCGCACCCCATTCCCCCGTGCTTCGCACTTGGGAGATAGGGCGCTTCGCCCACCCCACCGCGCGGCTTGCTTTTTCCGCGTCGCGGAAGACGCTCGCCGCGCAAGACCGGCTGCCGCCGGGCCGAGGGCAACGCCCGTGCCCGCGTCTTCGCCTCGGTCACGGCCGCCGCAATCTCGGCCCGCCGCCCCTTTCCTCGCCGCATCGGCGGCTGAACGCCGCCTGGCGGCTCCGTTCCGCTGGACGCTCCACCGGCCTGAACGGCCATGCGGGCAACCCGACCGGGGTCGGGTGTGCCCGGCGGGCTGGACGCCCGCTTGTGTTCGCTGCCGCTCACACCGGGTCGACGCCGCTGGGGCGGCGTGCGACCCGTCGGGGCTCCGCTGAACGCTCCGC
>JAAYEH010000214.1 GCA_012728855.1 Rhodopirellula sp. | reverse complement strand
TGGCGATCGAGCCGGCTATCGAAACGTGGAGCCGACGAGCACGAAGGAGCAGTACACGATCACCCGTCTGGATTCGGGCACTATCCGGCTCGCCGCTTTCGGCGAGATCGAGGACTTCGAAGGAGTCACGACCGTCCGTGGCCGGTTCGGAACCGACGACGACGCGGTGAATCTCAACGTGGGGCCGGTGCGCGCGGAGATCTGGGGAGGCAGCGGGAACGACGCGATCTCCTACGAGGGAAGCGGCGTGGCGATCCTGTACGGCGACGATGGGGTCGACCAGGTGACGATCGGCGGAACCCCGGATCTTTCAAGCGAGCTGCGCGGCGGCGCCGGCAACGACACGTTGATCAATGCTTCCATCGTCGGTGTGGCGATGGTTGGGGAGGACGGGGACGACACAATCACAGGTGCGGACGACGACCCGGACACGGGACTGGGCGGCGACGACGGCATTCTCGATGGCGGCCCCGGTAACGATTGGATCCGGGGGCGCGGCGGCGTCGACAACGTGCTCGGCGGCCCGGGAAACGATAAGTTGGTTGTGGAGATCGGCGAGTTGGAGTCGGGTGAAATCGCCGACGGCGGCGCCGGCGAGGACCAGATCTTGATCGCTGGCGATTCTTCGTCACAAGACCTGCGAGTCACGATCGAGGGCAACGTGGTCAAGGTTGCCTCTTTTTCGGGTGACGAGGAAATCGGTTCGGTGGCGCTCGCCGGCGTGGAAGCCGTCATGCTCTCCGGCGGCGAAGGCATCGACACGTTCTCGGTCGCCGGCCGGCTCGAGTTGGGTGGAGTGACGGCCGTGGTGATCGACATGGGAAGCGTCCTTTCCGCACCGGGGCAGCCTCCCGGCGCCGCTCAGGATACGCTGGATTTCACCCTCAGCGACAGCGTCGACGAGTTTGAACTCACTCCCAGCAGCGTGGGCATCGAGGGCGTCTGGAAGAATCATTTCACGCTCACCTTACTGGCAAGTGACGAGGCCGATCAAGGCGAGGTGAACGTTTTCGCCCGCGGTGGAGACGACCGCGTCACCCTCTTCTCCGTACAGGACACGTACGGAACCCATCCCACCCAGAGCGGTCCGGTGAACTCGAATCTCGTGGCCTATTTCACGGACCTGGCCGACGCGAACCACGCCCAATATGGCCCGACTTTCCGATTCAATGACATCCAGGAGATCCAGATCGGTGAGCGGCAGCCCGAAGCCCAGCAGGAGAACGACCCGCTGGTGGTCGATACCACGGCAGACGAAAGCGACGACGACTACTCGGCGGGCGACTTTTCCCTCCGCGAGGCGATTGAACGGGCCAATGCGACTGCCGGCGCCGACAAGATTCTCTTCGCCGCGGGTCTGGCGGACGGCACGATTGCGCTTACCTCCGGCGAACTGGTGATTACCGACGATCTGGCGATCGCGGGGCCCGAGGCAGGATCGTTGACCATCAGCGGCAATCATGCCAGCCGTATCTTCCTTGTCGACAACGAATCGCCGACGACGATCCGCGTTGAGATCCGCGGCCTCTCCCTGGTGGACGGTTCTAGCTCAAGCTATCCCTTCGGCGGTGCCATCTACAATCAAGAGAGCCTGGCCCTGGAAAGCTGCCTGCTCGTCGGGAACTCGACGACCGGCGAAGGCGGCGCGATCAAAAACGACGGCGCATTGACGGTCACCAATACCACGCTGACGAGCAACTCGGCGGGCGGCTGCGGCGGCGGCATCGACAACTCGTTCGACGCGACGCTGACCATCATCAACAGCACGTTGGTCTACAACTCGTCGTCGGAGGGAGGCGGCGGCATTTACAATCAGGGGAACTTGGCAATCGCGAACTGCCTCGTTGCCGGCAACACGGGCGACACAACTCCGGACCTCGGAAACGTTGGCGCGATCACCGCCAAGTACAACGTCATCCGGGACGGAAGCGGCAGCAGCGTCGTGCAGGGCGTCGAAGGGAATCAGGTCGGTGTCGACCCTCGGCTCGATCCGGCCGGCCTGAAGGACCACGGCGGCCCCACGCCGTCGATCGCACTGCTGCCGGACAGTCCGGCGGTCAATGCGGGCAGCGATGAATTGGCGGTTGATTTCGCGGGGAATATGCTGGGATTCGATCAGCGCGGCGCCGGCTTTCCACGCATCTTCTCCACACGCGTGGACGCCGGCGCGTTTGAGCTGCAAAACATACCGCCCGTCTTGGCGAGAAACACGGGGATCACGCTGGACGAAGGCGCCGCACGCGTGATCGATAGCACGGCGCTGCTGGCGACAGACGCCTATCCGCCCTTGGAGACGCTGACGTACACGATCCACACGAACGCGGCCCACGGAACGTTCATGCTATCAGGGGCCGCGCTGGCTGCGGGCGGCGCCTTCACCCAGGCGGACATCGACGCGGGCCACCTCAGCTACACGCACGACGGCAGCGAATCGGAGTCCGATCGCTTTGTGTTCAGCGTTTCCGACCGATACGGCGGAACGATCGGAAACACGTCCTTCGAGGTCACGATCCATCCGATCAACGATCCGCCCGGCAACACCGTCCCGGACCTGCAAAGCACGTCGGGGGACACCGTCCTGGTCTTCTCGGCTGCGCGCGGCAACGGCATCTCGATCGCGGACGCCGACGCGGGCGGTGCGTCCGTTCGAGTCGAGTTGACGGTCAACGAGGGTACGTTGACGCTGGCGAGCACGACCGGGCTGGCGTTCGACCATGGAGACGGGACCGACGATTCGATGATGCGTTTCACGGGGGACATTGTCCGGATCAACGCGGCGCTGGACGGCATGAGCTACCGTCCGCGGGCCGGCTTTACCGGGGATGACACCCTGGCGATCACGACGAACGACCTTGGCAATACCGGCAGCGGCGGCGCGCAAACGGACGCGAACACAGTGGCCATCCGCGTCCGCAACGGCAGCCTTTCCGGCTACGTTTACTGCGATGGCGACAACGACGGCGTCCGCGATCTCGGCGCGAACGGCTTGTCGACGGAAATCGGCATGCCTTGCGTCACCATCAGGCTTCAGAAGAAGGCTGATAACGGCCAATACGCGGATGTTGCCGGAGTGCCCATCGTGACGACCGCTCCGGACGGATTCTTCCTGTTCGACGACCTGCCGCCTGGGACGTATCAGATCCTGGAAACACAGCCGAGCCGCTATCTTGACGGTATGGAGTCGGTCGGCACCGCGGGTGGCACAGCCGGAAACAACGTCATTACGGACATCGTGCTGGGCGCGGGCCAGCACGGCCAAGACTACAACTTCGCAGAAGCGACGCTCAAACCCGAGTACGTCTCGATACGCCTCTTCATGAGTTGCACGCCGGCCCCGCGCACGATTATCCGCAATTGCCTTGACGTCAAGGAAGTCGTGATCCAAGGGACATCAGGCGCGGATACCATTGCCTTCACCGCCGGGACCAGCTCTCATACGGTCACTGTCAACGGCAAGACAACGACCTGTCCGGCCGGCGAAGCGCACGTGTTTACGATCGACGCCGGCGACGGTGACGATGCCGTCACGCTCACCGGCACGTCCGGAACGAACATGGCGCGATCGATGGGCGCGTGGGGAAGCCTGTGCGGCAGCAACTATAAGGTCGAAGCCGTCGACGCCGAAACCCTCACGATCAATGGCGCCGGAGGCAGCGGCGACACCGCCTTGATCTGCGATTCCGCCGGCAGCGACACCCTCACCGCCGGCGGCAACAAAGCCACGATCGATTACGGCGATTACCTCATCGAACTCGTCGCTTTCGAACGCGTGCGAGCGATATCCCAGGCGGGCGGAACCGACCGGGTCACCAAGCAGGCGATCGACTTTGTCCTGATGATGCAAGGCGCCTGGGAGCAGCAGCCCTAGCCGCCGCACAATCGAATCCTTCCTAGATTATGCGCGATTGCTCCGGGAGGAAGAGCCAATCTCTCCATTCCCTCTCGCGCCATACATTCATCTACGCGAGGTACTTTCACAGCTAAGACCGCGCTACGCAGGCAAGACGACCGGCCGGATTAGCTTGCAGTCCAGTTTCTTCATCGCGGTCGAGAGTCGGCAGTAGACCGTCTCGTCCGGGCAGACGCCGATTATCGCGCCGCCGGAGCCCGCGAACTTCGCACTGGCCCCGGCCCCGCGGGCGGCTTCCACCAGGGCGATCTGCTCTTGCGGCAGCCGGCAGATCGAACGGCGCAGGTCGAAATTGGCGTCGATCAATCGGCCAAGTCGCCGGGCGTCGCCGGCGAAAATCGCTTCGCGGGCTTCGACCGTAAGCTGGGCGAATTGCCGCATCGCCTCGACCACCGCCGGTTCTCCTTGTTCGAAGCGGGCGCGGAGGTTGTTGTGAAACACCTCGGTGGGCTCGCTGATGTCGGCCGAGTAGGCAATGTAGAGCGGCGGCAACAATGCCGGATCGAGCGACTCGTAGTGCCCGCACCGTAGACCGCAAACCTTCTCCATCCGCGCCGCGGCGAAGTCCATGAAGACGAGCCCCTCATGACACTGGATCACGCGGTCCTGCAGGCCGGCGGTAATGCCGAGTTCCTCGGTCTCCACAGAGAGAACCAGCGACGGCTGGACCCGCAGCGGGATCTCCACCTGGTAAAACTCCATCAGGCAGCGCAGCGTGGCGACAATGATGGCGCTGGATCCGGCCAGCCCGACTTGCCGCGGAATGTTCGACTGATACCTTACCGAGAAGTTGCGGTCGTCCAGCGGCACCTTCTGGGCAGCGCAGAATTCAACGAACTTCTTGATCGTGGCCTTCACCAATCGCACGCCGCCATAGTAGCCGTGCAGTTTCACATCGCGAACCAAGTCCTGGATCGACCGGAAGCGGCTTTGATCCTCCTGGCTGAGCACCAGTTCCACCTCGTCCCACTCGTAGAGCGTTACCTCCGCGCAAAAGTCGCGAACGATGATCGAGATGGTCTTGCCGTGGTAGCCGTCGGACGGATTTCCCACCAGACCGGCGCGGGCGTAGGCCTTCTTGCGGATCAGCTTCATCGGTACTTCTCCGCCCGGTTCGTTCCGTGTTTGGCCAGCCAATCGACAAGAAACTCCTGCAAGGCCGGCCCGTAGTCGGGATCAGCCAGGGCGAATTCCGTGAACGACTGAAAATAACTCTCGAAATTGCCGATGTCGAACCGCCGCTCTCCCGCCGGCAGACAGACGCCCAACGCCTTGTGCCCCTCGTGGATCATCGCTCGAATTGCGTCGGTCAACTGGATCTCGCCCCCCTTGCCCGGCTCTGTCTTCTCGAGGTAATCGAAGATCAGCGGGCTGAAGACATAGCGGGCGGCGACCGCCAGCGTGCTGGGCGCCTCGGCCACGTCCGGCTTCTCGATCAGGTCGTCCAGGTCAAAAATGTCGGCTTTCTGACGGGGCTTGGCAATTCCGTAATGGACCACTTCGTCGCGGGGAACCTGTTCGAAAGCGATCACCACATCGGCACCGCTGGATTCGAATTGCTCGACCATCACTCGCACGACCTTCGATTCCGCGTTGATGCCGATGATCGAGTCGCCCAGGGCCACCACGAACGGTTCGCGGCCGACGACCGGTTTGGCGCAGAGCACCGCGTGTCCCAGACCCAGTTGCCGCCGCTGCCGCGTATAGAAGTACTCGAGATCCTGACGCTCGAAGGCGAGTTCTTCGAGCAGTTCCTCGCGGCCGGTCTCGCGGAGATTGGTGATCAGTTCCAGGTCGATATCGAAATGGTTCTCGATGGCGGTTTTTCCCGGACCGGTGACGAAGAGCAATCGTCCCAGCCCGCAGCGACTGAGTTCCTCGACGACGTATTGCACGACCGGCTTGCGGCCAACCGGCAGCATCTCCTTGGGCTGGCTCTTGGTCATCGGCAGCAATCGGGTTCCGCGCCCGGCCACGGGCACAACCGCCATGTCAATCGGCATAGCTCACCTTTGAAGTTGGGAGTGTACGCCAGGCTTTCCGGCCTGACTGTGTTCATGTCAGGCTGGAAAGCCCGACGTACTTGTATCTGTCTATTATTCTGCCCGAAGCAGGGACGGATCGCCAGCGGGGCCGCGAGTGTGATTGAGGGGCATTGGAAAGGCTGCGGGCGAATATGGTCAGAATTGCCACGACCTTATGGAGGTTCTG
>JAAYEH010000213.1 GCA_012728855.1 Rhodopirellula sp. | reverse complement strand
CGTCGCCAGCACGTACACCAGAGAACTTCGGCCAGGCGCGCGAACGTGGAAGTCGACACTCCAGGTACGTCCGGACCGGCCAAGAATCCTTTCGGAACGCGCAAAGGGCACTTCTTTTTCCGTGAGAACATCCGCCACCTCGTCGGTCGCCGACTGGACCGAGCGCGTTCGGAATGTGAACCACAGGTCTGATACGCGCAACGCCGCTTGGGCAACCCGGGTAACCACCGCCGCGAAATCATCTTGAGGCCGGGCACGCGCGAGAACCATCCCGCGGTAGAACTCGACACCGTGGTTCTGGCAAATGTCCTCGATGATCGCCTGTTGCTTCGGTGATCGCCGCGGCGACACGCTCTGCATGCGCAACCAACGAGTGGTTTCTCCGAGGTCGGTCACGGTCGCGGTTTCGTTCGTCATCTTGCAGAACAGATCGATGTTATCGCCGTCGGGGTAGAGATAAGGCGTCCGAATTCGGTGGTATTCGCCATGCTCAGAGCAGACGAAAAGGCTGCCGAGCGTGGCGCCGAGGCTTTCACAAGGGAGGACAGTTGTCATAGGAACAGGTCCTTTTGTAGCGGGGGCGGAGCGGAGAGATTGCCGTGGTGGGTAATGGCGGACTCTCGGCAGAACTGTTGCCAGACGGCAACGGGATCGGTCACGGGCGCGGTAATGTCGGCCGGCACATACGCCTCCTTGTCCTTGAACTGCTCTTTCCAGCGATGCTTGTGCTTCTCGCCAACCTGGTCGCAGGTGGGATTGTGGTGGTCCTTGCCGAGGTCAAGTCCGTAAACGCGGCCGGTTGTTTTGAGGATCAATGAGTAGCTCAAGGCCCCGGCAAGCTGATTGTAGCTGCCCCTCACAAAGAGGGGCCAGCCGGCGTCCGATTGCACCTCTGCGCGAAATTCGACCGAGGGCGAGTGGTCTTCGTCCTCCGACCAGCCCAAGTCGCCCACAATTTCTTTCGACGGATTTGCCAGGAGGGCCTCAAATTCGGCGTTCGTCAGCGGCATTGTTGTGTTCCCCCTAGCACCATAGCAATTGTATGCGTATCGGGCCGGTCAGTCAGGGCTCGGCTACTGCACCGGATTACTTCCGAGCGGTTCAACGGTTCCTGGAAGCTCTTCCGGTCTGAAACCTCTTCCGGTCCTTGATTGCCATTTTCGCCGCCGTGGCGACTGGAATCAACGGGTTGCGGAGCCTGCCTCCATGTTTCCTCTGCCTGCGCCGAGGCCCTGAAGCAACGGACAACCGACAGCGCAAAGCGCGATCCTAACGGCCTGTCGATTCACCTGCAGACGCGGCTTCGCGCAACGCAAGCAGGGCCACTCCGCCATCGCGCATCTTCACTTGCCGACAACACGCTCGAGCAGAAAGTCCTTGTCCACCCCTCCAAGCCAATCGCGCCGCGTGTTTGGGGAGACGGACGTAAAGTGCTTCAGCGCGACGTCGTCCTGCAGACCTTCACTGAAGTGCAGGCTGCCGTCCGGTAGAATTGCTAAATCGCCGGAGTCATAAGCTGCGTGGCAGTACGAGCAAAGGCATAAGCCGTTTGCTGGATTGCCTCGCTGCTCTGGATGAGCGGCGTAGCTCTGTATGTGTGCTGCATCAAGAACTGACGCAAGCTGCGTCCCGCACACAACGCACGTACAGTCGTGACGCGCGAGCACAGCCGCTCGAAACACCTGCATGCGGCTGCGCCGACGCACGAGCGACCAAGAATCGTCGACCCGCCAATCTGTTCTGTGCACCTCATCAAGCCGCGCGCCCTGCAGTGGACCAACCTTCAAGGCGGCGTCCAGGAGGCGTACGAACAGTTCACGTTCAATCCGCGGCATCGAAATCGACCATCCGATGCTGTTCAAGTCGCCAGGCAGACCCACCGCCCGCCGGTTCCGCCTGCCTGTCGAAGTCCTTATCGCAAGGTCAAACCGGGCCGCAAACCACACCACGTCAACCAGGTGCGCCGTGAAGATTCTATCGACTTTGGCGCTGTGCTGCTCCTTCCTGCTCGCTGCACGGCGGGTGACCCGACAAACGGCGCCGGCGCCAGTAAGGCCGTACTTCGCGCCCGCCTTCTCCAGGTACAGGAACTCATCGCCTTCGGCGACCCTTACTGAGTGCGTGTTATCGTAGACGTATTCCCGTCCCGGTCTATCTGGGTATGCGATCTGATCCGAGACCTTGAAGATCCAGTAATTCATCGCTAGTGGTTTCTTGAACAGGAATTCGCCCGTGACCGGACCGCCTGCTCAATCCGGTCTACGCACAGTTCGGCGTCTCTCTCGACGTCGTGCTCCCAAATCCGAATCACCAGCCAACCAGTTCGACGAAGGGCCCGAAAATTCTTCTGGTCCCGCTGGCGGTTACGCGAGATCTTGTCTTTCCAGTAGGCTCCGAGCTTGCCCCTCCATGCAGGAAACCGCCAGCCATGCCAAAAGTCGCCGTCCACGAAAACCGCGACCTTTGACGCGGCGAAAACGAGATCCGGCCGCCCCGGGAGCCCGTACCTGTGTTTGCGGAATCGCATGCCCCGGGCATGCACGAGCTTCCGAATTGTCAGTTCCGGCGCTGTATCTTTGCTCCGGATGCACGACATCGTGAAGCTGCGCTGTTGGGGTGTCAGATTGTCTGCCATGACTTCTCTCAGCGCGGGGTCATCTCCCGCCCTCCCCTTCCGGTGGAACACGCCAGACAGAAGTCAGTGTTTTGTCGATCCGAATCACAACTGCGCCCTCCCCCGCGCCGAACACACGGCCATAAACGACTCGGATCACGTCGCCGGCTTGCGGAAGACTGCCGCTGCCAAGCGTCATCCAGTCGCTCGGAATCTGTTCGGCTGATAAGCGCTCGCCTGAAACTGTGCCGCGTTGAACTCCGAGAGCCAGCGTAGTGAGCGAAACCCCCAGTATCTGACGCGTCTGTGCGCCTGACACGCAGCCCTCGACGTGCGAGCCGCAGTCTGACTGCCACACGGGATTCGCCTCGGCCCAGAACGAGTCGCACAAAGCGATACATGGGCACCCACGGCAGCTTTGGGACGATGGGGAGGCTAGGCCGTCGAAACGGACACCCTCTCTTATGGCTGCATTGATCTCATGAAGCCGCCTTCTCGCACTGTTTGCCTCTATTTCGGCGTCAGCTCGAGAAATCGCCAATTCACAGCGTTGCCCGTCACGTCGAACGATCGCCCCCTTCGACACGTTGACTCCATTCTCAGCCGCGAGATAGGCGTAAAGCCGTAGTTGTCGGGCTTCGGAATCGGACACTGCATCGGTGTCGGCTTCACCAATGTACCCAGATTTGTAGTCAACGACGGTTTGCGACTCCCCATCGACATGATCGGCACGACCGACAATTAGTCCATCCGTCGAGCTCAGGCGGAATTCAGTCTGCAGAGGCCTGGGAGCCGCGTTTGACGTCATGACGGGCGGTCCCGCCGACCACGACCGCGACGACGCGATGCGCGCTGCGAGGAGCGCCGCACGCTCGCGCTGCACGTTGTAGTACGGCAGACGTTCAAGCGTGGGGAACTTGAGCTTGATAAGGGGATGCGCCTGGAGGTACAATGCGCGCGCACTCTCGTCAAAGTGTCGTCTTGCAGGATTCCGGTCAGCCTCATTGGCAACCATCAATTCGCCCCGGTGCGCCGCCGCCATGACTGAGTGGAAGGCGCTCCCCAGCATCGCGGCTGGGTTTTCTGGAAGGACACTGCGGCCGCCCAGTGCGTACCATGCCGCTTTGGCCGTACAGTGTATGCTGGCCTCGTAGATGCTCGGCGTGATATGCTCAAGCGGCGTCAGTGCCCCAGGTTCTGGAACCAACATGGCTTGCTTCGACTCCTCATTCATACGGAAATCGCACTGCGTGAAAGACCGATCGCAGCGTCACCCTGAATCCTTGCGCCTCTGCATCGGCCACGGCGGCGGCCACCTCCGGCCGATAGTTTGACGAATCTACGTCCCAAAGCGGGTGGATCAAAATGATCGCTTCGTTGCTGAACGAATCGACTCCGCCCGCCAGCGTATCGAAAGTCCGCGGCGCCATGTTCAGGCCCCCGAAGTAAGGGCCGACAGTGCGCGAAACGAGCGTCGACCAGTAGCTGCAATTGAGGTCGATCTGTGCATTGGCGTCCAGCGACAGCTGCGCCATATCCAACCCAAGCCGCCAGTCCAGCACGGGATGAAAACGCATGTTTCCAAACTCCCGCAGGCAACGATGGCATGAGCTTACGCAGTCTTCGCTGTGGGGCAAGGCCACGACCGGTCGGTGGAATGAATCCGGCGGACACTGCCGCGTCCAAGAGGGGCTTGCTTGCCCAAGAATGAAACGAACAAGCTCTTCGAAGTGCACCGGATCACCGAGGAACGTGCTGTAGCCGGCCCCGTTTTCCAGACTGTCGGAGATGAAGATGCGGGCGGTGGGAGGAGCAAAGGGCGTAGAGAGGTCCGGCACCGGCTGGATTCCCAAATCGAGTTCGGACTCATTCACATCCAAACTGACTGCAGCAGCCCGCCGGAGCAGAAAGCCGAACGAGTACCACGCCGCCTTCGCCTCCGGCCGAGAAGGATTCAGCGACAGCCCAACTGGGACGACGTTGATCCCGGCGGCCATCACATCCGTATTGGAGATCGCGGCAAGCGCTCGCCGGAGCGTCGCCGCGGAGCCGTCCAAGAGCGGTCTTTGAATACGTCCCCGTTCCCCCGAAGGCAGATCTCGCATCGCTGCATCGAATGCGTCCTCGACGATCCAAAAGTGCTGGCCCTCGAGTTTCCGAAATTCGAAGTCTTCTCCATCGTTGTCGTTGATGCGGTAGATCCTGGCCGGACCCGCATCTATGCTGAAATTGGCGTGCGAAGTATACGCATTGAGCCCTGCTCCCATGCGAGCCCGCAAGGCGCGCGGCGTGAATTCAAACCCTCCGCGAAACTCCGCTCGGGCGGAAATCGTCCACCATGTGCTGAAGCCCGGTGGTTCCGCCAACGCCGCCAGTCGATAGCCATTCGGCCCCTGTGCGGCCGAGCAGTAGGGGCATGCGCCCGACTGTGCGGGCGGCGGAACCAGCGCTTGACACCGGCGGCAAACGCCGACCGTCTCCGATTCAGCCAGCGGATCGGGCGCCAGAACGGCATCACCCCCCTCCGGGATGAATTCAACCACTCCAACTGCAGTGTGAATTCTGTCGTCCTTGATTGACTGCGCCCCAGGAGCGAATTGGCTGATGGCGATTTCCAGTTCACGGTCGATGATCCCCTTGTTCGGAGGCCAGCGATGCGGCTTCTTGTGAAACAGTAGCCGCGTCCGCGTCGGAAAGCCGAACATAGGCAGAACACCGTGCGACGCCAGGCGCTCGCTCAGCGCATGGTGCGCGCTGCTGATGCTGACGATGTAATCGACGCGGTTCAGCAACTCCGCCGTCACCCACTGAACAACATCTCCAACGCCTGCCGGGTTGTCCATCGCGGTTCGACGGAGAATGTGCGTTGCGATGGCCTCGATTTCGGGTGAGTTGGCGGCTATCCAGCCTTCGACCGTTGGTCGATGGCTTCCCCACTCTCCCACTGTCCCAAATTCTCCGTGAACGTTGTCGCCTGAGTACTCGATCTGGATCAACTCGAACGACCGTCGAAGAACCTCCTTGTTGACGACCCGCTGAGCAATCTCCGGCCGTGTAACATCCACGTACGGCCGGGGCGGCGGCTCAGCCGTTATCAGATGTGGCCGCTCGAAGTAGTAGTCGTCGTGGCTCCGGCCGCGGCACAGCGTCAACGCCGCGGACATTCCGAGGCCTCGCCTGCCCGCTCGCCCGACTCGCTGCTGGTAGTTGAACCGGACGGGCGGCATATTGGCCAAACCAATCGCCTGCAGGGATCCGATGTCAACGCCAGCCTCCATTGTTGTGGTGACGCTGAGAAGGTCCACGCCGTAAGCCTTCTCGATCTCCCGATCGAGAAACACTTCCTGAAACCACCGCTGGCGGTCAATGCGATCGTCGCGGTCCGTCTGCCCCGTGAGCTCCTCGCAGTTCAGCCGAAACGCTTGCTCAGCGCAGCGTGCGAGATATTCGTAGAAGTCCATCTGATTTGGATCCACAACTGTGTGGTGACGATGAGGCGTGTTCGGCAGTAGATTCCGGCACACGGTGCAGATGCCGCCGGATGCATGCAGGTGGACCGCACCGCACCGCGGACATATGTAAGCGTCGATGCACTCGTTGATTCCAGGCACAGGAGTCAGTACGAAGAGCTGGCGGGGAACGACGAGCCACTGATTCACTGCGTTTCCAAGTGCCGACAAGACGTCCCGTTCAAGCGCCGCCGGGTCCAATCCGTTCAGGTTGGCAACGGCTTCAAGGTAAAGGCGGATGCCTTCAGGCGCCTGGGTTCGGCCTTCCGAGGCAGGGTCCCAACGAAATTTCTGCGCCAGCATCCGGAGTACCGACGCAGCAGCGCACTCGCGCGGCGTGGACGGACCGGAGTCGTTCCTCCAAAGATATCCGAGCCGCAGCGATTCAAAGTCGCGGCTTCCCCCCGCAAAGAGGACGTCGTCGATGACAGAACTCAGGAGTTCGGCTTCAATGCGGTCCCGCAACTCCTGCTCGACCGGTTGCAGCCCCGGGCGGTATCCATGGGGCGTGCCCCTCCAGTCGAAGAGTTGCGTCCAATACACCTCCGCCGTCTGAGACTTGTACTCCCGGACAGTTGGTAGCGGTCCGCCCGGATTCATTCCCATTCCCAGAAGCGCCTCCCGCACGAAATCCAACAGGCTGTTGAATCGCATGCTCCCGAAGTTCGTCGGCGGCGACGGGCGTTCCAGCGCGCCCCCAGTCGCGGCAAGCTGCATGATGCGGCCGACAACTGAAGGTTCGAGTGATTGAGTGAGCTCCTGGAAGCGGCCGTGTTCATCCGCGCTCAGCACCTCAGTCCGCTGCCGCCTGACGAGGTCAAGCAGGTTGCATGCGTCGTCGTGCGACTGCACGGCAGATGCGTACTCGGACGCCGAGTTCGCTATCTGCTGCACCAGCCGCCCGAAGGCAAGCTGACGCACGTTATCCAAGTAGTGCGCATGCTTGATGCCGGTCGACAGTTTTGCAGCGTCCTGCCGGCTGTCGGAAAACAAGACCAGCTTGCGCCTGATGACATCAGGAATCTGCCGCATCATTCCGTCGCTGAGCAACTGCATGATGCGCTGAAAGCCGGACCCCAGATCCCGAATCGGCGACTCGATCCGCCGCCCCGACCAGTCGGATCCGCAGTGCGGACACTTTGTCGGAAAGGCATTGGCCTCGTGGTCGGTGCAGTTGAAGGCGAATCCAAGAGACTCCTGCGGTTGCGGGTTTCTCGACCGCACTTCATAGGTCAAACGACCGTGAACAAGATGAAGCGCGGCCGGCTGCCATTTGTGAGCACCATTCAACCAAATCCAACGAGGTCCAGATCGATTCGAGCGGAAGATCCGCCGGCCGTTCGCGGGCCAAAAAACGAGGTACTCCTTGAACTTCCTTTGGAGCGACGCCGAACGGTCCGGGACTTGGTCCAGGTTGGGATAGTCCGGCGACAGGAACCACGCGTTTGCGGACTTGACGTCCAGCTTCTTGTAGCCGCCCAGAAAGACCTCGCCGCACGGCTGACAGTACAACAGTTCGAGGACGCGAGACCCGCACGAGTCGCATCGTGGAATCGGATCTGTAAACAAGCGGCCGACTGGCGGGGCGTCGAGACCGGTCGGGGTCGCCCCAGTCCGACCCGAACATGCCGGATTGCTGCACGCCCAGAGGCGTCCTGCGTTGTGATAGAAATAGTGGATGCGAAGCGGTAGCGGAGCGACCATGGTCCCTGGCTCAGCGCCCGGCACACGAGCGTGGATCAAGCCCCGAATGACTCCTTGCGCAGCGGCTTTGTCAGCATCCGAAGCTCCGCCGAATAAGACGGACGCAAGCTGCTCTAAAGTAAACGGCTCCTGCTCGCCTACTGCGCGCACCGGTTCCAGACCTCGAATTTCCTCATAAGCGCGCGCGAGATCGTCGCCCGGCTCCCCGGTTGACGCCACTCCAACCGCCGCAGCAAAATTCGCAGCCGCCTGTGCAACCGGAAGCGACGTCAATTCATCGTCCAGCGTCGCGAACCTGGAGGCATAAGCCAACAAACCTCCCCCCGGCGCTGGAAAGCTTCGCTGCTGGCCCGAGAGAATCTCGAACGAACTTCCGTCGCGTCCGAAGAACTGCTGCAGATACTCGCGGCTCTGGGAATCGTTTTCAATCGATGCACTGGTTGCGATGATTCTCAGTTGAGGCGAATCGGGTTCAAGCCCGATGCGTCGGAGAAGTGCGCGAAGCAGATAGCCGACCTCGGTTCCCGGCGTGCCGCGGTATGTATGGAGCTCGTCTACTACAAGATGAAACACGTGGTTCTCACGGTCGGCCTCAAGCCATCTCCTCGTCTGGTCAAAAATCCCGTCTTCGAGGCTCCGCATCAGCATGATGTTCAACATGCTGTAGTTCGTGATCAGGATGTCAGGCGGATGGCTCTGCATGTCCCATCGCGACCACATCTCCGATCCCTCCGGATTCTGGAAGTAATTGAGGATGTCGTCTGCGCGGCGCGCCTCCTCGGCGCTTGCCGCCTGAGCCCGTCGAGCGCCCGCCGACACCGTCGCGCGCCCCCAGTTGAGATCCATCTCTTGAAGGCGCCCCTTAAGCTCCGACCTCTTATGCGGACTCTCCTCGATTCCGGAAACAGGAGCGACGGAGTTGTATCGCCCGTACCAGAACCGATGATCTGCGAAAGCCCCTATGAACCACCGCCGAGCCTCTTCGTTGTCGCACGCTTTTCGTATTCGGCTCAACTGATCTTCAATGAGTGCGTTCAACGGATAAAGCATCAATGCACGAACCGCACTCGGCCGCGTCGCCGGTTCGTGCGAGCGCTGGGGGATGCGTCTCTGACGCGGATGCCGCCACCACAGGTGCCTTCCGGGCGGCGACCCAGGGGATCCCCACCCGCGCATCAAATCCTCGACGAGATACGCAAACACTGGCAGCAGATAGCACTCCGTCTTTCCGGAGCCCGTTCCAGTCGTGACGACGACTGCGCGGCCGGCGCGCGAACACTGCCATGCCTCGAATTGATGCTGGTGAAGCGGAAGGCCCGCCCGAAAAAGCCCCCGTGTAATGAATTCCGCTGCTTCTCCGGGAACGCCGAGCTGGGTGCATGCCTGCGCGATCGTCAGTCCGGAACTCTCGTACGGCGGGATCGGCTCAATCAGCGGCTCGCGGAAAAGCTGCCCGTCGCGGAAAAGAATGCCTCTTCGCTCCTCAAGAAGGGCGTCGTAGCGCAGCCTGAACGGGCTGTCGAGATACCGTTGATACGCAAGCCGAACCTCTTCGAACACTCGAAACGGATTGTCCATTGAATCATCTCCATGTTCCGGCCGGCGATCCGACGCCGGGGTGCGGCTGACCTGCTGCGACCGCCAGAACTGCGGCCACGTCAGGCGGCACGCCGCAATATGTTATTTGCCCGTCGCTGACCTCCGTCGGACGGCCCAAGCAGAGGCACGCGGCGCGCGAATACGACTCGGGCAGGGGTGCAAACAGCGGCACCTTCAGTTCCTTTGCTGTCGGATCGTATCCGATCAATCGAACTCCTTTGAACATCGCAGCCGCATAGAGCGATTCTCGCTTCGATGCGCGCAGCAGTCTGCCGCGCCTGCGATGAAGGAAGTACTTTGGACGACCATACCTCGGCGTAAACTCACAAGCCGAGTTCGGCAGGAGAGTGTCCACCCAGGTGCATGCCGCGAAATCAAAGGATCTGACCTTCCAGTTCAGGGGGGCTGCTTCTTTTCGGGGGTTTTCCAACATTTCTGGAATCGGCGTCAGCTCCTGCGCGAGCACCCGGGCCAGATTCGGCTCAAACGACGTTCCAGCCTGCTTTGCAACCTCGCTCAGTTGATCCGCGCCTCCTGCCATACGGATCAATGTTGGGCAGTCCTGCGGCTTTTCCACGCAGATCTCGCATCCATGCGATCCCGCCGCCGTTCTCAACGTTTCGACCAGGATCGGGGTGCGGCTTCCGCACAAAACCGCGGCGCCGTCTTGTCCAGAGAGCCCTCCCAAAACAGGCGGCAGCATGCGCCACTGCTGGCTGTCTTCGATGAAGAAATCCGTGAACCCGAGGTCGGAAAGTACTATCCTCAAACTCCGGCGCAGGTTCGACAGGTCGGCGTCTCTGCCGGCCAATTCTTCAACGGCGCTCCGAAACCGCGCCCACGATCCCTGCCCGGTATGAGTCATCCACGAGAGTAGAAGGTCGCAGTCCATCATGTCCCCTTCAGCACACGCTTGATCTCCTTTGCAGCGGCGGCATACTGCTTCCAGGTGCATTTCACCTCCTCCTTGGGAACGACCGCGCACAGCGTCAGGAAATGCGGCCGGCGGATATTGGCGTCGTAGATGACACCTGCCCACCGCTCGCAGTCCCTCCGACGGGACCGGTTCAGTCCGCGCAGAGTGAACCGCCTCGGCAACTGGGGCCTCGCCAACACAGCGACCGACGCCCCGGGGCCCGCGCCCACTTGCACAGCCCAGAGCGGACGGAATGGGCATGACGCGAGCGAGCCGCGAACGGATGCGCTGCGCGATCTGCAAACTTCCCCGGGCGCCGCTCCGATTAGCGTCCAGGAGCCTTTGGGCAGTGCGATTCGCACAGGCCGACAGCTCATTGCCCCTGTCGACCCACTCGTCGGGTTTGGGGGATGAACCGGCACCTGCGGATTGAGGACTTCAATCCGCCGCCGCACACGGCCTGCTTCGATGAGATATTCCCCTGGTTCATCGAGTAGTCCGTTCGTCATCAGCTCCCCGGCAGGGCTGACACCGACCGGAGCTCCGTTCACCGTCGCTCTCTGCCCGGCTTCAAGGCCCGTTACGAGGACTCCGGGCGGGGCTCCTGCAACCCAGGACCAACGGCGTCCTATCCGCAGGCCACCGGACACGACCAAATTAACATTGGAATCGACCTCCAATGATTCAAGACCTCCCGGGGCTTCAACATGAACCTGAGCTGTGAAGTCGCGAATAATCGACCACCCCTGGGGTAAAGACGGATGATTCACGGCGTTCAGACGCGCCTGCGCCACTTCGCTGAGATACTCTTCCACGGTGTCCACAGTCTCGTGTCGGCATAGCACAGAGCACTTAACCCCGCGCAACACACGCCGACTGGACAGGAAACCGCTGTAATTCGACGACGGCGTCAATGCAAGAGCCAGCGTTGCGCTGCGTCTGAGCGTAAACTCCGCGCAGTTTGCACCGGAGCGCCATTCAAAACCGCTCGCCAGCAATTCACCATCCTCAGGAACAATCCGTGCGGGGTCGTACCACCCTTCGTCCGACGCCTCGAACACATGCTCCCCGTCATCGAACACCACCGGAAATCCTGACGGCCGGCGGGGCAGATACGCGAAGACCGGCTGCCGCTGGACGATGTCGAAGTGAACTTCGACCAGCGCGCTGCGCCGACTGAGCGAATCCGATGCCGAGCCGTCCCAAGACTCCAGCTCCGCACTGACTTGAGCAACGACGGCTTCGGAACGATCGTCCAACAGGGCCTCCGCACCTGTCTGCGTCAGGCTGTTCCGGGACTGCTGCCACAGCCGCAGGTCGGCGCAGAGTCGGTCGCGGCGGACCCGGCTTCCCGGCTCGTACCCCGCCCATACGAAGAAGGCTGGGAGTTTCTCGATGTCCAGGGATCGGAGAGGAACGTGCGCAAGCGGCAGCGCCACATAACGCAGCACAGCATCCGATCGCCTTGTTGCAAGGCGCCGGCCATGGGCCTCATCGAGCCAGTTGCGCAGGAACACCCACAGCGACTCGAAGACGCGAGGACTGAATCCAACTGGGTGCGTCCCCGACATATCGCACCCCAGCAAATCTGCAAGCCGCCGGTAGTAGGCGTTCCCCGAAAGCTCCTCGTCGGACTGCATGCGATATGCCGCCAGCACCGACGCTGCGAGAAATGCTGCGCAGTCTGGGGAGCCGTCATCACCGCAGCGTCGCAGCACGCGAAGATGGCTGTCATGCTCGAGCACTCGCCTCCGATAAACGCTCCCAACCGCCGCTGCAAAGCGCTGCTCAGCCTCTTCGGGAGTCAATACGTCAAAGCCGGCCTCGCCGTACGCCCAGGCCAGTATGCGCGGATTGACGCACAGGTAAACATCCTCGCAGGCTGCCTTTGCCAGCAGCACCTGCTCGACGACAGCGCTGTTCCAGCGCGCATACTCCTCGGCGACCATCGAAATGTCTGGCACGACCGTCAAGAACTCACGGGCGTCCTCGGCTGGGGGAGGCCGACGAGGCGAACGCGTCTTCTCCCTCTTGAGTGTCCTACCCGGTGACTCCGCGGCCACCGGCCCGCACGGGGACGCGTCGCCCCTGACGTCTGGCGTGCTGCCTTCAAAGGGCGCATCATTAGCCTCGTCCAATAGAACATCGCTCCGCACAGTGCAGGCGACGGCTTCTGGATGATCTTCACTGGAAGGCAGACCGTCTGCGTCCGCCTGATCTTTGATTGCCCCCGCGCCGATCGAATCGTCGTTTCCCAAAGGCTGACTGGCGCCGTCCTGAGCTGCCGACTCCGGCTCCTTCATGGTGGCCGCGCATAAGCCGTCGTCGGTACGTGGGGCTGCAGCACCTTCGTCCGCGGCTGTCTGATCGGGCTCAATGAGAGGCGGCGCCCCCGTCGGTTCGCTGTTTATGATTTCACCGCCGCACGGTGCGTCGCTGGCTCGATGACCAGGTTCACTAAAAGCACCTTCCGGGGGTTCGTCGCTCCGCGCAAGTGCCGGCGAGGCTTCAGGCTCGCACGCGCGCTCCGCCCCCCGCGGGTCGCCCCTGCCGTCGCTCGACCAATAGGGCGACGCCTCAGGCTGTGCACAAATCGCCTCCTCGAAATCCGAGGTCTCAGTGTCCGCTGGTTCACCCTCCGCCTCCAAAGAACCACCGCCCTCACCGTCAGGGTGCTCAAAGAGATCTTCGTCGCAGCCGGGATCACGTGTGACAGATGCCGGCCCACCCTGCTCTGTTGACGATTCCTCGCACAAACCACTAACACCAGCCTCGTCGGTCTGCCCGGTCAATCCGGCAGAGACAGTAAAGGCGTCTTCGCCGCAGGTTGCGCCCTCGCTTCCATCACCAACCGCTTCCTCACGCCGGCTGCATTCTGGCCCCTCCACATCCTCTGCAGACTCCCGAAGCCTGCATTCGCCAACCACATCCTCTCCCAGGATCCCGACCCCGATCGAAGACGAACGCTGCACGTCAACAATCTCAACGCGTTCGCCCGCACTCGACGAACTTGCCCCGCCGCCGAAGCCAAAGCACCCCAGCACGGTTCGGAACACCGCGACCAGTCTCTCGATGAGCCGTTTCATGTCAGAGCTCCAGAATGAACTCGGCGATGGCTTTCGACAAAAGCGGACAGACCGCGTTCGCGAGTTGCTGCTGCTTGTGCATCAGCCCGCCGGGGCGCCCGTCCTCACTACCTGCAAATCGGAACCAGTCCGGAAACGACTGCAGCCGGCATGCTTCGCGCAGGGACAGCCCGCGATGCTGCTCAGGATGAACCAGCATACTCTTTCGGTAATGGCCGATCGTGATCGATGGTTCGTCCCAGTTCAGCCGTCGATAAATGTTGCTGTGGGTGCGATCCACCTGTGTGTAGTTGGACATCATTTCCGCAATGTCCTGCCAGTTCCCTCCGGGAGGGATCAATTTGTACCGCTCGATGACGTAGTCCGCATGACGCGAGCACACGTGATCTAGGACTTTCTCCTTCGGCGCACCACTTCGCATCAGCTTCAGGAACCAATTGGCCCCCGCGCCGGCCGCGACGGAGCAATGCATCTCGTCGAGGCTGCTTCCGTTCCCGATCGCGGGCAAGTCGCAGATTGCTTCGCGGACCGTCACGAACGGCCGGCCGGCGCCCGGTCCGTGCGTCGGAGCAGGGAAAGGCCCCCACGCGCCGAAGTCCTCCGCGCGATACCCCGCGTCTCGATGGATCCCAACAACAAAAAACCGAGTGCGGAACTGGGGCACTCCGTACCAAACCGCGTCCAGCAGCTTGGGGAAGACCATGTAACCGGCCAACCCCATTCTCTTTACGATGTGGTCGGCGACGCTCGGCTGCGCGCCCCCCTTGCCGTTCTTCGCGGTCCAGACAATTCCCTGCACGTTCTCCATAAGAAACACGCGGGGCTTCAGTTTCTCGACGTACCTCATGAAGACGTTGACCAGTCGATTCTGCGGATTATCGCTCGACCACGAGTTGCGATTCGCGTTCGAGAAGCCTTGGCAGGGCGGACCCCCAATCAGTACGTCCACTCCAGCCGCATCGCGCACCGTCGACTCCACCAGGTCAATTGTGGTCCGTCCGCTCAAGTTGACGGGCTCAACCGACTCCGGAACCAACTCCGAGGGCTTGGCCCTGCGCCTCTTCGCCAGAGTCTCGTGGTTGCTCCTGAGCGTCTGCACGTAAATCGGATGAACTTCTCCTGAGAACATAAGGCGGAAGCGCCGCTTCCGCCGCTCGGCCATCAGGAACCCAAGCCCCATCCCCCCGGCACCCGCAAAAAGCTCGACCAGGTTCAGGACCTTCGCACCGTCAAACTGCACTCCGCGGGGACCGTCCCCGAAACAGTCGACATCCCAGCGCCCAGGACACTCGTCCTGCAGCCTAGCCAGCGAGATGTTCGACCGGTATCGCAGCGCTAAGCCCGAGCCGCTCCGCGCTGCACCATTGCCGTTGGAGACCGTGGGCGGCTTCTGCAATCTCCGCTCCTGCCGCCGCACAAGCGGCCTGATCCATCTTGCCCAGCCGATGCAGCGGAGAAGATCTTCCAGCGGCGCATCGCACAGCGACGTCATTCCAATGATCGTTCCTGAATGGACGCCCTTGATTCCACCCGTCTGCGCCGCGAAAAGCCGTCCTGTCTTGCTCCCCGGCAAGTGAATCTCTGCAAGGTCGGCGACAGTATATCGAACCGACGATTTTCCACCGGGCGGAGTCACCTCCGCATTCCTCCATTCGGCGTTCGCCAACAGATCAGATGCCGTCGCCCTTCTCAGCTCCTGCCCCTCAGCGCACCCGATGCACTCAATGCTTGTGCTAGGCCGAACTTCAACGGCGAAGTCAATCTCCTCTTTCGTGAGCGCCTCGATGAAACCGGCACTGCCCCCGTAGGATGTCCCCGCAACAACAATCGAGCCCTTCCTCCGTCGATTCTTCTTAAGCATTGTCAGCGCCGCCTCCGACCTTCCCTCCTTCCCTCCGCCTCGCTTGGCCGCCTTGGGAACCTGCACTTCTCCAGCGATTTTCTTCCATTGACCATTGAGGATTCTGTGCATGCGAACCACGATTCTCGAACCGCCGGCGATCCTCCGCAGTCCGGCGATCGGCCGCCGTTTGGACCTCGCGGCGTCGTCCTCCACGACCAGAACGCTCTTCGACTGGGCGACTTTCGACTTGCCAGTGCCATTTCGGGATTGGATGCGCGGCGGTATTCTCGTCATTAGGCCACCACTCTCAAACATGAACGCAAAGTGTCAAGACTACTCCTAATCGCGTGACCACGCGTTCGCTGTGAGCATAAGACGGCCTTGGGGACAAACAGGGCCACGTCCTTTCGGTTGTGGCTCACGAGTCGCTCGATGAGCATCAGCGCGACGAACATCTTGCGCAAGCCCACGCCGTCGCAAAGAAAAGCGCCGTTGTAACGCTGCGCCTTCTTCATCAGGTTGTGGAATGCGTCGCACTGGTATTTCGCCAGGATCTGATAAATCTTCGAATGCTGCCGCTCCCACTCCGTGGTCGTCATCTCGTGGGCCCGGAAATACTCTTGGAGCGCCTTGGCATACACATCGAAGGGCAGATATTCCCGCGTGTGCCGCTCGATCACGCGCAGGATCTCTTCGGTGACGTCCTCGGCGGCGTCCCAGTGCTCCTCGTACCATTCCTGGAGCACGGTCACGGGCGTGCCGGAGATCTGCACGTTCAGTTCGACGTTTTCGGTGATGCCGGGCAGCGTCAGATTCGATGGCCCGAACAGGGCGAAGGAGCCGACGACCTCCTGGCGGCCGTGCGTGATGTAGGCTTTGGCGTGGAACTTGTCCTTGCGGTAGACGCGGCAGCGGATCTTGCCCGCACGAATCGCCTCGACGATGGCCGGCACACCGTTGAGAAAGTCGTTTTGCTCCTTCTCCTTCTCCAGGCTGCCGTCCAGCCGCGACTTGACACGCCCCAGCCCCTCGGCAAACGCCTTGCGGGTCCGCTGTGAGACCTCGTCGCCCATGAGGATGCGGATTTCGTCGTCCTTCTGCCACTCGTCCTTGAGCCCGAGCAGCCCGCCGATCTCGAAATAGCCCGTGGCCACGTCGATCGCCCGGGAAAGCTGGCACCAGTCGTGGAGATAGCGTTGGACCTTCCAATCGTCGTCGCTGTTGTCGACGATGAACAGTTCGCTGCCGGTCTTGCTGGTGCGCTTGGGCATCTCTGCTTTTCCCTGTAGCGATCGTCTGCCGACGCCCCATGCCGGATCACTTGGAATTGCCACTCTCGCTTCCGCTCGGATGACTTTCCCCATCCGCCGGAAGCCACGCAATCCTCATGCGGTTTATGTAGTGGCAACCAACAACCCGAGCATAGCCCATTCCCTTCGCGGCTGCAAGCACCACACCCACCATTTTGTGGGATGTTTTTCGGCAGTTCCATTATTGCCAGGACTCCTTGACAATGAACGCGAGGGCTGCGTAGTTTGTAGCCCCGGTTAGCCCAGTGCGCCAGATGTCGGTCTCTTGCTGGTCGTGTTCACACCCCCCCGACAGCACCAGGTCGCTGTCGGGCTGCGTCACGTCGCAGCATACCGGAACCGAGGGTCAACCAAGGCATGAACACGAACATTGACATCAAGAGCATCCTTCTACGCCGTGAGTCGCGCCAGTCGTTTGCATTCCTTCGGGATCAGGGCTTTCCGTCGTTCCTTTCTTGCGCCTCCAGCCGCGCATGGGCGGCGCGGACGGCGTCGTGGAGTTTCTTTTCCAGCAGCTTGCGCGGCGGCAGTTCGGTCAGGTAGGCGGAAACGCGAATGCCGCTCTCGTCGAGCCGCAACAACTCGACGTGTCCGTCGGACTTGCCCGCGCATAGGATAAGCCCCAACGGCGACTCTTCGCCGGGCCGTTGCTCGTGCCGTTCCAACCAGCGAAGGTAAAGTTCCATCTCTCCCTTGTGGGCCGCCTGGAACTGCCCGAGCTTCAGGCCGATGGCCACCAGCCGGCGAAGCCCGCGGTGGTAGAACAACAGATCGAGGTAATAATCCTGGCCGTCGATCGTGATCCGCTTCTGCCGTGCGACAAAGGCAAAGCCCGCCCCCAACTCCAGGATGAACGCCTTCAGCTCCCGCAGGATGGCAGCTTCCAGGTCCTTCTCGGCGTAGGTGTCTTTCAGCCCGAGGAAGTCGAGGAGGTAGGGGTCGCGAAAGACGAGGTCGGGCGTCAGGCGGCCTTCCTCCCGCAGGGCAGCCAACTCCTGCCGGGCGAGCTTTTCCGGCTTTTTCGACAGGGCGGTCCGCTCGAAGAGCATGCCGTTGATCTTCTGCTGGAGCGTTCGGACGCTCCATCGTTCGATGCGACACATCTCGGCGTAGAAGTCGCGTTGGAGCGGGTCGTCGAGCGGCAGAATGAGGACAAAGTGGCTCCACGACAATTGTCTCATCAGCGACGAGACAATTTGCTCATCGCTGAAGACCTCGGCGAAACGCATCATTCGCGACAGGTTGGGGACGGAAAACCCCCTACCATAAAGAGACGTCAATTCTTTCGACAGCGTCGAAAGAATTTCCTCCCCATAGTTCGCCCGCTTGTGCTTCAGCACGTCCTGACGAATTCGTTTGCCAATATTCCAGTAAAGCCAGACCAGACCGGCATTCACCGTTTCACGACGTCGTAGCCCAGGTTCTTCTCGTGGACGTCGTAAACCGCGCGTTCCTCATGCGGTTTATGTAGTGGCGACCAACGACCCGAGCATAGCCCATTCCCTTCGTGGTTACAGGCACTACACCCGCCATTTGCGGAGCTGGCCGAGAAATGCACCAGTCCCCGGCCGCGGGCGTGAACGGTTACTTTGCCCGCTTCCTGGCGACATTCCTACCGGGCGGGAAGCAAGGCCGTCTTTGCAGCACCTCCTCCCCCTCCCCAAACTCGAAAAGAACTTTGCCGCGGCCGAAAAAAACCTCTTGACCAGGTGCGCCGCATCGATCATACTGATACATGGACAAATGATCATATTCATCCACGCTCGCAGGTCCAACGGCATCCACGCGCTGCTGCCTCGCAGATCTTTGACAATTTGGTTTCAGCCAGTAGGTCGCGCTTGCCCAGCGGGACCTACCTTCGATTACCTAATGTCGAGATCGGAACCATGCCGCAAATCATCCGATCCAACCACCCGGAAGCGCGTGGCCACCCAATGCCCTCCGTTTTGAGAAATCGCAGACTT
>JAAYEH010000212.1 GCA_012728855.1 Rhodopirellula sp. | reverse complement strand
GGCGTGCTGGTGAAGATTCCCGTCCGCGAGGGGCAACAGGTGGCCAAGGGCGAAACGCTCGCCGAAATCGACGACGCACTGGCGAAAATGCAGTACAACGTCGCCTACTACAAACTCCAGGCCGCCGAAAAAGAAGCCTCCGACGACATCGGCATCCGCTACGCGCAGGCGGCCGCCAATGTGGCCGAAGCCGAATACCAGCAGGCGATGGACGCCAACAAGAAAGTACCCGGAACCGTGCCGCTGGCCGAAGTGCGGCGGTTGTTGCTCAAACACCGCGAGATGATCCTCTCCATCGAGAAGGCGCAAAAAGAGATGGCCCTGGCCGCCTTGCAGGTAAAGGTGAGCGAGGCCGAGCTGAAAGCGGCCGAAACAAAACTGGAACGATTCCGCGTCACCGCACCCCTGGACGCCGTGGTCGTCGAGTTCTCCCGCCACGAGGGCGAATGGGTGCAACCGGGCGATCCCCTCATGCGCCTGGTACGCGTCGATCGGCTCCGTGCCGAGGGATACGTAAACGCCCGCGAATTCAGCGCCGCCGAAATCCAGGGACGGCCGGTAACCGTGGTCGTTACGCTCGCCCGCGGAAAAAAAGAGTCCTTCCCCGGAAAAATCGTCTACGTCAAGCCGTTGATCGAGGCCGGCGGAGAGTTCCTCGTGCGGGCCGAGATCGACAACCGAAAACTGGGCGACGTTTGGTTGCTCAGCCCCGGACTTAACGCGGAAATGATTATTCATCTTAGATAGGGGAGAGAGGGGAGAGAAGGCGGAAGGATGAAGGATGAATGTGGACGGCCCAATGCGGCTTCACTCGCCGCCAACCACCAACCACCAACCACTAGCCACTAACCACTAGCCACTAGCCACTAACCACTCGCCGCCTGCCGCCCGCCCGCAACCGATGGTAACCCTGCAAGACAGTCTGTTGTCCAGTTCAGCTCGGAAGCTGCCGATTCGCAAGCGGCCCGATCTGATCTCGCGGCGGTCGAATTACCTCGGCCACAGCTACTGGATCGTGAAGGATCCGGTGGGGCTGAACTACTACCGATTCCAGGACGAGGAATACGCCATCTTGCAGATGCTCGACGGCCGCATCAGTCTCGACGAGATCAAGGAGCGGTTCGAGGAAGAGTTCCCTCCGCAAAAGATCACGCTCGAGGAATTGCAGCAATTTCTCGGCACCCTGCACCGCAGCGGGTTGGTCGTCGCCGGCGTGGCCGGGCAGGGCCACCAACTCCGCAAACGCCGCGACGAGCGGAAACGCAAGCAAGCACTCGCCGCCGTAAGCAACGTGCTCTGCATCCGTTTCAAGGGCTTCGACCCCGAGCGGCTGCTCAATCGCATGTATCCGTATTTCCGCTGGCTGTTTTCCCCCTGGACCGTCGCGTTTTGCTGCCTGCTGGCGCTGTCGGCCCTGACGTTGGTGACGGTCGAGTTCGACGTGTTCCGGTCGAGGTTGCCGGCGTTCCAGCAGTTTTTCAGCGTGAAAAACGGTTTCCTGCTGTTGATCGTGCTGGGGATCACGAAAATCTTCCACGAGTTCGGCCACGGCCTGTCGTGCAAACACTTTGGCGGCGAGTGCCACGAGATGGGCGTGATGATTCTCGTGCTCACCCCCTGCCTGTACTGCAACGTCTCCGACTCCTGGCTGCTGCCCAGCAAATGGCGCAGGGCGGCCATCGGCGCCGCCGGCATCCTCGTCGAGCTGCTCCTGGCCTCAATCGCCACCTTTTTCTGGTGGTTCTCGCAGCCGGGATTGTTCAACAACCTCTGCCTGAACATAATGTTCATCTCCTCGGTCAGCACGATCCTCTTCAACGCCAACCCTCTGCTCCGCTACGACGGCTATTACATCCTGGCCGACCTCATGGAGATTCCCAACCTGCGGCAGAAGGCGACCACGATCCTCAGCCGCAAGCTGGGTAAGTTGTGCCTGGGCCTCGAACCGCCCGACGACCCCTTTCTCCCCCAGCGGAATCAGATTCTATTCGCCGTCTACTCGGTGGCCGCGGCCTTGTATCGCTGGGTGGTGGTGTTCTCGATCTGCTGGTTCCTTTATAAATTGTTCCAATCGTACGAAGTGAAAATCTTCGGGCAGATACTGGTGGCGGCGGCCCTGTGGGGATTGCTGGTTACGCCGCTCTATAAACTGGGCAAGTTCTTCTATGTGCCCGGGAGGATTGATCAAGTGAAAAAACCGCGATTCTATACGAGTTTGTCGGTGGCCGTGGTGCTGTTGCTGCTGTTCCTCTTCCTGCCGCTTCCGCATAGCGTGATGTGTCCGCTGGAAATCCAAGCCCGCGACGCCCATCCCGTCTACGTCGACGTGGCCGGCACGCTGAAATTGGTCGAAGTCGAGTCGGGCCAACGCGTGGCCGCCGGCCAAACCCTGGCCCAACTGGCGAACATCGACCTCGACATCGAGGTAATCAAGCTCCAGGGGACCGTTAAGGAATACGAAGCCCGGGTGCAAAACCTGATGCAGCAAAGTTTCAGCGACCGCAACGTCGCCGCTCAACTCCCCTCGGCACAAGAGGCGCTGAAAACCGTTCAGGAGCAATTGCGGCAGAAAATGGCCGATCAACAGCGGTTGCGGCTGACGGCTCCGGACGACGGCACGGTCCTGCCGCCCACGCTCACTCCCTCCCGCGACCGCTCCGAGGAAAACCTGGCCGCCTGGTCGGGCACGCCCCTGGAACGCGAAAACTTGGGCGCCTTCCTCGAACAGGGCGTCCTCTTCTGCCAAATCGGCGACCCCAAAAAACTCGAAGCCGTAATTATCGTCGATCAAAGCGACCGGAACCTCGTCCTTCCCGAGCAGCGCGTGGACATCCTCGTCGAAGGCTTTCCCGACGCCCCGATCAAAGGCGCGATCGAGGAAATCTCGGAATCGGAACTGAAAGTCAGCCCGCCGAGGCTCTCCACCAAACACGGCGGAGAACTGCCGACGCAGACCGATCCGACGACGGGCATCGAGCGGCCGCAGAGCACGTCGTATCAAGCCCGGGTGCCGATCGACGACCCCGAGGGGATGTACCTGCTCGGCCTTCGCGG
>JAAYEH010000020.1 GCA_012728855.1 Rhodopirellula sp. | reverse complement strand
TATCAAGTCGTTCGGTACGCCGAGCGAAACGCGTTGCGCGCGAACCTGGTGGCGCGTGCGGAACTTTGGCCCTGGTCAAGTTTGGCTGTTACGGGCCGTGCGACGCCCCTGGCAGGCCGGATTCAGGTTTGGCCGCTGCCTCGGCCTGTGGATTGGCTGGAATTGGTAAACCATTGCGAGACCGAGGCGGAACTGGCTGCGATTCGCCACTGCGTGAGTCGTGGCTGTCCATACGGCAGTCCGGCTGGGGCCCATCGGATGGCACGAGTTCTTTCGCGACTCGCGAGTGGTCGAGCGTGTGGTAAGCCGCATTCGTGCCGGCCTGGCGTGCGAGAAACCCGAGGCAAGTTGATGCGACGTCGAATTAGAGGCCCAAACAAGTGGCCCGGCCGAACGGGCCGGAACTTGTGGTCTGTGGCTATGAGTTGGCCAGGCCGCCTTGCCTTCAGCGCGTCAGCGTCAACCGCCAGGCATCGTTCATCAACGGCCACACATTGCCGCCGACCACCCATAGACTGCCGTCGAAAACATAGACGGTCGGCTCGTGGCGAGGCGCCCAGCAGGTTTCACAGACCACCTGCCGCCACGTCCGGCCGTCCTCCGTGTACCAAGTGTCGCCGAAGTTGGCGCTGTTGACGTTGTCGTGCCCGCCGATGATGAAGAGCTTGCCGGCGTACTGCCGGGCGATGAACCAATGCCGCGGCGCCCACCCGGCGCGCTCGGTGACGCAATCCCATGCCTTGCCGTCCGCACTGCACCAGACGTCGGCAAGCGTGGTCATCGTCTTGTAGCCCTTCTCGGGCGGATTGTTTGCCCTATTGAACCGGCCGCCCATCACCCAGAGCTTGTCTTGATACACCGCCACTGCCGCCGCGCCGCGATTGCCGTAAGCGGCAACCTCGACTTCTTTCGTCCAGTTCACTCCATCGGCGGTCGACCAAATGTCGGCGCCGGCGCCAAGCTGCCAGATGCGGCCGCGCCAAACCACCGCCTCCCCGTACCCCCGTGTTCCAAACGGCGTCTTTTCGGCCACCTGAGTCCAAGTCTTACCGTCGGTGGAGGCCCAGACGCTCCCCTTGATCGCCCACATCTTGTCTTGGTACACGACCATCTCGCTGTACCCGTCGTAGGGCGTGGCGTCGTTGACCAGTGTCCACGTCAGCCCGTCGGCGGAGTTCCATAGGTCGCGGACCAGGACGTTGCCGTTATGATAGGCGTTGGAGATCCACATTTTGCCATCGTAAACGATGTCCTCGGCGGTGTCGCGTGGACTGAAGGCGGCATGTTCGATAACCCGCTCCCATTTGGCCCGAATTGGATCCTTGGCGGTCTCAGCGCCGAGCAATGCCAACGCGATCGCGGCGGCGAACAGGATCGTCATGTTCATTCTCCTCAGTTGACAGATTGGCGGGTTGTTGTGATGTTGCGGCTGCCGGGCGAGTCAGGCATCGCCAGGAAAGTCGCGCTGCACGACCTCCAGAAACTCGCTTTTGGCGTGTACCCGGCTGATATGGTCGCGGAAGGTTCTGGCTCCGTGGCGGCCCTGGGCATAGCAGCAAGCGTATTTCCGCATCAGAGCGGTCCCCCGCTCATCGCCGAACCGCTCGCAGACAATGCCGAAGTGATCCAAGAGCATCTCTCGTTGTTGGGCGTTGGTCGGGTCGGGCGGAACCGGCTCGCCTCGCAACGCGGCCCATGCCTGGCGGAAGAGCCACGGTTTCGACAGCCCGGCGCGGGCGATCATCACGCCGTCGACCTCGTAGTGGCGAAAGACGCCGAGGATGGCGTCGACCGTGGCAAGATCGCCGTTGCCGATGAGCGGGATCCGGGCCAGATGCGGCTTGATTTCCGCGATGCGGCGCCAGTCGGCCTCGCCGCGGAACATGTCTTGGGCGGTGCGGCCGTGGACGGTCACCGCCGCGCCGCCGGCCCCTTCGACGGCCTGGGCGACGTCGATGGCATTCATCGCGTCGCGAGTCGGGCCCAGCCGGATCTTGGCGGTAACCGGCGTGGGCCGGCAGGCTTCCACGACCTCGGCGACGAGCCGACCGACACGGTCCGGCCAACGCAACAGGTACGACCCGCTTTTCGCCTTCTGCGTAATCTGCTTCACCGGGCAGCCGAAGTTGATATCGACCACGCTCACTCGAAATTCATGGGCGAGCCGGGCACCCACCGCGGCCAGCGTCTCCGGATCGTTGTCCCAAATCTGCACCGCCAGCGGGCGAGGCTCGTCCATCACTCCCCAAAGCCGATCGGGAAACTCGTGGTCGCGGGCGTCGATTTCCACGAACCCTCGAGCGCTGATCATCTCGGTGGCCAGCAGGCCCGCGCCGCCGAGTTGCCGAACGAGTTGCCGGTAGGCGTAGTTGGTGAAGCCCGCCATCGGCGCCTGCAGCAGCGGCGGGTCGATCACCAGCGGGCCGATGCAAATCGGAGGAGCGAGTACGGGAGTCGAGGGGTCGGCAATTGACATTCGTTGCGGTTCACCGCGGCTAGCGATCGAGTTCAACGTAGCCCCTTCAAGCGGAGCAGCTCATCTGCCCAAGCGTTGTCGGCCGGAGCCAGCGGCGGCGACAGCTCCCGCCGATAGTCATATTTTACACCAGTCATCGCCGCTGGGAACAAGAGCCGGCAGGACGGTTGCCGCAATCGTATTGATTTCCGCGGGCATTCCGGTCAGAATCCGCTTCACCAGGAGGCCCCCAAGATGACACCGCGCCAGCGTATTCTCAACGCCCTCGACCACCAGCCGCCCGATCGCACGCCGGTGGACGGCTGGTTCCATCCCGAAGTCGTCGTGGCCTTGAAACGGCATTTCCAGACAGACGATTGGGCCACCGTTCTCGAACATCTCGGCATCGACGGCTGGACGGAACTGGCCCCCTCGATCCACTTTGCGGAGTTCGACGCCAAAGCCGGCCCTCGTCCCGGGCATCGGGCTGGCGACCGCGCCGTCTGGATCGACGAATCGACCTACGAGGACGGCTGGGGCATCCGCTTCCGACTCGGCCGCTCCGACCGCTATCAGCGATGGCTCAGCGGCCCGCTGCAATCGGCGGAAACTTCGGACGACGTTCTCCGCTACCGTTTTCCTTCACCCGACGACGTCCGCCAACCGCCCGATTACGCCAACCAAGTCGCCGCCCTGAAGGCCGAGGGCCGCTTTGTCACCGGCGAGATCGACAATCCCTACAAACGCTTCTGGCACCTCCGCGGCTACGAGAACGCGCTGATGGACTACCGCATCAACGTGCCGGTGTTGGAGGCGGTCTACGATCGGCTCTACCCGTTGGCGACGGAACTGGCCCTACGGATGGCCCGCGCGGGGGTGGATATGATTCAGGTCGTCGGCGACGTAGCGATGCAAGACCGCATCATCATGGGGCCGGAACTTTGGCGGAAGTACGACAAGCCCCGCTGGGCGAGCCTGATCGACGCCTGTCGCGCGGTCAATCCCGAGACGATCTTCTTCTTCCACAGCGACGGCAAGCTCACCGATTTAATGGACGATCTTGTCGACGTCGGCTTCACCGTGATCAATCCCATCCAGCCGGAATGTATGGACCCGGTGGACGTCAAGCGCCGCTGGGGCGACCGGATCACGCTGCACGGCGGCATCAGCATCCAGCGAACGTTGCCATTCGGCACGGCCGCCGACGTCCGCCGCGAGGTGGAGGATCTGATTCGGGCCTGCGGCTACAACGGCGGCCTGATCATGATGCCATCGAACACTATTCAGCCCGACACGCCGGTGGAGAACATCGTGGCCTGCTACGCGGCCGCGCGCAAGTTGGATCCGCGGAAGCTCGGCTGAGATCCATCGGCCCTTGCGCTCCACCGGCGCTCCTAAGCATCACTCCGGAATCGGCGCGCCGGGCTCGATCTCTTGCCCCTCCCAAACGGTCTTGCCAGTTGTCGGGTCGTAGGTGAGAATGCGATGCGCGCTGCCTGGGGCCGGGGGAACGTCGATCTTGGGCAGCCAGCGGCGATGTTCCGCGATCACCTCGGCGTACTGCGATTCTCCGGCGAGATTGGTCCATTCGTTGGGATCCTTTTCCATGTCGTACAGCTCTTCCGAGCCGTCGGCATAATGGATGTAACGCCATCGCTCACTGCGAATGCCGTGGTTGCCCTGGTTGTGCGAAGTGATCGCAGGCCAGGGGCGAGGGGCCTGCGGATCACGGAGTTGCGGTACGAGACTGTGCCCCTCCAGATCGTTTCGCTCGGGAAGCCCGCAAAGCTCGACGAGCGTGGGGTAAATGTCCAATAGTTCGACGGGCCGGTTCGAGCGTGCCTGCTTGCCGACACCGGGACCGGCAAAGATGAGCGGCACCCGCGAGCTGCGGTCCCAGAGGCTGTTCTTGCCGGAGATAAGTTTCTCGCCGAGATGCCATCCGTGGTCTCCCCAGAGCACCACGACGGTATTGTCCGCCAGGCCGTTGGTTTCCAAGGCGTCGATCAGGCGGCCCACCTGGCTGTCGACGAAGCTCGTACAGGCCAGGTACGACCGTACGAGGTTTCGCCACTGGTTGTTTTCGCGGAGCCATTTCAGCCTTGGCTCAGGCAGGTTCCAGTGCATATACCAGGAGAATCGCGGAGTGTCGTCGCGGTCGTCTTCCTTGACCGGCGGCAACACGGAGTCGTCGTCCGGATAGAGATCGAACCATTTCTGCGTCGCATAGCAGGGGACGTGTGGCAAGAAGAAACCGACGGCCAGGAAGAACGGCTGGTCCTTGGGCGGGTTGTTGATCTGCTCGACGCCCCAACTGGCCACTTGCCAGTCGCCCTTGTCCTCGTCTTTGTGCGGAAACACGCCCCAGTCCATCAACGGATGGTTGCCCATCGGCGTCGGCGGGATCAACTTTTGCGGCGGCCGAGCGCCGACGCCGCCATGCGGCCCCCAGACATCGAACTCTTGCGGCCGGTCTTTGGGCGGAACGCCGTGGTAGATCTTTCCGGTCGAGAAGGTCCGGTAACCGTGTTCTCGAAAGTATTGCGGCAGCGTGGTGCGGTCTTTGAAGGCATCGAGCGTGCGAAACCAGGGGGCGAGTCCGTAGACGCCGGTGGTCGTCGCCCGCAAACCCAGCAGAAGGCTCGTCCGACAAGGATTGCACAACGGCGACTGCACGTGCGCGTTTTCAAACAACGTGCCTTGCCCGGCCAACCGGTCGATGTGCGGAGTCTTCACCAACGGATGGCCGCCGAGACAGCCGATCCAATCGTTCTGGTCGTCGATGGCGATGAAAAGGACGTTCGGTCTGGCGGCCGGCGCGGCGTGCGCAGCCGCGGGCGTCAAAACACCGAAAACGACGGCCGCAGCCGCGGTCGCAAGGGTAACTGGCAACTGTTTCACGGTTGGTTCTCCCCACGAGGTGTCCATGCGATTCTATGTAAACTTGCACGATTTCGAGAACGGAAACTCGCGGAATCTCCCGAGACCGTCCCTCTTTCGTTCACCATGGAATTCCATCTTCGCCACCGGACCTTTTCAAGTCAAATCGACGCGCTGGATTGAAGAAGCCCGATCGTGCTGGTGGTTCGGGCCGGTCGTCTGTGATAGAATCGCAGTCCGAGAAAGGGTAACCGTTCACGGGGCGGTCGGGGTGTCCTCCTTCTTTCCGCCCCATGAACAGTTACCGCGAAACAGAGCAGAATACGCGTCCTGGCCAGGTGCCTGCCCCCATTTTCTTTACGGGATTTCTTAAATCGGATTGGAATATTATGCATCAGCCGTTCCTGAGAAGCCCTCGCAACACTCCCGCACGCAAGCAGCCCGGCTGGTACCATCAACTCCGATACCGGAATTACGACGGCCCGATCGAGAGCAGCCGGGCTGCTGGTGATTGCTCGCGCTGGGTTTTGTTAGGGCCTCTCACGGTCCGCCTCCTTGGCGCCGTCGTCTTCTTGGGCATTGTCGGCCCGATTTTCGTGCCGGCTCAAGCAGGAGTCGTCGCTTCGTACTCGTTCGACGATCCCACCGCGCTGGGTCGCGACTCGTCGGGCAACCAGGTCGACGCACAAGTACATGGGGCAGTCGCGGTACCTGGCCGTACGGGCGGCGCCGTCCGTCTCGATGGGACGGGCGGGGTGGAAATCCCGCTGCCGTCAGCCTTTCCGGCAAGCGGCGGGATGGGCATCTCATGCTGGGTTCGGTCGGCCGAGGGGGCTGAGAACCGGGGCCTCATCGTTCAGCAAGGAGTGTTCATGCTCCGCCTCGATCCGCCTAACGAAGGCAATCAACTTTCGCTGTTCGTCAATGCCGGCGATCAACTTGAGCCGCGCGTTCGCGGCCGCACGCTCAAGCCCGGGGTGTGGCACTTCGTTGCCGCCTCTTGGGATGGCTCGGAAGCCAAGCTGTGGATCGACGGCGAGAGCTACCATGTGCAGCGCAGCGGCCCGCTGAAACCGTCGCGCCAACCGATCCGGGTCGGCTTGCCGCAGAAATGGGCTCCAACGGGCTGGAAAGGGGAGATCGACGAGGTACGCGTCTACGATCACCCGCTCTCTGAAGGCGAGGTGTTGTTGGAGTCGCTCGACCTGCGTCCGATCGCTGGTCCAGTAGCCGAGTCGCGCACGAGCTACGATTTCGCCGATGGCCTGCAGGGCTGGGAGATCCAGGGCGGTTCGCTCGCGCCGGCCAACCATAGCCTCACCGCTCGGACCGCACTGCCCGCTGCAGCCATCTACCGGCAAGGACTGGCGATTCCTCTGGATGGCCTGGCGTATCTCGGCCTGCGCATGGCCGTTTCCGCCGGAGCCACCGCGCGAGTTGTCCTCGTCACCGACGAGGCGACGGGGACGGTTGCCCTGCCCATCGAAGCGGATGGCCGAGCCCATTCGTATATGGTTCCCCTTTGCCAGGCAGGTCTTGCTGCCGGGACCGTAAGAATGCTCTGTCTGATTCCCTCGGACCAGCCTGCCGAGGTGCGGCTCGACACGATTCGCATGACGTCCCAGCCTGACCTTCCGGCTGAGTTGAAGATCGAGAAGCTCCTCGCCGATGCGGCCATCAACCGCGCGGAAAGGCCTTGTCGTGTGATCGCCACGGTCCGCAACATGGCGGGGCCGGCGAAGGATTGGATCGCGCGGTTGGACGTGCCTGCCGGTGTGACCGTCGAAGACAATGCGAGTCGTCGCATCGCTCAACTCGGCTACGGCGACACCGCCGAGTTAGAATGGCAAGTGGTCAGCCGCACTGCGGGGACGGTTGCGCTTACCCTGCACATGGCGTCGGATGCGGCGAGCGGCGTATCAGCGACCGTGCCGCTGATTTTTACTCCGCCGCTTGACCTGCCCGCGACCGACTATATTCCCGAGCCTCGCCCGGTGACGGGCGACGTCCTCGTTGGCGCCCACTATTGCCCGCTCTGGAAACAGGGTTCACGGTCCAGCGGCTGGGAGTTGATTACACCCTACCCGGAGCGCAAGCCCGTGCTGGGCTGGTACGACGAGGACGATCCCGAGGTCACCGACTGGGAGATCAAGTGGGCGTTGGAACACGGCATTTCGTTCTTCGTCTATTGCTGGTATCGCGAGAATCAGGGCCGTGGCGTCGAGATGCGGCTGGAACACGGCATCCGCGATGGCCTCTTCCGGTCCCGCTTTGGCGATCGCTTCAAGTTCTGCATTATGTGGGAGAATCAAAACCGCGGCAGCGCCGGCGTGGCCTCCGAAGCCGACTTCCTCGAAAATCTCTTGCCCTTCTGGATCAAGGACTATTTCAAGCATCCTTCCTACCTCAAGATCGACAACAAGCCACTCTTGTTCATCTATCGGCCCGAATATCTGGTCGGCGACCTCGGCGGCGTGGCGAACGTCCGCAAGACGCTCGACAAGGTCCGCCAGGCCTGCCGCGAGGCCGGTTTCGACGGGCTTTGGATCCTCGGCGAATACCGCGGCGACCGAGCCGAACCGCTGGAGCTGATGCGAGACGAAGGTTTGGACCACAGTTTTTCGTATTGCTGGCCAGTGGCGAACCATCCCTCGCCCGCCGACGCGATCGCGGCTCAGGAAAAGGCGTGGGCCCGCTGGCAGGAGCTGGATGTCCTACCGTATCTGCTCACCGTCTCGATGGGCTGGGATTCCAGGCCCTGGCACCCCAGTCAAAGCATCTGGCGCCTGCCGCCGGGTGATTTTCAACGACTCTGCGAAAAGGCCCGATCTGCCGCAGGTCGACTGCCGGCAAGTAGTCTCGGTCGCCGTCTTGTCCTGCTGGACAACTGGAACGAGTACGGGGAAGGCCACTACATCGCTCCCCACCGACAGTACGGTTTCGGCTACCTGGACGCCGTCCGAGCGGCCTTCACCGATGCATCCGAAAGCCATGCGGACATCATCCCGGAGGATATCGGGCGAGGCCCCTACGAGAAGCGGTTCGGGGATTTTCTGGCCATGCGGCGGCAGTGCGCTGAGCGGACCCTGGCCCCCGGCGGGAACGAGCCGGGCCTGATCGGTTGGTGGACTTTCGACGAGGAGCAGGGATTCCCGGTCGCCCGCGACTACAGCGGCCACGGCCGCGGCGCGCGGGTGGAAGAAGCTCGCCGTGTACCGGGGCGGACGGGACAAGCGTTGGAGTGTCGAGGAGGCAGTGTTGTCGTCCCCGCGGGCGTTTTCGAGCAAACGCTGCCAGCCGTCACGGTGGAATGTTGGATTCGCACCGAGACACCCGCTCAAAACGACAAATGGTTCATCAACAGCATCTATGGCGACGGCGCCGCGGGCTTTCGTTTGGGTTTGCACAATGGCCGGCTTTGCTGGGCGGTACCGCAGTCGCCGTGGAGCCATCACCTGGTCGCCGACCGGCCATTGCCGCTCGCCGAGTGGGCGCATGTCGCCGGCGTTTGCGATGGCCGCGGCATGAGCCTCTATCTCAACGGCGAACCATGCGGCACACTCCAGCGCACCGGGCTCATTCGCGGCAGTCGCCACCCCCTATCTCTAGGAAGCTATGCCTCGCAACACCGGGCATATTTCACGGGCCTACTTGATGAAGTCCGGCTCTACGACCGCGCCCTCACCGCCGCTGAACTCCGCCGCCGTGCCGCCGGGGACGATGGCGAGGTTGCCAGCCGAGGACGGGAATAGTACATTGTAAGGCGTTCGGCCGGAGGGTACGCGAATGGTTAGCAGCCTGACTCGAAATCAGGTGCCGGGCAACCGGTTGAGGGTTCGAATCCCTTGCCCTCCGCCTCTCTAAAGCCCGTTGTAACATTCGTTTACGACGGGCTTCTTTTTCGGTTGCTTCCGCGAAGTTTGGTTGCCTACTTTTTGGCTGACTCCTGGGAAAGCGAATGGGAAGGCGTCTACGTTCTATCCCGCCCGCTTAGCCGAGCCGCGTCTTCCGACGACCGCAAACCGATCTACGCCCACATCGACCGATTCTGGTACACTCCCGAACCCTGTGCCTAACGATACCACCATAAAAGGCGGGGCTTTCCCGTCCTCATCATCGTCTCCCTCGCCACCGTAGCCATGTCCGAAGACCGCCTCTCCACGCCCGATTACCACCGGCGGCCATCCGATCCTGAATGGCTTGCCCGTGTCGTTCCGTTCCAGGACTGGAAAGAAGACCCGTCCGAAAACCGCCGTGAAGGGCAAGCGTTACCTCTGCGCCAAGTGCCGCAAACGCAGCCCGAGGCCCGTAAAGACTCCCGCCCCTTGGTACTGCCCGGAATGCCTCAAGGAGATCGACGCCGTGGCCCGACGGACTCAAGCAGGATGCAGGGACGACGAGCAAGACCGCCGCTCACAAGACGGCTGATCCCACACTCCAGGAACAAATCGATGGCACTCATTGATGACTATCTGGCTGGCATTCAACTTCTGCGGCAGGCAGTCCTGCCTGGACTGACGCACGACTCCGTAAATCGGTTACAGGACGACCATCTTCGCCCCCTCACTGGACGGGTGCCGTAGATGGGTCGGTTACCTGCGACGACCTACGATCAAGAACACCGGGAAGTCCCGCTCTTCGCCGGTCGCAATCGGCTTCGTGACAGTATGGGCAGTCACGTCGTGCATATCCGTGAATCCAGCCACCATAAGCTGGTTCTTCAGCCATTCCCGGTCAAATCCGTGGTGATGTACACTTGAGTTTGCTTCGGGCGGGTGGAAGACTCCCGGCTCTTTATCGAGATCGGCGATGCAGAGCCTCCTGCCAGGATGAAGGAGTTCATGGAAGCCACGGATCACCTTGGCTGTGTCGGCGACGTGGTGCATGGTCATGCTGGTGACGATCAGGTGATACCGGTCGTTTGGCACCGTCCCCTCTTCGAGGTTCATGTGCATGACCTTCATGTTGCCAACACCGCCCTCGGCGATCTTCTTCTGAAGCACTTCTAGCATTCCGGGCGAGTTGTCAGCACCGGTCACACTTCGGACGTGCGGCAAAAGAAACAGGCTTACCAACCCCGTCCCGCAGCCGTAGTCGAGGACATCCATGTCGCTGGATGGCCCTGCCTCACGGAGAATCGCCTCACCCACCGCCTTCATCAGAGCGATCCTGCGGGGTTCGTTGTCCCAAGTAGCGGCGGACTGATCGAAGTAGGTGGTCATGGAATCGTGATTACCGTCGTTCCTGGCTCAAGGCCGCTCAAATACGAGGAATTCCTGATACGGTAGTAACTCTGGCTGATCCTCCTTGAGCTTGAATCCCGCCTCGTTGCACAGGCGAGAGATCTCTTCCTTCGCAATCATCCTCCGAAGCTGCTGCCATTCTCACTCGCTGGTCTCCTTGTTTTGGACCTGACCCGCCGCTCGGCCGCCACGACGACCACGCCCGTGGCCGCCCTGACCACCATGCCGGTTGCGGCGACAACGACCACCACCGCCCATCGCTCCGGCCCCTACCTCCCGTGCTCGATGGAACGTCTTGCTTTGGCAGGAAGGGCAGCCCTCGGGGCGACCGGTGCCAAACGGAACCTCCCAGACGTGCCCACAGTCGGCGCACTCGAAAGCTTTTGTCTCAGCCATTTCTACTTGTCCTCCTTCGATACGTAAGACCATCCCTTTGACCAATGCCTGGGCGACCTTCTTGCGGGCCGCTTCCACGATTCGACCGAAGGTCTGCCGGGATACTTTCATCCGCTCGGCAGCCTGTTCCTGGTAAAGTCCCTCGTAGTCAGCCAGCCGCAGGGCCTCGAACTCATCGACGGTGAGGACCACCTCTCCAAGATCCCGGCCTGGAATCCCGGCAGGCTTGAAGACCGAGTTGGCCGGAAGGGCACCGATTCGGCGGCAACGTTGGGGGCGGGGCATTGACAG